>NZ_JBIUBL010000009.1:207104-324327 GCF_044548015.1 Streptomyces sp. NPDC052236 | reverse complement strand
GCGCGCGGTCTGCTCCGCAGACACAACGCGCCGCCGCTACGCGGCGGAAAGATCTCCGGGCTCCGCCCGGAACCCCCTTGCTCCGCAAGGGGGTTGATGCTGCGTCACTCCGTGACGCTGAGATTCGGGTCCACTCCGTGGTCCCGAATGGAATTCGCTCCGCGAATTCAAAGCGGCTGGCTAGGGGTTCGGACGGGTGCGGGCTGACGTGGGTTCAGGGGGCGGTGTGTGTATGGGTCTTGCCTCCTCCGATTGGATCTTGGCGTAAAGGGGTGGGAACATCTTCGGGGTGCGGGCCACCCGAGGTGGCGGATCCAAACAGTTCAGGAACAGTTCCGGCAACTGCGTGCGTCATCTTGCTTGGGCCGCTATCTTATGGAGGGAAGGGCCACCCCCGGTGCAGGGTCCGGCCGGGTCTCAGCGGAGTCGGCCGGACATTCGGACGGGACGCGTAAAACCGTTTTGCGAAAGACTGAAGTACCCACTGACCGGCTCCCGATTTTTTCGCTGTAGCCGGATCCAGGCGGCCCCTGAATAGTTTTTGATAATGCGTCTGTTGCGGGTCGGAAAGGGAAACCATATGCCGGGGAAAGAGCTGTTTCCGCATCAGGTGGAGGCAGTCGATGCAGTCCTGCGTGCCTTGCAGACGCCCGTCGACGGGCACATGCCGGCCGAGGGGCTGCGGACCCAGGTCATCGCCGCGACCGGTTCGGGCAAGACGCTGATCGCCGTGCATGCGGCTCAGAAGCTGTCCGCGAGGCGGGTGTTGGTCCTGGTGCCGACCCTGGATCTGCTGACGCAGACGGCGTCCGCGTGGCGGGAGGGCGGGCGTACGGGGGCGATGGTGGGGGTGTGCTCACTGCGGGCCGAGGACTCCGACGGAGTGCCGTGCACGACGGATCCGGCTGAACTCGCCGACTGGGTAGGTGGGTTGGAACGGGTGACAGTGTTCGCCACATACGCCGCCGTCGGGCTGGGCATCCTGCAGCGCGCACACGCGGAAGGCCTGGGGGTGTGGGACCTGATGATCGTGGACGAATCCCACCGGGTCAGCGGTGACGGTTCGAAGCCGTGGGCGGCCGTGCACGACCAGAACAAGATCCCCGCAGCCCGCCGCCTCTACATGACCGCCACCGCCCGCATCTGGGAAGCACCCGAGGACGCCCGCGGTGGTGGGCGTGAACAGCCGCGGCTAATCGCAAGCATGGACCCCAACTCACCCGTCTTCGGCCCCGTTGCCTTCAAACTGACCTTGTCCGAGGCCATCAGCCGCGGTCTGGTCGCGCCGTACCAGGTCGTGTGCCTCGACATCACCGACCCCGAACTCCACAACGCGCACCAGGAGGCCGGCCCCGGCTCGGACACCGTGCGCGGGGCGCGGCTCGCCGCGCTGCAGACCGGTGTGCTCACCGCGGCGGCCAAGGAGAACCTGCGGAAGGTACTCACCTTCCACAGCAGGGTCAGCGAGGCAGAAGCCATGGCCGAGGGAGTCCTCGGCGTCGCGCAACGACTGTGGCAGGACGATCCGCGACGCTTTCCGCAACCGGAGCGGGTATGGGCCGCCTGGCTGTGTGGCGAGCACTCCCCCGGCCACCGGCGAGCCGTACTCGAGGAGTTCGCCTCGGAGGTCATCGAGAACCCGGACACCGACGGCGGGCAGGAGCTTTGGCCGGCGGCGCTGCGCGTGCTGAGCTCCGTGAAGGTGCTGGGCGAAGGCGTCGATACCGCGAATTGCGATTCCGTCGCTTTCTGCGATGCGCGGGGGTCGATGGTCGACATCGTGCAAATGGTCGGCCGGGCTCTGCGCATGAAACCCGGCGAAGGGAAAATCGCTTCGCTGATCGTGCCCGTATTCCTCGCACCGGGAGAAAACCCGGACGACATGCTCACCTCCGACGCCTACAGCACCCTCGCGAAGATCCTCGGCGCGCTCCGCGCGCACGACACCGACACCATCGAAGCCCTCACCGACCCCCGTATCCGCAACAGCACTCACCAACCCGACGAAGACGAGCGAGAAGGAGAGGGAGAGGGAGAGGGAGAGCCGGGCGAGGACGACGGCCAGGAGCAGCCCGGCGGTGAGGCGGCCGGCCGGGCACAGCCCAGCGGCCCGGCGCGGGAGCTGCTGAAGTTCAGCACACCCCGGGATCCGGCACAGCTCGCCCGGTTCGTGAAACTGCGGGTGATCGAGCCGGAAAACACCTACTGGCGGCGCGGCATCGAAGCCGCCGTGCGGTACGGGAAGGAGACCAGCGAGGAGCAGCTGAAGGTGCCCTACGACTTCATCACCCCGGGCGACTGGACACCCGCGGGCTTCCCGCTCGGGACGTGGCTCGCGGATCAGCGGCGCTTCCACAAGGCCGGACACTTGGCGGCCGCGCGGGTCACCGAGCTCGACCAGTTGGGCATGGTCTGGTCACACCAGGACATCGCCTTCGAGGAAGGGCTCACCGCCGCCCGCAACTGGGCCGGCGCCCACGGACACTTCCTGCCACCCGCCACAGCCGTCTGGGACGGCTACCCGGTCGGGACCTGGGCCAAAAACCAGCGCACCGCAGCACGGCACGCCAACAGCATCGCCCAGCGCCGCGAGGCCGGCCTCCCGGTCACATCCAGCACCGGAGCCCTCACCCAGACGCGACGCGAAGCACTGGAGGAAATCGACCCCGCCTGGTGCCCCGCATGGGACACCAGCTGGCAACGCTGCTTCCGCCTCACCCAAACCCACGTGAAAGGCGGCGGGACAGTTCCCACGGCTCCGGGAGCAGTGATCGTGCAGGGCGAAGACTTGGGCCGCTGGGTCCAGACGTGCCGCCTGGGCTGGGACACGCTCATGGCCGCCCAGCAATGGCTCCTGGAGAACGTCCTTGGCCTTGAGGCGGCCGGGGAGGATGAGCGGCCCGTGAAGCGCACACAGGACGACAAGTGGACCCTCAACCTGCGCGCCGCACGCCAGTTCCACGCCCGTGAGGGCCACCTGCGCGTACCCAGAAAACACATCGAGCACCTGCAGCCCGAAGACGGCCCGGCGGCTCCTCAGGACGGCACTGACAGGCTCGTGGAGGTCAAACTCGGCATGATCCTCGACAACACCAGACGCAGGGCCGACAACCTCACCCAACAACGCCGCACAGACCTCGACCAACTCGGCATGCGCTGGTGAACACGGCCCGCCCTATGGATGACCCGGTTCCACGTCGCCAGTCAACTGGCAACGCCACCACGCCGCCGTACGCGAGCTCCTGGCCGACAAAGCGGCCCTGACCGAGCTGCTGCCCGTGGCAGACCGCAATCGAGCCCTGCCCGCCTGATCCAGCGCCCGGTTGGCCCTGTTGGGCCCAACAGGGCCAACCGTTGCGGAAAGGTCTGGGGGTGTGCCACAGGCTCACGGGTTCTCAGGTGGCCTGCGGCCAGCCGCGCAGCAGCGCGGCGATCCTCGCGGCGGTGCAGGCAGGATCACGCAGTAGGTCGCGCAGGACAACGGCGTCCTCGCGGGTGGGCTTGATCTGGATCCCGGAGGCCTCCAGGTACATCACGCCCGTCGCGGCGGCGACGGCCATGTTGGAGCGCTCCAGCCAGCGGCAGCGGCTCAGGATGTGTACCAGGGCGGCGGCGCGGGCGTAGGGGCCGTCGTAGACAGGTTCTCCAGCAGTTCGGCACGGTGGCAGGCGACCCCTGCCACCGGCACCCGTAGTCGTCGGGGGCGGGATCCCCGCGCCCGCGATCTCCGCGACCTGCAGGATCCAGGGGACGTCGATGTACAGGTCCATTACGCGGCGTGCGCCTTGGGAGCCTGACGGCCGCCGTCTTCGACCTCGTCGAAGACGTCCTGGTGCTCATCGAGGAAGCGCTGTGCCGCGTCCAGACCCCGCCGCCGCAGCGCGGCTGCTCGCGCCGGACGCGGAGCCGCCTTCGTACGACGAGCTGGAGACACTGACGCTGCTGTACCGGGGCAACATGATGGTGCTGAACCCGGAAGTTGAGAAGGCCACCAAGGGGCTGTCCAAGGATGACGCGCCCAGGGCCTGCGCGATGGCGTGCATCGGCGAGGCGCGCATCCGTCTGAACTTCACCCCGGGGCCTGGTCTGCCCGCACGGATCGCCCATGCGCAGCGCCTGGCTCGCTCCGTGAACGCGCTTCTGGAAAACCTGGAGGTGCCACGGTGATGCGCGATGTCGAGGCCTGGTCGCCGCCGAGCGGTGACACCGTCGAACTCATCCCGGCAGGCCGCGCGTGAGAGGCGGTACGCGTGCCCTCCCGTATCGGCCTGCCTGCCCTCGCCCGTCTCGGCGACGAACAGCGGCGCCGTCATCCACGACGCGGCCGCAGGTGGCCTCGTCTGGCTCGTGCGCCCGGGAGCCGCTGCTGCGTGGAAACTGCCGCAGCCCTTCATGCACATCCAAGACGACGGCTACGTGTGGGTGCCGCCCGTCGACCGCACCGAGGAGCACCACCACCTGCGGTGGATCGTGCCGCTCGCCCGCACCTGCTACCTCACCGACCCCCAACGGCTGCACACCGCCCTCGCGGCAGAGATCGAAGCTACGACCGGGCCACACATCGCCACAGCACTCCTGCCCTGCGGCCCCTGCCTCACCGCCGAGATCTACGACGGCAGACACAACTGCGAGGGCACGTCGTCCATGGCGGTCGACTGCTCCTTGGAGATGATTCCGGTCCCGCCGGAACCGTGCCCCTGCAACCACCAGCCGCAGCCATAGAAGCCGCACCACACCCATGGCAACCAAATCTGGTCAAGGGTCGCACCCCCAGACGCCGTTCCGTCGGCGGCCCCGGAAGGACCATTCACTGCACAGGAAATCGGCGAAACACTACTGGCTGGAGTCAGGGGACGACGACGCGGCGGGGCCCGCGCCGGAGCCGAGCAGGCCCTTCGCCTCCACGGAGCCGTCGCTCAATTGATAGTAGGACTGGAGTTTATAGTATTCCCCGCCGCTATACGACGTAACAGCGTAGACGCCCTTGGGGTCGGCGTCGTACGTGTACGAAACGCTTCTCGCGAATTTCTCGATTATTGGTTCGACTTCAACGCGAGTGGGAAGCGCCATCAGATCCGAGATCAGCGCGGCAAAGGTGATCCGTTCGACTTTCGGAGAATCCCAGCTCAGGGTGGTATAGATGCCGGTCGCTTGCTGGGCGAGCTGGAGCATCTGCTCACTTGGATCCGGCAGCCCCAATTCGCGCACTATCGATCGGATGGTCTCCGGTTCGCGGCACTCAGCGGGTGCCCCGAGGAAGTAGACATTCACCGTTCTGCTCGGGTAGTCGATCCCGATCATGCTCACTTTGTCGTCCAGGCCGTGGCGGGTATAAAACTCGATATTATCGGCCAGACTGCGCGGCATGGAGGGGATGTCGGCAAGCCTCGACAGCTTCTGGAGGTTATCCATAGGGAAGAACGTCCAGGTCTTCTTGAAGCCGCCGACGACTCCGAAGTCAATACCGTGAGAGCGAACAGGGAATCGTTCCTGGACGTCCGAGAGCAGAGCGCCGCCGGGATGGTCCGCCTCCGTGGCGAGGCCGTTCGACAGCGCGAAGGCATACGGATTAACGTCCTTGGGAAGCGCCGTGAAGCGGCAGTCGAGGTCTCCTGCGTCGCGCGTCCCCACCCTGAAAGCGATCACGGCCTGAGGGAGGACATCTCCGTACGCGGTGAGGATAGGCCAGACCTTGTCATGCGAGGGGACTATATCCACTAGTCCAGCTGATTCCTCGATGACGGAGTAAAGACCTTCCAACTCACCTGTCCTGGTCATTCATCCTCCAGTGTCAGTCTTAGCGTCTATGTGATCAGGGCAAATCATTGGCAGTACGCCAGGAGCGTCACTGGCCGGAGACACGGGTTTACTCCGGCACAGAGGTCGTCGATCTCCTGGAAGGTATCTTGCAGCCGCTAGAGACCCAGTGGAATTTCGCTGTCTTTCCCGGTCGGGATAGATTTCTGGAGTCCACCGGCCGGCCTCAATCCGTCAGTGGGGTTCGACCGCTGACCGCCCTCCTCCCCCGGCCGCCCGACCCGCAGGTCCGGGTTTGACGCGCGTCAGGATTGTGCTGTTTCGGTCTGCTCAGACGGGTTCTCGGCGGCGGCGTCCGGGGGCGCGGGCAGTGGGCCGCGGCGCAGCAGCAGGCCGGCGACGACGGCGCCGGCAACGAAGATGGCGGTGCACCACCAGAACACCGTGGTGTAGCCGTCGATCGATGCGAGGTGCAGCTGCTCCGGTGACGGCTGCCCTTGTACCTGGCTGTCCAGCCAGCCGGCGGTGGCGGTGGCGGCGATCGTGTTGAGCAGTGCGGTGCCGATGGCGCCGCCGAGCTGCTGGCCGGTGCTGATGCACGCCGAGGCCATCCCCGCGTCCTGGGGTGCCACGCCGGAGGTGCCGGTGTTCATCACCGCGGCGAAGACGAAGCCCATGCCCAGACCGACCAGGATGGTCGGCCCGAGCAGGTGCGCCGCGTAGCTGGAGTCCACGCCGATCCCGGTCAGCCAGGTCATGCCGGCCGCGCTGATCAGCAGGCCTGCGACGACCAGCGGCCTGGGGCCGTACCGCGGCATCAGCTTAGTGGCGCCCACCCCGGCCCCTACGGTGGTGAACACGATCATCGGCAGCAGCGCGACGCCCGAGGTGACAGCCGAGTAGCCCAGGTCGTTCTGCATGTAGTAGACGAGGAACAGCACGACGCCGAACAGGCCGGTCCCGACGAACAGCATGGTGAGGTACGCGCCGCCGCGGTTGCGGTCGAGAACGACCCGGGGCGGCAGCAGCGGATGTGCGGCGCGTGTCTGCCAGAACGCGAATACGATCAGCAGCGCGCCGCCGAGTGTGAGGACGCCCCACGTCGAGGGTGTGCTCCAGCTGTCGTCTGCGGCGTTGGCGAAGCCGTAGACCACACAGAACATCCCGCCCGACGCCAGCAGCACCCCTGGGACGTCCATCCGGGCACCCGTCTTGGGCTGCCTGTGCAGCAGCAACATGCCGCCGACGAGCGCGATTCCAGCGAAGATCAGGTTGACGTACATGCACCAACGCCAGCTCAGGCCGGAGGTCAGCACACCACCGATGATGAGTCCCAGGCCCGCGCCGCTGGCCACGACCGCGCCGAAGATGGCGAAGGCCTTGCCCTTTTCCTTCGGGTCGGTGAACGTGGTGGCCAGCAGGGTCAGGCAGGCCGGTGCCAGCATCGCGGCGAAGGCGCCCTGGCAGGCGCGGGTCGTCACCAGCATCTCGAAGTTGGTCGAGGCGCCGCCGACAGCGGAGGCGACCGCGAAGCCGGTCAGCCCGATGAGGAAGGTCTCCTTACGGCCGATCAGGTCGGACAGCCGCCCGAAGAACAGCAGCAGGCCCCCGAACGGCAGCGCGTACGCGGTCACGATCCACTGCCTGTCGGCGTTTGTGAACTCCAGCGCTTCCTGCGCCGACGGCAGCGCGAGGTTCATCACGGTCAGGTCGAGGCCGACCATGAGGTAGGCGGTACAGATGACGGCGAGGATCAACCACCGCTTGGGGTCCCCAGTCGCCCCCGAGCCCGGCCCGGCCGCCGGGGCTGCGCTCTGTGTTGCCATGAACATCTCCTTGTTTCATCGGACTGACTTCAGGCGTCCACCCCAGGACGGGCACGGCGGCTGGTTTGTGACACGACGGCCGAGCGGGACCGGCCGGAGGAGCCCACAAGGCGCAACGCCACGGGCTCTACTGGTCCGCCTGGCACCGCCGGCGGCAAGCTGACGGGGTGACATCACTTCCGGTGGCACCCCTTCTCCAGGCCCTGCGGATCTGGATGGTTGAGGTGCTCTTCTGGTCTCGTCAGGCCGCGGGAGCACCCCGGGAGGGGGCGGAAATGCCTGAGTCGGCGCGCCTGTTGGGCGGCACTCGACAGCAAACGCGCTGGCCAGGCTGCTGCCGAATTGCACATCAACCATCTGGTAGGGCTTGGTGGGGCGGGGACCGGCGCGGTGACCGAGACCCGAACCATGGCCCCGCAGCCCCGTCAACGCGGGGCGGCGACGGGCCGTGTTCCGGTGCCCGCCGCCGCGGTAGGGTCAGTTCTGGACGTCGCCGTTGATGTGGCGCTGCACGAACTCGTGGGCCCGGTCGCCGAACTGCGCGCCCCACTCGAGGGACCTCTCGACCGTCGTCTTGAAGTGCACGCCCGCCCACACCCGGCTCATGGCGCAGTCCTTCTCGAAGTCGGCCCAGGTGGCGTAGTGCAGCTCGATGTCCTTGGCGGGGACGAGCCCCGGCTCCGTCAGCGTCGAGCCGGCAGCAACGGGATACGTCCAGTCCAGGACGTCATCGCCGAGGAAGCGCCGCGCCGCCTGCGCCTCGGCGGCGCAGAGTGTCGTGGAGCCGGACGGGTAGTCGGGGTGGTCCCCTACGGGTATGAAGCTGGCCCACTCGTCGGCGGGGATGTCGTTGACCGTCCCCTTGCCGGGTCCGCCCCAGGCGGTCACCTTGGAGTTGCCGTACACGTGCCGGACCGCGCTGTAGGGCCGCGGGGCTTCGTACTTGCGCTTCTGGTGCCAGGCGGCGATCAGGTCGTCGAACCGCGCCAAGGAGGTCACCATGAACAGGTGGCACCAGCCGTCCAAGTCCAGATCGTGGCTCAGAGCCGCGGCGCGCGGCGCCAGGGTGATGCCCACCCACTTGTTGTCGAAGAACTCCGCCTTCACCTTCTGCTCGTCGGTGAGCGCGGCCGAGGCCTTCAGGATCTCGTCCACCGAGCGCTTGTAACGGCTGGGGTTGGTGTGGTCGAGGTGATTGGGCGGGGCAAGCTTGAACTGGCTCGGGTCCCGGTAGGTGTGGGCCTTGACCAGCCCGAAGTACGGGGTGACGAACCGTTGGATGATGAAGATGCCCTTGTCGCCCCGCCCTCCGCCGACGCGGCGGGCGTGGGGGCCCATCGCCGGCTGCCAGCGTGAGGGGTTGACCAGTTTGTAGGCAGTGTTCACGGGCTTGTAGCCGGTGTAGTCGTCGTAGGGCTGGCCGTTGTACGTGCGGCCCTCGTCGCCAAGGTGGTTCATGCCGTCGCGCAGGCGGGCCTTGACGATGGCCTTGCCCGCTATGTTGCCGATGCCCACCGGAGTGGTGGGGTCCTTCGACTCGTCGTCGGGGTCCAGGCCGATCAGGGTCATCGCTTGCCGCATGACCAGCGCCCGCTCCTCGTACACGGCTTTCGCCACCTGATACCCGGCGTGCAGGGCGGCGATGTTCTTGTTTCTGTTGGTGGCGGATTCGCTGGAGGGGCGGCGGCCGATCCGGGAGTACACGCCGACCGCGGTCGGGTGGTAGGGCGCCAGCGCGTCGAACCACGACATCTGAAACAGGTGGGTGATCCAGATATAGACGGACGCGTCCATGGGGCCGATGCCGTTTTCCGCAGGCAAGGCACCGCCGGCGTTGGTGGTGATCAGGTCCCGGATGAAGTTGCCGTTGTCCAGGTCGAAGTCGATGTCGGCGGCCGGCTCCGCCGCGGGGCGGGTGGGCTGGCCGGCGGCGGCCGTTCCGGTGTGCCCCAGGGTGACCAGTGCCGCGGTGGAGGCACCGCCGACCAACAGCGACCTGCGCCGCGGTGAGGAGCCTGAGACGGGAGAATGCCTGGACGTCGTCATGGGGTGTGTCCCTTTCTCAAAAAAGAGGGCTCTGCAGTCCAGGGCGAGGTCTGGAGACAGACCATGCCTTGGAGGAGATCGAGTCGGTTGCTCTTCACCTGAGTCGTGAACCCCGGCCGCCGTCCGGGGCCTTGCGGTCCCGGACGCCGATCAGATCGTCGGGATCGGCGGTCTCGACGCTGTCACCACCGTTGTTGCCGCTGTGAGTGCTCTCGCGCCACACGGCGTTGGTCCAGGTCCATTGCGCACGAACCCCCGCTGGCTCCGTGCGACGTGCTGAACCACGGCGCTCTGCACTCGTTCTGCGCCGACCGGGGAATCGGAACTCACCGGCCGGCCATACGTTCCAGCAATTCGAGTGGGTGCGGCCGTTATACCGGTTCTTCCCGGGTTCCCATCATTGCCTTCAACTGCGGAGGTGAAAGCTGATAGTACGCCCCAAAATCAAGTGCTTCCCCGTCGGGTGACCACTTGACAACCGAAACGCATATACGTTCGCCGGCGTACGTGTACGGAGCACTTCTCATAAATTGCTCGATTTCTGGTTCCGGTCGAGCGGGAAGTGCCGACAGATCCAGGCTGCGACGCGGCGAAGGGGCGAAGGAGATCCGCTGGGTTTTCGAAGAATCCCAGCTGAAGGTGGTATAGATTCTGTACGATTTACTTGCGTACTCCAGCATTCGCTCGTCCGGTTCGGGCAGCCCGATTTCGCGAAGCATGGCCAGGATGGTCTTTGGTTCGAGGTTGCCTGCGGGGGGGAGCTGGAAGTACACATTCATTGTTTTGCGCCGGTAGTCGATCCCGATCAGTGCCACGTCGTTCAGGCCGTAGCGGGTGAAGAAATCAAGATTCTCGGCCACAGCCGGTGGCATGGACGGGATCTCGGCGAGCTTGGCGACGGCCTGCAGGTCCTGCGGGAAGTGCGGGTAGATTTTCTTGAAGCCGCCGGTGACTCCACAGTCAACAAGGTATTCGTTGACGGGGATTTTCGCCTGGATGTCCGAGATCAGGGAGCCGACGGGATGGTCCGTCCCCGCAATAAAGCCGTTCGACAGAGCATGGGCATATGGATCATCGATCCCTGGAGACACCTCGAAGGTGTATTCAAGCTCTCCTGCGCGGCCCTCGCCGGTCTGGGCGCTGAAAACAATCCTGCCCTCCGTGAGTGGGTTCCCGTACGCGGTCAGAATCGGCCAGACCTTGTCCCGTGAACAGGCTGCACCCACCAATCGAGCCGATTCCTCAATGGCCGAATACAACTCTTCTGTCGCAGTGCCTACGGACATCCACCCTCCACGCAGTCGACGTTAGCAATTGTTTTCACAGGGAATCCCACACTCCATCTTCCCCGGAAGATAACTTGCGGCCCCTCGTGATCCAGTGGAGTTTCGCTATCTTTCCGGTCGGGGTGGGTTTCTGGAGTCCACCGGCCTCGATCGCGTCGCCTCCGGCACCCCGAAATCCCGCGCCCACCTGCGCCACGCGAGGGGCAGGGGAGCTTGCTTGAAGCAGCCCAACTTCCGCCGCGGCGAATTCAGTTCACGCCTTCGGTCGCGGATGAGCCAGGAGACGTGCTCAACCAGCTCGTGCGTTCCGGTGCGGTGGTGGGCCCAGGTGCGGGTGGTGAGGGTGGCGAGGGTGGCGAGGGTGGCGCCCCGGGTCACGGACAACCGCCGATTCCACCCGGCACGCCATGGCCTTCGACACCCACACCCCTGCAGCTCAGGGCACGCTTCGTCGCTCAGCGATCAGATCACAACGATCACGGCACAGGCGCATCACATGCGTCGTGGGCGTGCCGCTGAGGGTGCGGTTCGATGGTGGCTCATGCCGGGTAGCCACCGAAGCGCCGGTCCCGTCCCCGAAGGTCCTTGAGCGCGCTGTCGAAGTCGGCTCGCGTCATGTCGGGGAACAGGACCGGAGAGAAGTACAGCTCGGCGTACGGGGACATCAGCGGAAAGAAGGACGACATGCGGATCGCGCCGCCGGTGCGGATGATGAAGTCGACCTGTTTCGGGACGTACGCGTTGCTGGTCAGGATGTCCTCGGTCATGGCCGGGACTTTTCCGTTGAACTTGTTGAAGATGCCGATGACCTCGCGGGAGAGGGACATTCCCAGGATGTAGTGCAGAGTGAACTCCGAGTCCTTGTTCGACTCGTCCCGCAGTTCCTCCAGCTCGGTGAGGTAACGGTCGGGCACAAGGTCGAGCGACCCGGAGAAATCGAAGTTGAAGTCGCCGTGACACTGTCGCACCACGTCGTTGAACGCGACCAAGAACGTTGTCACCGCGGACTCGGGACGGCTGAAGTTCGCGGCGGAGGAGGTCGTGATGTAGAGGGTCGTGACGCCCCCCTCCCTGGCCCAGCCCATGAACTCGACAAGCTTGTCCGCCATCGCCGTGTAGCCGTCGTCGAGGGAAACGCCGTGCGCCTGGGACCATCGGCGCATTCCGTCCGGCAGCAGCATCATGTGGGTCACCGTGAGCTCCTTTGGCTGCGTGGTCTGTCAGATGTGACGGGTGCGTAGCCACGCCGAGGCTGCCGGTGGCTCAGTAGCCGTTGACGAGCTGGATGATCCGCTCGGGCGTCGGTTGGTTGCTACGCATGCCTCCCCTGCTGGCCCCGGCAGCGACAACACTAAAAACAGCACAACTGGTCTGTCAACACCGCACCCATATACGCTGCGTTTACTTGCCCGGGAGCGGGAGGCCGCGAGGCCGCAGAAGCCGCCAAGGCCCAATACCCCTTATTTTCCCGTACAGTTCAAGGATTCCGGGGTCGCCCTGTGCGGCATCCCGAAGGCCGGCGAGAGAGGCGACGATGACAAGCGGTGATCAATAAACAGACCATTCGGTCGGCTATTGCCCGGGCTCACTGCTGTGACCGCCCCTGTTGAGGGTGCGCCGGTCCGTGATTGCCGGGCGGCCGACGAGCCGCGGTCACGCACCACACGGCCGAACGCCAGACCCGCAATAGGCTGCGCGGCCCCACACCCTGACGTGGGATCAGCCGTTCGCGCCCCTCGCGGACAGCAGCTCGGCGACCTTGGCGACGGTGCCGGCGCCGGCCAGCTCGTCCCCGGCCACGTCGATGCCGTACTGCTTCGTCGGGATGACCGCCAGCTCGATCAGGACCAGGGAGTCGAGGTCGAGGCTCTCGAAGCCGGTGTCCGCCGAAGTGCCGGCCACAGGGCACTGCCTCACACGGCGACGGTCGCAACGGGTCCGCGGAAGGTGCCCGGACTCAGCCGGTCAGATGACAGGTCACGCCCGGTCCGCCAGCTGGTCCCGGAGCTGGCGGGCCAGCGCGAGCCGCTGCACCTTCAGGGTGGCGGTCCGGGGCAGTTCGGCCTGCGGGATCTGGATCGGGTCGGCCAGCTGGGGGAAACCGGCGACGGCCGCGCGCCAGCGGTCGCGGTCCAGCGGCTTGTCGTCGACGGTGCAGACCACCGGGACCGGCTCGGAGTTCGGGCCCTGGACCACGACCAGCTCGATCAGCTCGTCCAGCTTGCTCAGCACGACATCCTCGACCTCCAGGGAGCTGCGCACCCCGGGAATCATGTCGACCTCCCGGTCGAGCATGTGCAGGCAGCCGAGTTTGGTGCGGTACCCGACGTCGCCGGTGCGCCACCAGTCGCCGTTGCGGTTGGTGTCGTATCGCTCCTGCTCGGCGAAGTAGGTCTTCGCCAGGCCGTCCCACGCGACCTCGATGAAGCCGGGGTCCTTCTCCGAGGGGGGCCTGCCGTCCCGGCTCACCACGCGGACCTTCGCGGCGCCCCTGGGCATGGCCCAGCCGACACAGCGCCCGTTCGCCTTGTGGGCGGAGTTGCGGAAGTAGGCGCGGCCCACGGCCGGGCCGACCTCGCTCTGCCCGTAGATCTGGAAGAACAGGGCCCCCCGCCGGTCGGAGGACTTGAGCAGCTGGCTCATCGTGCGGGGGTGGATCGCGTCGAACGTGCTGCTGAAGACCTTCACCGACCCAAACGGCTTTCGTGGGTCTTCGGTGAGGTCCTCCCACTCCATCAGCGAGTTGGGAAGCGCCTCGACGAATACCGGCCGGTGCTGGAGGAACTGCTTGGCGACGTCGGCGGGATCCGACTCCCTCATGAGCAGGACCGGGAACTCCTTGAGGAGTGCCAGGGACATCGCCGCGACCATCCTTGAGTGCACGAAGGGGATGTTGATCGCGACGGTCTCCTTCTTCCGCATCAGTGCGAGCAGTCGCCACTGCGGTACGAGGCGCAGGCCCTGGGTGCGGGGTGTGTGCACCACGAGCTTGGGAATCCCGGTGGTGCCGGAGGTGTGGGTGATCACGGCGGCCTCGTCGATCGGCCGGACCACGGGCTTGACCCGCGGCGCACCGGCGAGTTCGGCGAGTGAGATCGCCCCGGGCCGGTCGCCGCCCACGGTGATCACTCGCTTGGTGAGGTCCGCGAGCGGCATCTCGGCCAGTTTGTCGAGCTTGTGTACGTCGGTGAGCAGGTTCGGCTGGTCCACCCGTTCGAGGAGGGCGCCGACGGTCGCGGCGTCCAGGGCGGGCGACAGCATCACGACGACCGCTCCGATGCGGGATGCCGCGGCGGCGAGGAACCAGATGTCGGCGTTGGCGCTCTTGTGGATCACGACGTGTTCGTCGCGGCGGACGCCGGCCGCCCACAGGCGGGCCGCGAGGTCGTCCACGTGGTCGGCGAACTGAGTGACGGTCAGGTGGCGTCCTGCCTCGGGCAGGACGTCCAGGTCGTGGTCCAGGGTGATCGGCGTCGACCCGTTCACGGCCGCGGCCATCTCCGGCAGCAGGCCGATGTGAAGACCGCGCTTCTGTATCGATTTGTAGGCGGTGGAGCCCTTCATGGGGACTGTCTCCTTTGCGGCGTGGGTGGCACAGGCGAACGGGCCGGGCACGGGCGCGCACCTCGGACGTGCCCGTGCCCGTGCTCGTGCGCCAAAGGTTGCTCCTCAGAGGGCCGCGCGCAGGACCCGCGCGGGTGCCGCGTGGGTCCGCAGTGCGCTACGCAGGGCCTGCGCGACCCGTTCGACCTGGTTCATGCTCAGCTCGGCGTGCATGGGTATGGCGAGATTGCGCTGGAAGAGATCCGCCGAGACCGGGCATGCCTGCTTCGTCTCGAACACGGGCTGCAGGTGGGTGGCCCATGTGCCGTGCCCGCAGCCGATGCCCTGAGCGCGCAGGTCGGTGGCGACCCCGGCGCGGTCCACGCTCTGGTCCAGCGTCACCATGTAGGACTGCCAGGCGTGGGTACGGTCGGCGGGTACGTGCGGCAGCGTGAGGAGTTCCTCGTCGGCGAGCAGTTCGGCGTAGCGCGCCGCGACGGCGCTGCGACGCTCAAGGAGCTCGTCGATCCGGCCTATCTGCACCTGCAGGATCGCCGCGGCGATGTCGGAGAGCTTGAAGTTGTAGCCGATCTCGGTGAACTCCGGGATCGGCAGGCCGACGATCTGCGCCTGGTCGAAGATGCTTCCGATACCGAAGGACGACCGCAGCCTGGCATCCGCCGCGATCGCCGGGTCGGTGGCGATCAGGGCCCCGCCCTCACCGCTGGTGGCTCCCTTGCGGCCGTGGAAGGACAGGCAGGCCACCTGTGCCAGCGCACCCGCCTCGCGCCCCTGGTACGTCGCGCCCACCGCGCAGGCGGCGTCCTCGACCAGGAACAGGCCATGGCGGTCCGCGGTCTCCTGCAGCTCCGCATAGTCCGCGGGCAGACCGACCGTGTCCACCGCGATCACACCTACGGTCCGCGGACCGATCAGGTCCGCCACGGCCTGCGGGTTCACGGTGCCGGTGTCGGCGCGCACGTCGGCGAAGACCGGGACCGCGCCGACGTATCGCACCGCGTGGGCGGGTGCCGGGAAGGTGTAGTCGGCGACGATCACTTCGTCGCCCGGCTTGACGCCGAGCGCGAGCATGGCCAGGTGGAGCGCGGCGCCGCAGTTGCTCACCGCGACCGCACCACCGGCGCCGTAACGCTGCTTCAGCTGGGCTTCCAGGGCTGTGCCCCTGGGGCCCTGGCCGGCCGGCCAGCCCGAGGCGAACACCTCCGCGACGGCTGCCAGCTCCTGCTCACCCAGGCTCGCGTGAACGAGGGGAATCGTGTCCATCGTGCTCATCTCCGTTACGCTCCACGCTCTGTTGCCGACTGGGGACGAAGGAGGGTGGGGGGTTCGTAGCGAAGCGGCGTGAGCTGGCTGACGTCGTAACGCTGACGCATCCGCTCCACGGCGTCGGCGTCCACCGACCCGCCGCCGGCCGCCCAGATCTCCGCGATCTCCTCGAAGTAACGTTCGTGATCGGGTGACGGGTAGCTTTGGAACAGCATGCGTGCCGGCTTGTCCGTGGCGTTCCTGAACGCGTGCGGGATTCCAGGTGGGACAAACATGCAGGCACCCTCGGTTGCCCGGACGACCCGGTCTCCGTCGGGAGACTCCCAGTCGTGCCAGGATTCCTCGGTACGCTTGGCCGGCTCGAACGCCAGGAGCTGCAGTTCCCCTTCCAAGACGTAGAAGAACTCCTGCGAATCGTTGTGGACATGCGCCCCGACATCGAATCCGGGCGGCACAACCACCTCGAAGATCGATACGGAGGAGCCTTGCGCCTTGGTGGCCTTGAAGGTCACTTCCTGCGCCTTTGTGATCAGTTTTCTCCCCTGACCGGGTGGAAGGATGAGGCCCGTCATGCGAGGGTTTCCAGGTCGCCCAGTGCGTCGACGCCCCATCGGCCCAGCGCCATTTCCGCGGTGATTCCGGGACCGAAACCCGCGATCAGACCGGTGGCGTCAGGCAGCAGGTTGTCCTCTTCGAACAGCCTGCGCGCCGCGTCGAATACGACGGCGCTGGCGATGTTTCCGTACTCGGTCAGGGTCGCCCAGCTGTGGCGGAACACCTGACGGTCGACGTCGAGGAACTTGGCGAGATCGTCCAGAATCCGTGGGCCGCCGGCGTGGACGATGTAGAAGTCGAGCTTGCCGGCGTCCCAGCTGTGGTCCTTGGCGAACTCTCGTAGTACCGGTGCCAGTGGTTCCATCGTCCCGGGGACCCGGCGATCCAGCTGGAAGTGGAAGCCGGTGTCGCGCACGGCGTAGGAGATCCAGTCCTCGGTGTTCGGGATGAGATACGAAGCATTGCGCTCCAGATCTATGCCGACTCCACCGTTACCGTTGCCCCGTACCACGGCTGCCGCGACCGCGTCACCGAACAACCCGTCGGACAACAGCGAACCGATACCGTCGTCGTCGGGCTGGTAACACAGCGAGCACAGCTCGCACGATACGATCAGGACATTGCTACCGGGGTGGGCCAGGCAGAAATCGTGGGCCCGGTTGACCGCCGCGCCACCCGCCGCGCACCCCAGCTGTGCGATGGGTATCTGTCTAGTATCGTATCGAAGTCCCATGTGGTTGATCAGCCATGCGGTCAGCGACGGCATCAGAAACCCTGTGCATGACACGTATATGATCGCGTCGATTTCACGTGCCGTTACATCGGCGTTGCCCAGGGCTTGTTCGATGACCTCGGGGCACCGCTTCTTGGATTCGACCTCATAGATACGGTTGCGTTCCTCGAGGCCCGGGTGGCGGAGTGTTTTTTCAATGGGCTGTACAATATGCCGCTTCTGCACTCCCGTGTTCCGAATCAGTCGAAGCGCCAAAGGAAGCTGCGGCTTTCCACCGTGGACTCTTTCGGCAAAATCCAGAGTCTCTTCCATCGTGATGACATATTCCGGCACGCTCACCGCGGGCTTGCATAGCCTCGGCATATCCGGGATCTTCTTTCTCTAGAGTCTGCCTTCTGTACGTGAAGAAGCTGCGCACCAACCCGGAGCCGTGCCCGTCGGATTACTCTCGTCGGGAGACGGCTCGAAGGGTGTGATCTCGTTCGTCCCGGCCGGTGGCGCCGAAGCGGCGCACCTCGGTCACGGCGCGACAGGCTGCCTGCCGTCATCTGCGCGTGACTCAGGGGCGGTTGGGGCAGCGCCGGCCAGGCTCGCTCACGCCAGAACCGCGCAACGAGCAGGCCGGCCCGAGGTGGTGAGGAGATCTCGTATGCGCGGTGTTCTGCGAGCGTCCCGACGGCCGCGCCCCGACATGGCGCAGCAGGGCACCGTCACACGCTGCGGCTTCTCGACCGCCTGCGCGCAGAGCCGTGGCGCGGGGGATGCGAGAGGGAAACCTGCCCCGCAGCAACTTTTGGGCAGGGTAGGCGTGCTGAGATAGTGACACGGTTGGCGGCTCCCCGCCAAGGGCGCCTCGAAGTGACCCGGGTCACCCCGAACAAGGTCGCACACAGCGGAGCCGCGATGGCGGTGGTGCGCGGTGGGACGTGGCGTGCCGGGTCAGCCTGCCGTGTTCCGTTCCGGCGGCAGGATCAGGGTGGGTTCCAGGACGACGCGGGTGGCGGGCTCTTCGCGGACCCACGCCGGCGCGGGGCGGGCGCCACCCTGCTGGCGCCATCCGGCCTGGGCGGCCACCACGGCGACGTAGGGGATGACAACCCCGCCGACCAGGGCGCAGACGGCGAGGGCGGGCCAGCGGTTCCAGGTGGCGGCCATCACGACCACGCAGGCGGTGCGCACCATCATGGCGACGATGTAGCGGCGCTGGCGGCCGCGTATGTCCTGTGTCAGGCCTGTGCGCGCCCGGGTGATGGACTCGGCCCGGGGTGTGTTCCGGTGCCATGGCGTTTTGCTCATCGGGCCTCCGTGGGGCTCCTGCATGGGCGCCGGAAAACCGGGAAGGGAGCGGGACCTGCCGGCCTGGGCGCCGGATCCCGCGCTGTGCGGACGTTCGCCTGTCCCGCGGCCGCACGCTGCGGGGGTGGCTCGATGAACGACGGCGGCGCGGGTGACCGTTCCTTGATCACCCGCGCCGCTGTTCCTGGCCCGGTGTCCTGCGAGGTGCCGCCGGGTCAGTGCAGTTGCTGGTCCGGCTCCCGTCCCTCGACGGGGCTCTGGGCGGCGGTTTCCAGGTGCCCGTTGGAGGAGGCGTGCTCGGTGGGCGGGTGACCGATGTGTTCCAGGGCCCGCCGCATCTCCTGCGGTGTCGGTTTCGCGACCTGCCCGCCGTACAGCCAGCGGCTGAGCCGGTAGCGCAGCGCCTCTTTGCGGGCCTGCGGGTTGGGCACGCCGTCGCGTTCCGGCGCGGGTGCCGGCAGCGGCTGGGGCGTCTCCCCGGAGAGCAGCGTGTACTCCCGCCCGCGGTCCAGGCGCGCGTGCACCTCGACGAACTCGCCGTGCGGCAGCCTCTTGATCTTTCCGGTCTCGCGGCCGTGCAGGAGCTTGTCGCGCTCGCGCTGCTGCAGGCCCAGGCAGATCCGCCTGGTGATGAAGTACGTCAGTGCCGGGACGAGGAAGACGCCGATCCGTACCGCATAGGTGATGAAGTTCAGGGACAGATGGAATTTCTCGGCCAGGACGTCGTTGGCGCCGCCGAAGAACAGCACCAGGTAGAGGGCGACGAAGGCGCAGCCGAATCCGGTTCGCGTGGGGTGTTCGCGGGGCCGGTCCAGGAGGTGGTGCTCGCGTTTGTCGCCGGTGACCCAGGCTTCCAGGAACGGCCAGAGGGCGATCACGCCGATCATCACCCCGGGCAGGATGACGGCGGGTATCAGCACGCTGAAGTTGATGGTGTAGCCGCCCCAGACGGTGAGCTCCCAGGCGGGCATGGCGCGCAGGGCGCCTTCGAGGAAGCCCATGTACCAGTCGGGCTGGGAGCCCTGGGAGATCTGGTCGGTGCGGTAGGGCCCGTACTTCCAGATCGGGTTGATGGTGGCGATGGCCGCCATCAGCGAGAGGACTCCGAAGACCAGGAAGAAGAAGCCGCCGGCCTTGGCGGAGTAGTGCGGCATCAGGGGCTGGCCGACGACGTTCGCCTCGGTGCGGCCCGGGCCGCGGAACTGGGTGTGCTTGTGGTAGAAGACCAGGATCAGGTGGACGGTGAGCAGGGCCAGCATGATTCCTGGGACCAGCAGGATGTGGAAGCTGTAGAACCGGGTCACGATGTCGGTTCCCGGGTATTCGCTGCCGAACAGGAACATCTGCACATACGTGCCGACGAGCGGGATGGCCAGGATGATGCCCTGTGCGATGCGCAGGCCGGTGCCGGAGAGCAGGTCGTCGGGGAGTGAGTACCCGAGGAAGCCCTCCAGGGTGACCAGGATGATGAGCACGATGCCGATCAGCCAGTTGACCTCGCGCGGCTTGCGGAACGAGGCGGTGAGGAAGTGGCGCAGCGTGTGCAGGCAGAGCGCGCCGATCATGGTCAGGGCCGACCAGTGGTGCAGTTGGCGGATGAACAGGCCGCCGCGCACCTCGAAGCTGATTTTGACTGTGGAGGCGTAGGCCTCGGACATCCTGACGCCCTGCAGCGGGACGTGCGGGCCGTCGTAGACGACCTCGCCCATGCTCGGTGTGAAGAACATGGTGAGCCAGAGCCCGGTGAGGATCAGGATGATGAAGCTGTAGAGCGCCATCTCGCCGAACATGAACGACCAGTGCTCGGGAAAGACTTTGCGGACCAGGAACCGCCACTTGTAGATCCCAAGCCGCCCGTCCGCCCAGTCGGCGATGCGCTCGCCGCTCTGCGGCGCCTTGGTGCGCTCGCTCGGCGGCGCCTCTTCGATCGTGCTCATACCCGCGTGCCCTTCCCTCGCCGCTCGGCCGTCCCAGGCACACCCGTTCCAGCCGGTGTGAGGTCGGTGGTGGGGGCGGCCTGCCGCGGCGCAAGCGGGCCCGTGCCCTGGAACGCTATCGACGCGCGATGCGGCCGGGCAACCAAGCTTGAGCTGGAGCCCTGTCTCAACTGGACTGATTCTTGAGCGAGTTTCGAGCCGCTCGGGGGCACGGTGGCCTCCTTTGTACGTAACAGGCCGGGATATCCGACTGAGTTGCCGGTGCGCGCCCGCTCACGGTCACTCAAGTCGACTTCTACAGCGGCTGGTTGCTCCACTCTTTTCATAGGCGGAAGGGTATGACCGCACTCCTCCCGGCTCGCGACCGGGTCCGGCTTGCCATGCGGCCCGAAGAGGGGGCGCTTACGGCCGCCGCTCCCCGGCCGGTGCCGCGGCCGGCCACTGCGCCGACGAGCCCGTGGGCCGCGACCGGGCGGAGCCGGCGGAGATGCCGATGGCGGGTACGGTCGGCGCGGCGGAGCGGCGCAGCCGCGCGTCCGGGCCGTGGGTGGCGCTGGGCGGCGTCGCCGGGGCCGGGGCGCGCGGGCCGCGCAGTGCGGCGCGCAGCACGCGCGGCCGCAGCACGGCGGTGGGCGGGGCGAGCGTCTGAAGGCGTTCGAGCAGCAGCGTCGCCGCGTACTGGTCGGTGGTCGCGGCGGCCGCGATCCGGGCCGTGTGCCGGCTGCCGAGCCGGGCGCGCAGTGCGGCCGGCCGGTCCTGGTCCACCCGCGCCGCGCTCAGGTTGCGGGTGCTCAGCTGCCAGGCGGGGGCCACGTGGTGGGCGAGGGCCCGGCGCAGCCGGTAGCTGAGTCCGACCGCTGTGCCGTTGCTGGTCAGCATGTGGTCCAGGACGAGGGCGCACTGCACGGCGAGGGTCATGCCCTGGCCGTGGGCCGGGTCGAGGGCGGCGAGGGCGTCGCCGACGACGAGGAACTGGTCGGGCCAGCGGCGCAGCTTCTCGTAGTGGCGCCAGCGGTTCTCGGTGCGGCAGCCGTAGACGGGGCCGAGCGGTGTGGCGGCCTCGATGACGTCGCGCAGCAGGGGGTGGCGCAGGGCGCCCGCGGCGCGCAGCAGGCCTTCGTGGTCGGTGGGTGGTCGTGTGCTGTCGGTGGTGCTGAGTGACACCGACCAGCGGCCGCCCTCGATGGGGTTGAGCGTGCCTTGGTGCGGATTGCCGGGTGAGGCCATGAGTAAGAGGCTTTTCCAGTCGGCGACATGGCCGACGGGTGGCGCGAATACGGTGGTTGCGTGGGAGGTTCGGGCGTCGGCCACCGTTTCCCTGGGCGGTGTGTAGCCGAGTTCGGCCAGCCATTGGGGGGCGCGCGAGCCGTGCCCGGAGGCGTCCACCACGAATTCGGCGGATATCAGGCGCCTGGGGGTCCAGCCGCCGGGTGCCTGCCGGTCCCGGCCGCGCGCCCATACGCCGGTGACGGTGTCGTGGCGGCCGGGTTGCAGGCAGAGCACCTCGTGTTCCTGCAGGAAGGTCACTTTGGGGTCGGCGCGCAGCCGGTCGCGTACCACCGAGTCGATCAGGTCGCGGCCGGCGCTGAGCATCGACAGGTCGGAGTCGAACCGGGGCAGCCAGCCGCCGGGGCCGAGCAGCAGCATGTCCTGGGGCATGCGGACGCGGACCGCTCCGGCGCGGGTCAGGTCCTGGCCGATGCCGGGGAAGAGCTGCTCCAGGCCCTGGTGGGCGGCGGTCATGAGGCTGTGTGTGTGCCGCGCCTGGGGCAGGCCTCGGCGCCGCCCGGGTCCGCGTGGCACCCGGTCGCGCTCGATCACGGTGACCCGGTCCATGAAGTTGGCCAGGGCCCGTGCCGCGGTGAGGCCGGCGAGGCTCGAGCCGATCACCACGGCGTGGCCATGGCCGCCACTCCCGTCGACAACACGTGCGTCCAGACTCAACTCGGCTGCCCCTCCTGTGTGTTGTGATTGCATCATGCGGGGCACGGCCGTCCGTGCGGCGGGGTTTGGCCGGCCGGGGGCGGAGTCTTGAGTGGCCGTCGAGGCGTTCGCGAGGAGGGCTCGAGCGGCGCCGCGCGCGGAGCGCCGGGAACGGCGGGGACCGGGCCTGCTCAGGCCGCCGGTGCCGGGACCGCGCCTGGATGCTCCGGCGACACCTCGTGGAACGGTACGCCCGGTCGTGGTGGGTGAGGCGGGGGTTGTGCGGATGGCCCTGATCCGTCGCCCTGATGGTGTCGGCGGAGCGTCCTGCCGGCGGGCGCCGAAAAGGCGCCGCGCCCGGCGACCGCGGGCTCGGCAGCTTCGCCGCTCTCGGTGTGGGTACGGGTGTGCGCCGGCACGTCCGCGGTGATCCTGCCGGGGCCCGGGCCGTGTGGGCGGGCGCGGCCTACGGGGCGGCGGCGGATGTGCGCAGGCGTGCCGTTGGCAGTACGGGGGCGGCCGGGGCCCTCGGGATCGGCGCCCCTCCCCCGCGTACCGCGGACAACCGGCCGGTGTTGTTCGGCGGCCGCGTGGCCTGATCTTGAGGAGCGCGGCATCGGCGAACCGTTGTGCCGCCGGCGCCGGCGGCCCGGTGGCACGTGGCATGTGGGCGGCGCTCCGCTCCTGCGGGACTGCCCACCGCACCGTGATGGCCCCGGCCGGGCGCCGGAGCCCGAAGTGCCCGAACCGCCGGGCCGAGACGGCGAGCACACCCGAAGGGCGACGTGATCGGCACCGGTGGCATCGGCGCCTCCCGCAGCCTGGATGTCGGCCCCACAGCGAACCTGAATCCGAACTCCGCGGGCTGCGGGGTGCCAAGGGGCATCTGCCCGGGCTGACGATGCGGCGGACTACCGATCCCCACCCCCGGCCGGGCCGGGCCCGATGCCCGCGACGCCCACTGCCGGCCGGCAGAACGGGTGTGGGGACCGCACATCAGGCTGCGCCATGCGCGGCTCAACCCCACCGGAAGTGACCCACGTCACTTCGGCACGCTCTTGGTGTGCAGGCGCGCCCCGTGTCACTATTCACGTACGTCTAGCCTGCCCAAAAGTTGCTGCACGGTAGTGGATTGCGTGTCGTATCCGCCAGTCCGCACCAGTGGGACCGGGTCCATGCGCGTACGGCAACGGCCTCCTTCCGCAGCCGGTCAACCGTGTGCTCGCCGTCGCTGACGTAGCGCCATGCAGTGTCGGCCGGGACCTCCAGGCAACCCCGCTTTCCTCCTTCGGGTGCCGATCCGGTTCTCCGTTCCTTGCTGTGTGCGGTGGTTGACGCTCCGTGCGATCGCGAAGGCGGCGCCGCGTGACGGCGTGCTGTCTCACCCGGACCGTGAATCCGACGTCCTGCTTCATTCCTTTCCAGAACTCTGGAAGATGCGATCTCAATGCGGAAACGACAAGGGGAGCTGAGTTCGTTGACTCTACCCACCTCGGTGGAGGGGGTATCAGAAAACCACCGGGCTCGCTCAGTCGGAATCGGCCAGTCTCACGCCAAGGCCATTTTGCTGGGGGAGCACGCGGTCGTTTACGGAGCTCCGGCGCTCGCTCTTCCGATTCCACAACTGACGGTCACGGCCAGCGCCGTGTGGTCTTCCCACGCCCCTGACGACCTGGTCGATGTGTCGTTCACGATGACCGGTTCCGCGTCGAGGCCGGTGGTGACGCAAGCCTCCGACGGTCTGCGCCGGCTGACCACCGAATTCAGGACGACCATGGGTGTGGCCGACAGCCAGCCCCTGGACATGATCATGGACTGTGCGATTCCGCCCGGGCGGGGACTCGGCTCCAGCGCGGCGTGTGCGCGTGCGGTCGTCTTCGCCCTCGCCGATCTCTTCGGCCGGGAAATGGCGGAGAGCGCGGTGTTCGACCTGGTGCAGGCGTCCGAGAATGTGGCGCACGGCCGGGCCAGCGGCGTCGATGCCATGACCGTCGGCGCGTCCGCCCCGCTGTGGTTCCGGGCGGGCGAGGTCCAGGAGCTGAGTATCGGCTGCGAGGGCCTGTTCATCATCGCGGACAGTGGCGTCGCGGGCAGCACCAAAGACGCGGTTGAGCTGCTGCGCGCGGAATTTGAGCGCCACGCCGGGGCGCAGGAGAGATTCGTGCGCCGTGCCTCGGAGCTGACCGACGAGGCCAGGCGTGCCCTCGCGGAGGGCAGGCCGGAGGAAGTCGGCTCGCGGCTCACCGACTACCACGAGCTGCTGCGTGCGGCCGGCCTCAGTACCGACCGGATCGACGCGCTGGTCAGGGCCGCGCTTACGGCAGGCAGCCTCGGAGCCAAGATCACCGGGGGTGGCCTGGGCGGCTGTGTGATCGCACTGACCCGGCCGGGGCAGGCCAGGGAGGTCACCCGGCAGCTGCACAAAGCCGGCGCCGTGCAGACCTGGGTCGTACCGCTGAAGGGGCTCGCCAACCATGAACGCTGAACACCGCACCACTCTGGTGCGACCGCCGGCGCGGGGCACCGCGGGCAGTGCCACCGCTGTCGCGTACCCGAACATCGCGCTCATCAAGTACTGGGGCAAGCGCGATGAGCGGCTTGTCCTTCCCGTCACCGACAGCCTGTCGATGACCCTGGACATCTTCCCCACGACCACCCGCGTGCGGCTCGATCCCGGGGCTGAGCACGACGAGGTGACGCTCAACGGCGTGCCCGCGACGGGCGAGGCACAGCGACGCGTTGTCGCGTTCCTGGAGCTGGTGCGGGAACAAGCCGGGCTCCCCCAGCGGGCCGTCGTGGACACCGGGAACACCGTCCCCACCGGGGCGGGCCTGGCGTCGTCCGCGAGTGGGTTCGCCGCCCTCGCCGTCGCCGCCGGTGCCGCGTACGGGCTCGGTCTGGATGCCACCGCGCTGTCGCGCCTGGCCCGGCGCGGATCCGGGTCGGCGTCGCGGTCGGTCTTCGGCGGCTTCGCGATCTGGCACGCCGGCCGGGACACCGGCACGGCCACGGACGCGGACCTCAGCTCGTACGCCGAGCCGGTGCCCGCGGGAGAACTCGACCCCGCACTGGTCATCGCGGTGGTCGACGCGGGGCCCAAGGCGGTGTCCAGCCGTGAGGCCATGCGGCGGACCGTCGACACCTCGCCGCTGTACGGGCCGTGGGCCGCCTCGAGCAAGGAGGACCTCCTCGGCATGCGGGGGGCGCTGCGCCGCGGCGACCTCGACGCGATGGGGGAGATCGCGGAACGCAACGCGCTCGGTATGCACGCGACCATGCTGGCGGCGCGCCCCGCGGTGCGCTATCTGTCGCCGGCCACGCTCACCGTGCTCGACAGTGTGCTGCGGCTGCGGCGGGACGGTGTACCGGCCTACGCGACCATGGACGCCGGGCCGAACGTCAAGGTGCTCTGCCATCGCGCGGATGCGGACCGGGTGGCCGCGGCCGTGCGCGGTGCCGCCCCCGGGAGCTCGGTGCACATAGCCGGGCCGGGGCAGGGCGCCCGTCTGCTGGACGAGCGCGGATGATGACCCCTCAGCGGACGGTTGTCCGGCGGGCGCCGGGCAAGTTGTTCGTCGCGGGCGAGTACGCGGTGGTGGAGGCGGGCAACCCGGCGATCCTGGTGGCGGTCGACCGGCATGTCACCGTCACCGTGTCCGGCTCCGGCTCCGGCTCCGGCTCGGGCGGAGCGGGCGTCGTGATCTCCTCCGACCTCGGTCCGCAACGGGTGCGCCGGCAATGGCACGACGGCCGCCTCGGTGAAGACGGCCAATACGGCGAAGACGGCGAGCAGCGTGGCCGCGGCGGTCTGCCACACGTGGTGTCGGCGATCGAGGTCGTGGGGCGGCTGCTGGCCGAACGCGGCCTGGCGACGCCCGCGCTGAGCGTCTCGGTCAGCAGCCGTCTGCACGAGCACGGCACCAAGTTCGGCCTGGGTTCCAGTGGCGCGGTGACGGTGGCGACCGTCGCGGCCGTGGCGTCCTTCTGCGGCCTGGAGCTGTCGCCCGACACCCGCTTCCGCCTGGCCGTGCTCGCGACGGCGGAGATCGATGCCAGAGCCTCCGGCGGTGACCTCGCCGCCAGTACGTGGGGTGGCTGGATCGCGTATCAGGCGCCCGACCGGGCCGCCGTGCTGGACCTGGCCCGGCGCCGGGGCGTCGAGGAGGCGCTGCGCGTGCCCTGGCCGGGTTTCGAGGTGCGCAGGCTGCCGCCGCCCCAGGGCCTCTCGCTGGAGGTCGGCTGGACCGGAACGCCCGCCTCCACCGCGTCCCTGGTGGCCGGTCTGGACCGGCGGGCCTGGCGGGGCGGCGCGTCCCACCAGAGGTTCGTCAAGAGCACCACCGACTGTGTGCGCGCTGCGATCGCGGCACTGGAACAGGCAGACCCTCAGGCCCTGCTGGAGCAGATCCGGTGCGCCCGGCGGGAGCTGGCGCGGCTGGACGACGCGGTCGGCCTGGGCATCTTCACGACCGAGCTGACGGCGCTGTGCGACGCCGCCGAAGCCGTCGGTGGCGCGGCCAAGCCCTCCGGGGCGGGCGGTGGCGACTGCGGCATCGCCCTGCTGGACGCCGAGGCGTCGCCGGCCATCGCCCACCTGCGGCAGCGGTGGGCCACGGCAGGGGTACGGCACCTGCCGATCCGTCCCACCATGGAAAGGAACGAGGAATGATCGGTCAACGCAAGGACGACCATGTCCGGCTCGCTGTCGAGCACCAGCGTGAGCACAGTGGACGCAATCAGTTCGACGAGGTGTCGTTCGTCCACCATGGCCTGGCGGCCATCGACCGGCCGGACGTGTCTCTGGCCACGAGCTTCGCCGGCATCGCCTGGCAGGTGCCGCTGTACATCAACGCGATGACCGGCGGCAGCACGAAGACCGGTGTCATCAACCGGAACCTGGCCATCGCCGCCCGTGAGACCGGTGTGCCCCTGGCGTCCGGGTCCATGAGCGCGTACTTCAAGGACCCCTCGTGCGCCGACACGTTCAGCGTGCTGCGCACGGAGAACCCGGACGGGTTCGTCATGGCGAACATCAACGCGACGGCCTCGGTGGAGAAGGCGCAGCGGGCGATTGGCCTGCTGCGGGCCAACGCCCTGCAGATCCATATCAACACGGTGCAGGAAACGGTGATGCCGGAGGGAGACCGGTCGTTCTCGTCCTGGGTGCCGCAGATCGAGAAGATCGCGGCGAACGTCGATGTCCCGGTGATCGTCAAGGAGGTCGGTTTCGGGCTGAGCCGTGAGACCGTCCTGACGCTGCGGGACCTGGGCGTGCGGGTGGCGGATCTCGGGGGCCGGGGCGGTACGGACTTCGCCCGGATCGAGAACGGCAGGCGGGATCTGGCCGACTACGCGTTCCTTGACGGCTGGGGTCTGTCCACTCCCGCCTGTCTGCTGGACGCGCAGGATGTCGGCATCCCCGTACTGGCCTCGGGCGGCGTCCGTAATCCGCTCGACGTCGCCCGCGCACTGGCGCTCGGCGCATCGGGTGTCGGGGTGTCCGGGGGATTCCTGCGCACGCTGCTCGATGAGGGTGTGGCGGCGCTGATCGCGCAGATCTCGACGTGGCTGGACCAGCTGGCGGCGCTGCAGACCATGCTCGGCGCGCGTACGCCGGCCGAGCTGGCGGGTCGCGATCTGCTGATCCACGGCGGCCTTCGCTCCTTCTGCGCCGACCGGGGCATCGAGACGGGGCGGCTCGCCGTGCGTTCCCGCTCGGCCAAGGCCGCTCATGAGCCGACGGGGAGCCCGCGATGACTGATACGCACGCGACAGCGGGGGTCCCGATGAAGTGGGTGGGCCCCTTGCGTATCTCGGGGAACACCGCCACCACCGAGACCCATGTCCCGCTGGCCACCTACGAGTCGCCGCTGTGGCCCTCCGTGGGCCGTGGGGCGAAGGTGTCCATGCTGGCCGAGGACGGCATCGTTGCCACCCTGGTCGATGAACGGATGACGCGTTCGGTGCTCGTCGAGGCGGCAAACGCGCAGACCGCGTACACGGCCGCGCGGACGATCGAGGCGCGGATCGAGGAGCTGCGCGAGGTGGTGCGCACCTGCAGCAGGTTCGCCGAACTGATCGGCATCCGGCACGAGATCACGTCCAACCTGCTGTTCATCCGCTTCGAGTTCACCACCGGCGACGCGTCCGGGCACAACATGGCCACGCTGGCGTCCGATGCGCTTCTGGGGCACCTGCTGCAGACCATTCCGGGAATTTCCTACGGATCGATCTCGGGGAATTACTGCACGGACAAGAAAGCAACCGCGATCAACGGCATCCTGGGCCGCGGTAAGAACGTGATCACGGAGCTGCTCGTGCCGCGTGAGGTGGTCACCGGCGTACTGCACACGACGGCCGCCAAAATAGTCCAGCTGAACATACGCAAGAACCTGCTCGGCACCCTGCTCGCCGGTGGTATCCGCTCGGCGAACGCCCACTACGCGAACATGCTGCTCGGGTTCTATCTGGCGACGGGCCAGGACGCGGCCAATATCGTCGAGGGCTCGCAGGGCGTCACCATGGCCGAGGACCGGGACGGTGACCTCTATTTCTCCTGCACGCTGCCGAACCTGATCGTGGGCACGGTGGGCAACGGCAAGGGGCTCGGGTTCGTGGAGACCAACCTGGCCCGGCTGGGCTGCCGGGCGGAGCGCGCACCCGGAGGGAACGCGCGCCGGCTCGCTGTCATCGCGGCGGCGACGGTGCTGTGCGGTGAGCTCTCGCTCCTGGCGGCACAGACGAACCCGGGTGAACTCATGCGGGCACACCTCCAGCTTGAACGTGACACCAACACGGTAAAGGTCGGTGTATAGGGCATGGCCAGCGATTCCCCTATAGGAATTCACGATCTGTCGTTCGCGACAACCGAGTTCGTCCTGCCGCACACGGCACTCGCCGATCACAACGGCACCCAGATCGGCAAATACCATGTGGGCATCGGCCAGCAGTCGATGAGCGTGCCCGCCGCGGATGAGGACATCGTGACCCTGGGCGCGGCCGCCGCCGCGCCGATCGTCGCCCGGCACGGCTCCGATCAGATCCGTACGGTCGTGTTCGCGACGGAGTCCTCCATCGACCAGGCGAAGGCGGCCGGTGTGTATGTCCATTCGCTGCTGGGGCTGCCGTCGGCGGCCAGGGTCGTGGAGCTGAAGCAGGCCTGTTACGGGGCGACGGCGGCCCTGCAGTTCGCCATCGGCCTGGTGCACCGTGACCCCACGCAGCGGGTCCTGGTGATCGCGAGCGATGTCTCCAAGTACGAGCTGGACAGCCCCGGTGAGGCGACCCAGGGCGCGGCCGCG
Organism: Streptomyces sp. NPDC052236; assembly: GCF_044548015.1. Classification (NCBI taxonomy): domain Bacteria; kingdom Bacillati; phylum Actinomycetota; class Actinomycetes; order Kitasatosporales; family Streptomycetaceae; genus Streptomyces; species Streptomyces sp. NPDC052236. The sequence goes on along the minus strand of NZ_JBIUBL010000009.1, from coordinate 294,837 downwards.
GTGGCCATGCTGGTCGGCGCGGATCCCGCGCTGGTGCGTATCGAGGATCCGTCGGGCCTGTTCACGGCCGATGTCATGGATTTCTGGCGGCCGAACTACCGTGAAGCGGCGCTGGTCGACGGGCAGGAGTCCATCACCGCGTACTTGCAGGCGGTGGAAGGCACCTGGAAGGACTACACGGAGCGGGGCGGCCGCAAGCTGGATGAGTTCGCCGCGTTCTGCTACCACCAGCCCTTTACCAAGATGGCCTACAAGGCGCACACCCACCTGCTGAACTCCTGCGGGCACGACACCGGCAAGGACGAGATCGCGCGGGGCATCGGGCAGACCACGGCCTACAACGCCGTCGTCGGCAACAGCTACACCGCGTCGGTGTATCTGGCCCTGGCCGCGTTGCTGGACCAGGCGGACGACCTGGGTGGCCGGCCCATCGGCTTTCTCAGCTATGGCTCCGGCAGCGTCGCCGAGTTCTTCGCCGGGACCGTTGTTCCCGGGTACCGGGAGCACCTGCGGACCGCGGAGCACCGCGAGGCGATCGCCCGGCGCAGGCCGGTCGACTACGCCGGGTACCGCGAGCTGCACGAGCGGTTCTTCCCGGGCGACGGCGGCGACCACCCCGCCCCGGCGCAGACCACCGGGCCCTTCCGGCTGGCCGCGGTCCGCGGCCACAAGCGCATCTACGAGACGCGCCCGCCCGGCCTTTCGCACAGCCAATTCACCACCACATGAGGGGAGGGCACGCGCATGAGCGACATCGGGATCCTCGGTACGGGTGCCTATGTGCCGGACCGTGTTGTCTCCAATGACGAAGTCGGTGCGGCAGCCGGTGTCGATGACGCCTGGATCGTCCTCAAGACCGCGATCTATGAGCGGCGTTGGGCCGCCGCTGACCAGGCCACCTCGGATCTGGCCACGGCCGCGGGGCGTGCCGCGCTGGAGTCGGCCGGCATCACCGCCGACCAGCTGTCGGTGATCGTGGTCGCCACGTCCACGCCGGACCGGCCGCAGCCGCCCACCGCGGCCTATGTGCAGCACCGTCTCGGGGCGGCCGGTGCGGCGGCGTTCGATGTGAACGCGGTGTGTTCCGGCAGTGTGTTCGCGCTCTCCGCGGTGGAGAGCGTGCTCGCGCGGCGGGGCGGCCACGCGCTGGTCATCGGTGCGGATGTGTACTCGCGCATCCTGAACCCGGCCGACCGCAAGACGGTCGTCCTGTTCGGGGACGGCGCCGGCGCGCTGGTCCTGGGCGCGGGCCGGGGGGCGCGCGTGCGGCACATCGCGCTGCACACGTTCAGCGAGCTGGCGGGCCTGATAGAGGTGCCCGCGGGTGGCAGCCGGCTGCCCTGCGACCAGCCCGCCCTCGATGCCGGTCTGCAGTACTTCGCGATGGACGGGCGGGAGGTGCGCCGCTTCGTCGTGGACAACCTGCCGCGGCTGACCAAGCAGTTCCTCCACGAGGCCGGGGTCGTACCCGATGACATCCGCCACTTCGTGCCGCATCAGGCCAACGGCGTCATGCTCGACACCGTCATCGCGGACCTGGCCCTGGCGAATGCCACCACGCATCTCACGCTGACGCACTACGGCAACACGGGAGCCGCCTCCATTCCGATCACCCTGGACGTGGCCGCCCGCGCGGGTGCCTTCGGTCCGGGTGAGCTGATCCTGCTGGCCGCCTTCGGCGGTGGCATGGCGGCGGGTTTCGCGCTGGTCGAATGGTGAGGGGGCGGTACGGCCCCGCCGCGGCCGGCGGCCGCCAGGACAGCGTACGTTCGCGCGAGCCGCGCGTACGGAGCGCGCCGGCCCCGTAGTTCGTCATGTCGTTCTTCCCGACCTTGCGTGTGCTCACCTCCCCGCACGTCGCGCGCAACGGGCTGCGCCGCCGTGTGGTTGAGGGACTTTTGGGGGCCACCGGGGCGGGTGACGTGAGCATCGTCATCCGCACGCTCGTACCTATGGGGGTGGGCGGCGCCGCCTTCCCCGGCCGGGTGCCGGTGGCGCCGTCCACGGCAGCTCCTGGGGTGTGGCCTCGCTCCGTTGCCCGACATCGGCAGAAACGGTAGACATGACAGCAAGACATCGCACGCTGTGCGTGGTGGGTGCCGGGCCGCGGGGGCTCTCCGTGCTCGAGCGCCTCTGCGCCAACGCCCGCTCGATGCCCGAGGGCAGCACCGTTCACGTCCATGTGGTCGACCCCTACCCGCCGGGGCCCGGCAAGGTGTGGCGGACCGACCAGTCCCCTCACCTGCTCATGAACACCGTGGCCGGACAGATATCGGTGTTCACCGATGCCACCGTCGACCTGCGGGGCCCCCTGGAGCCAGGACCGAGCCTGCACGAGTGGGCCGTGGCGCTCGCCTCGGGTGAGATCGAGGGCGAGCATCCGGCGGCCGTCCTTGAGGAAGCCCGCGAGCTGGGTCCCGACACCTACCCCAACCGTGCGTTCTACGGCCGCTACCTGCGGTGGGCGTATCAGCGCGTCATCGATGGCGCGCCCGCCGGGCTGACGGTCGGCGCACACCCCTGCCTCGCCGTGGCCCTGGACGACGAGCCGGATGCCGTGGACGGGCCCCGCCAGCGCGTGGTGCTCAGTGACGGATCCGTGCTGGAGGGGCTGGACGCGGTGATCCTGTGCCAGGGGCACCTGCCGGCCCGGGCGGACGCCGCCGAGGAAAAATTCCTTTCCCGGGTACGGGAGTGGGGGCTGTGCCACATCGCGCCGGCCAACCCCGCGGACGTGGACCTGGGCGTGCTGGCCCCGGGCACGAAGGTGCTGCTGCGCGGGCTGGGGCTGAACTTCTTCGACTACATGGCCCAGCTCACCGCCGGCCGCGGGGGCTCCTTCTCGCGGATCGGCGGCCGGCTCGTCTATCACCCCTCCGGGCAGGAGCCCCGCCTCTACGCGGGGTCCCGGCGCGGCATTCCGTATCAGGCCCGTGGCGAGAACGAGAAGGGCCCCCACGGCCGTCACGAGCCGCTGCTGCTCACCCTGGAGCGCATCGCGGAGCTGCGCCGGACCCACGGGCACTCCGGAATCGACTTCAAGGACGATCTGTGGCCGCTGATCTCCCGGGAGGCCGAGGCCGTCTACTACGGGACGCTGCTCCGCTCACGCGGGTACACCCTCCAGGCGCAGCAGCTCCAGGCCGACTACCGGGGAGCGGGTTGGGGAGAGCGGCACACCGATGCGGTCCTGGAGGAGTACGGCATCGGTGACAAGGACCGGTGGGACTGGGGACTGCTCGCCCGTCCCTACCGCAACCGGGAGTTCGCCGGTCCGCGGGATTTCACCGGCTGGCTCCTGGACTACATGCGCCAGGATGTCGCGGAGGCCCGGTCGGGGAATGTCAGCGGTCCGCTCAAGGCGGCCCTGGACGTCCTGCGGGACCTGCGCAACGAGATCCGCCTGGCGGTCGACCACGGTGGTCTGCACGCCGATTCCTACCGTGCCGATCTGGACGACTGGTACACCCCGCTCAACGCGCACCTGTCGATCGGCCCGCCGGCGCGGCGCGTCGAGGAGATGATCGCGCTGATCGAGTCCGACGTGCTGCAGGTCGTCGGGCCGGGCATGCGGGTGGGCGTCGATGCCGCCGGATACACCGTCAGTTCACCGCTGGTGCCCGGCTCGGCGGTCCGGGTGGACGCGCTCGTCGAGGCGCGTCTGCCCGCGATCACGCTGAGCCGCACCGACGACGCGCTGCTGCGTCATCTGCTGGCCACCGGCCAGTGCACCGCCTACCGCATCCGCACCCGTTCCGCGGGCGCCTACCAGACCGACGGACTGGCCGTCACCGAACGGCCGTTCCGTATGATCGACGCGGCGGGGCGTGCGCATCCGCGCCGCTTCGCCTTCGGGGTGCCCACGGAGTCGGTGCACTGGGTGACGGCCGCGGGCATCCGCCCCGGCGTCAATTCGGTGACGCTCACGGACGCCGACGCCATCGCCCGCGCGGCCCTGGCCTGCGGTACCGCACCCGGTCAGGACGTTCACACAGGACAAGGACTCACCCATGCCCAGTGACACCCCCCTCACCGCGGATACCGCTGCCGGCCCGGCCGCGGTGCAGCTGGACTGCGGTCTGCTCTCGCCGGTCTGGGCGGACGCGCCCATCGTTGCCGTGGTGTCCGACGGTGCGTGGCTCCAGGCCATGCTGGACGCCGAGGCGGCGCTGAGCCGGGCGCAGGCCCGGCTCGGCACGGTGCCCGCGGCGGCCGCACAGGTGATCACCCAGTCGGCGCGGGCCGAGCGCCTGGACCTGATGGCCCTGGCCGGGCAGGCACGCCAGTCCGCCAACCCGGTGGTGGCGCTGGTACGGGAGTTCACCGCGCTGGTGGCGGGGCGGGATGCGGACGCGGCCGCGTATGTGCACCGCGGGTCGACCAGCCAGGACATCCTCGACACGGCGACCGTCCTGGTGGCCCACCGGGCACTGCGGGTGATCCGCGCCGATCTGGAACGTATCGAACAAGCGCTGGCCGCACTCGCCCGGGCGCACCGCGACACCCTCATGGCGGGCCGTACCCTGGCGCTGCACGCGGTGCCGACGACCTTCGGTCTGAAGGCGGCGGGCTGGCGTCACCTCGTCCTGGACGCGGCGCAGAAGCTGGACCGGCTGAGCGCGGAGGGGCTTCCCGTTCAGCTCGGCGGAGCCGCGGGCACGCTGGCCGGATATCTCCAGCACGCGCCGGGTGCCGAGCCCGCCGCTTACGTCCAGGAGCTCACGGAGGCGTTCGCGGCCGAACTGGGGCTGTCCGCTCCGCTGCTGCCGTGGCATGTCCTGCGCACGCCCATGGTGGATCTGGCCGCGGCCGCGGCGTTCACCTGCGGTGCCCTGGGCAAGATCGCGGTCGATGTGCTGTCACTGACCCGCACCGAGGTGGGTGAGGTGCACGAGCCGGCGCCCACGGGCCGTGGCGCGTCCTCGGCGATGCCGCACAAGCGCAACCCTGTGCTGGCGACGGCCATCAGATCCGCCGCCCTGCAGACGCCGCAGCTCGCGGCGACCGTGCTGGGCTGCATGCTGAGCGAGGACGAGCGGTCCGCCGGCGCCTGGCACGCCGAATGGGAGCCGCTGCGGGCCCTTTTGCGGCTCACCGGCGGAGCGGCGCACCAGGCGGTGGAGCTTGTCTCCCAGCTGTCGGTGGACACCGGGCGCATGCGGGCCAATGCCCAGATCACCGGGGGGCAGATCGTCTCCGAGAGGGTCGCCGCCGTACTGGCTCCGCTGCTCGGCAAGGCCCCGGCGCGCCAGCTGCTGAACGAAGCGTCCCTACGGTCGGCGCGCACCGGCGAGTCGCTGGCCGACATCCTGCGCCAGGACGAGCGGGTGTCGGCCGTCCTGGCGGACGCCCGGTTCACCGACCTGTTCGCGCCGCAGGCGTACACCGGGGCCGCGGCGGCGCTGACGGAGCGCGCGCTGTCGCGGTCACTGCCGTCGAAGGGCGGGCAGTAGGCCGGGGACCGGTGGGCGGGGCAGCCACTGGACGCGACGGTGTTGCCCTTGAACGGCATCGGAGCATGTGCCGGCCGGGTCAGTGCCGATGCTGCAGAGCGATCTGGGTGAGTTCTTCTATGTCGAACTCCGAGCGGCCCGGTGTGCCGTAGCGGGTTATCTTTCCCCGGCTCACCCACTTGCGGATGGTCGCTTCGGACACACCCGCGGCGAGGGCGGCAACTTTTGTCGGAACGAGCCTGTGGCGTGGCGGTTTGTTCATGCGGCGTCCTTTCGTTGCCGATTCATGAGCTGTCGCAGAATAAGCCATTCGCGCATTTCCCATGAATGTCCGGAGTCGCAGCTGATGCTGCTCTTCCCCGCGTTCCCGGTGTTCTGCGGTGAGGCGCTGATTTTCCCCGTGCAGTTGTCCACGACACACTCTCTGATGAGTGTGTGGAGATTGCCGGGTTCAGGGTCGATGGTGCGCAGCAGTTCGGCGTGGAGGTTCTCGATTTCGTCTGCGAAGTCGGCAGCAGGAGGCTGGGCGGTGAGCCACTCCAGGTTGATTATCAGGAAGCGCGCCACATGGGGAACGGAGTGGGCCGGGGCAATGGTTTTGAGTTCTTCCACGATGATTCCCGACCAGGACTCCAGGATGGCGAGGATTTTATGCCGGGTGTCGAGCGTGGAAATATCCAGGTGATCCCGCTTGCGGCTCCCGGACACTTTCGTCGGGTTGTTCATGCGTCTGGATGTCGATGACATCTGGTGCAGGCATTCCCGGTGGAGACCGGGAAGTGCGCGCAGGTTGCGTTCCACCTGCCTGACGCACGGGGCACAGAGGAGGGACCCGGTGGCGGTGCGGCTTTCCTGAGCATGGCTCCTGGAGCATGAGTGAAACTCCATCGAATCTCCTTCATGAGGTGGCTCGCCCCGCAGTCGTTGGCCGGATCCACGTGTCGAGACCACTGAAAGACGTCGCCGAGTCACCACAACGTGTTCAGTGGATACGGCTGTCACGCGCGTTCAATTCCCCCGATGTTGCCCCGATCTCCCCGATGCCGCCCATGCGTGTCTGCGGGGGCACTGGGAGAGTTCCACGGGCGGTGGGGAGTGTCAACGTTCACCCGACCGGGGCGAGAGCCATAATCTAGCAGTGCGTAACTTTTTCTTTTGGTAGTCGATCGCCGCTGCAGGGGAACTCTAGATTCCTCATTTCTGCAGGGGGACTCGAGGTTCCTTCAAGGCTTCGAATCGGCCACCTGGCGTCCGATTCTGTGATCACCGGGGCCGGGGAGCGCGAGGGGACGGCCGGTGCGGCGGATGATCAGCTGGTGCCGGGGGTCGTTTATTTTTCGGGCTGTTGACACTGCTCTGCTGCCCCGCCTCTAATGTCGCGACGAGAGAAAAAGGTGGTCCCGGTGCCGGGTGAACGTGTACGCCGTCTTTCGCACACCGTCGATGTGGCCGCGCCCGCGGAAGTCCTCTACACGTTGATCGCCGATGCCGAGCGCCGGCCGCTGTACTTCCCGACGAGCGTGCATGTGGAGCGGCTCGATTTCTGCGGCGTCCGCGAGCGGCTGCGGATGTGGGTCGTCGCCGGCGGGCAGGTGAAGTCCTGGACGTCCGACCGGATCCAGGACTCCGCGCGGCGCTCGGTCTCCTTCCACCAGGACCTGACCATGGACCCCGCGAAGTCGATGGACGGTACGTGTTCCGTGCAGTCCCTGGGCCCCGGCCGCTGCCGGCTGACCGTGGACCACGAGTTCACCGCCGTGGGCGACCGGCCCGAGGACGTGGCGTGGCTGGAGCAGGCCACGGACGCCAACACCCTCTCCGACCTGCGGAGTCTGCTGTACCTGGCGGAGCGGTGGGCACGGCTGGACCAGCTGGTCCTGTCGTTCGAGGAATCGGTGCGGGTCAAAGGGCCCGCCGAGCTCGTCTACGGCTTCCTCTACGACGTGGCGGACTGGCCGGGGCAGGTCCCGCACGTGCGCCGGGCCGCCCTGAGCGAGCCCCAGGACGGCATCCAGAAGGTCACCATGGACCTCGCCGCGGCCGACGGCACCGTCCACACCGTCACGTCCGTGCGGGTGTGCTTCCCGCACGCCGGACGCATCGTCCACAAGGAGACGGTGCCCCGCAGGCTGCTCGCGGCGCACTGCGGCGAGTGGTCCGTCGTCCCCGACGAGAGGGGCGTCACCGTGGTGTCCAAGCACCACGTCATCCTGTGCGAGAAGGACGTCGAGCAGGTGCTCGGCGCGGGCGCCACCCTGCAGGACGCCCGCCGCCGGGTACGCGAGGAGCTCGGCCACCAGAGTCTGCAGACGCTGCGCCTGGCCCAGAAGCACGCCGAGACGGCCGTACGGGTGCTGTGAGAGGCGCGGCCCCCTGCGGCGCGCGGTGCGTCCCGTGCGGGCCGCCGGAGATCTGGTCGAGAACGCGGCCATGCGCTCCTGAAGGCGACTTGAGAGCCCGGCCCGGCCGCCCCGGCCCCGGGCGAGGCGGCCGGGCCCGCCGGTGGCTGCCTCCCGCACGGGACGGCCACCGGGAGGGGATCTTCACCGGCCCCGTGCTGACCTGGGACAACGGGCGCAGCCAGGCGGGAGCGCAGGGCACCGGGCACGGCAGGACGCAGGCCGGACCAGGGGCGCCACCCCGCCCGCCATACGCCCGGGCCCGCTTCCCGGCGGGGCCCGCCGTCGCCGCCGCGGCGTCCCGGGGCCACCGGGGCGCCCCCGTGCCGGCGGTGTGCCCGCGTGCCGCGAGAGCGGCGGACCATACTCGGGTCCCGGTGCTCCAAGGAGAGCAGGAGGGGCCTTCGCCTCGCTTCGCGGGCGGGCGCACGGGCCCCGCAGAGCCGATGACCGTCGAAGGGAACGTGAAGGTGTCGCTGACCGCGGTGTTAGCCCTCAACAGCCCTGCGCGACAAGCCCCCTGCACCCTCGAACTGCGCGGCCCGCTCGATGCCTCCCTCCTCGAAGCGGCCCTGGCCCGCGTCGCCGCCGACCGGCCCGAGCTGCGCGAGATGCGGCCCCGCACCGTGCGGCACGGCCCGGGCCACCACGTCCTGGAGCTCGATGCGCCCTACCCCGTCGGCGTGCTCGCCGACCTGCTCACCGCCGCCCCGCCCGCACCCGCACCCGCACCGAAACCGGGCTGCGGGCGCGGCGAGGGCACCCGGCCCCACGGCGGGCCCGCGCAGCGGCAGCCGGCCGTGGCGGTGCCGGAGCCGCTCGCGCTCACCCCGCTCCAGCAAGAACTGCTCGCCGACACCGCGAAGTGCCCCCACCAGCAGGTCGCGCAGCTCTTGTGGCGCTGGCACGGGCCGCTGGACACCGGCCGGTTCACCGCCGCCTGGCAGTGCGTCTTCGACCACGAGAGCGTGCTGCGCGCGGCGTTCGTGTGGGACCCCCAGCCCCGGCTCGCGCTGCACGCCCGCGCACACCCCGACGTCGTACGCCATGAACACGGCACCCTCACCCGGCAGGCCCTCATCGAACAGGAGCGGGAGCGCGGCTTCGAGCCGGGCCGGCCGGGGCTGCTGCGGGCCGCCCTGCTCGACGGTGAACCGCAGCAGCCGCACGCCGGCCGGATCGCGCCCACCGATGTCGTACTCACCTACCACCGCGGTGTGCTGGATGGCCGCAGCGTGCGGCTGCTGCTGCGGGAGTTCTACCGCGCCTATCTCGGCGCGGGCGCCCCGCACGGCGGCGAGCGCCGCCCCGACCTGCGCGACTACCGGCGCTGGCTGGCCACACAGGACCCGGCGCCGGCCCGGGACTTCTGGACCCGGGCGGGCGGCGGCCTGGGTGCGGGGCTGCCCCGTGCCCGCCCCGGGGCCGTCACCGGCCGGCACGGCACGGGGCGCACCGTGGCCCGGCTCACCCGCGGCGAGGCGGCGCGCCTCGCGGAGTGGGCGGCGCGCTGGGGGGCCACGGAGAGCAGTGCGCTGCAGGCCGTCTGGGCGATGATCCTGTTCCGGGCGGGCGGCGCGGTCCACGGCCCGGCCCCGGTGAGTTTCAGCGTCACGGTCTCGGGCCGCGGCATCCCGATGGAGGGCATCGCGGGCGTTCCCGGGCCCTTCGACAACCCGCTGCCGATGACCCTCGAGGTGGACCCGGCGGGCACGGTGCCCGGGTTGCTGCGGGACGTACGCGACCGGGTCCTGGACATGGCCTCCTACGAATGGGTCTCCGCCGGACAGATCAGGGAGTGGCTCGGCTGCGACGCCGGCGCGGACGTCACCGAGACGCTGCTCTCCTTCGAGCACCGGCCCACTCCCCCGGAGGCACTGGGGCCGCAACTCGCCGCGCAGGGCATCCACGTGGAGGACACCGGTCCGGCGGGAGCGCCGGGCGTGTTCCCGATCGGTGTCGTGGCCCGCCACGACAGCAGGGGCGGGCTCGTCCTGACCTCGGTCCACGACCGGGGGCGGCTGCACGACGACCAGGTGGCCAAGATGCTCGCCCACAGTGCCCGGCTGCTGCGTGAACTGCCCGGCGGCGCACGGGAGTCGACCACCGTCGCCGAGGCGCTGTCGGGGCTGGCCGGTGCCGATGCGCCGCGCATCCACGACCACCCCGCGGGCCCGGCGGCCCGGCGCCTGGTGCGGCTGCGCGGCGCGGCGCGGCCCGGCGCCGGAACCATCTGCCTGATCGCCCCGCCCTGGACCCCCGACAGCCGGCATGCCGAGCTGGCCCGGTGCTACCAGGGGCCGGAGGCGCTCACCGCGCTGCGGGCGGACACGGCCGGGGTGCGGGAGCGCCTGGCGGCGCTGCGGCCGCTGCTCGCCGACGGCGAACGCCTGGTCCTGGGCGGGTTCTCCGGGGCCGGGGCCCTGGCCTGCGAGCTCGCCCGGCACATCGCGGCACACTGCGGCACAGCGCCGCTCGTGGTACTCGGTGCGGGCCGCGGCGCAGGTGGGAGCAGGGTGGAGGACCTGGCCCGTGCGCTGGGTGCCGCGGCCCGGCGGCCGGCTCTGGTGTCCTCCGCCTGAATGCCTCATCCGTCGCCCGGGGAAGTGACCTCTGTTCAAACGGTGTTGGCCCCAAAGCGGTGTGCGGCACCGGAAATTGGGTGAGTGCGCACCGGCCGCGGAGGCAGGGCGAGGGCACCGTGCGGACGAAAGGATTCCGCGAGCGGCTCCGGGGAACCGCTTTCCCGCTTGCGCAGGTGTGCACGTCGGCGAATTCCCGGGCGTGTTGTTGCACGGGGGCACAGATTCCCGGCGAACCGCCCCGGTGGGTGAGGTCAGCCGATCCCCGCCAGCCGCAACAGCAGCGGCTTCACCTGCGTGGCGGCGAGTGTGCCAAAGACCTCGCCGGGGCGGGAGCAGAGCAGGACCGGTCCGTCCTCGGGGCGGTCCGGGAGCCTGCCGTGGCTGCCGCGCACCGGGGCGGGGTCCAGCGGGACGACGGCCAGCCGGTAGCGCATGCCCAGCTTCTTGCGGGCCAGCGCCTTGGCCGCCTTGAGCTTCACGTACGGGTCGAGCGGGTCCATGAACAGCTCGGCGGGGTCGTATCCGGGCTTGCGGTGGATCTCCACGAGCTGCGCGAAGTCGGGGGCGAGGTCGTCGTCGAGCCAGTAGTAGTACGTGAACCAGGCATCCGGCTCGGCGATGGCCACCAGTTCGCCGGAGCGCGGGTGGTCCAGGCCGTGTTCCTTCTTGCCCTCGTCGCCGAGGAGTTCACCGACACCGTCGATGCCTTCGAGTACCTCCCGCACACCGGCCAGGTCCTCGGGCCGCCGCACATACACATGCGCGAGCTGGTGGTCGGCGACCGCGAAGGCGCGCGAGGCCATGGTGTCCAGGTACTCCATGCCGTCCTGGGTGTGCACCTGGAGGTAACCGGCGCGGCGCAGGGCCCGGTTGATGTCGATGGGCCTGCTGACCTGGGTGATGCCGTACTCGGACAGGACGACCACGGTGCGGCCCTCGGCGGCGGCCTCATCGAGCAGCGGAGCGAGCGCCGCGTCGAGGTCGGCGGCGGCCCGCAGCGAGCGCGGGTCGTGGGGGCCGAAGCGCTGGAGGTCGTAGTCCAGGTGCGGGACGTAGCACAGCGTCAGGTCGGGGTGGCGGGTGCGGTTGAGGTAGCGGGTCGCGTCGATGATCCACTTGCTGGATACCAGGTTGGCGGTGGGGCCCCAGAAGTTGAACAGCGGGAACGTGCCCAGCTCGGCGTGGAGTTCGTCGTGCAGGCCGGCGGGCCGGGTGTAGCAGTCGGGCTCCTTGCGGCCGTCGGCGTAGTAGATGGGGCGCGGGGTGACCGTCCAGTCGGTGTCCGCGCCCATCGCGTACCACCAGCAGACGTTGGCGACCGTGTAGCCGGGGTGCAGGCGGCGGGCGGCGTCCCAGAGCTTGTCGCCCTCCACGAGCCCGTTGTGCTGGCGCCACAGCAGGACTTCGCCGAGGTCGCGGAAGTACCAGCCGTTGCCGACGATGCCGTGCTCGGCGGGCATCGTGCCGGTCAGGAAGGTGGACTGGGCGGCGCAGGTGACGGCGGGCAGTACGGTGCCGAGCTCGGTGCGCGAGCCGCGGCTGCCGAGCGCCTTCAGGCGGGGCATGTGGTCCAGCAGCGTGGGCGTCAGGCCGACCACGTCCAGGACGAGCAGGGGCGTGGGGGTCTTCGTCGTCACTGCTGCTCCTTGAGTCCAAGATCGGTCAACAGGTCGCGGGCGAGGGACAGTTCGGCGGCGATGCCGTCGGCGAGCCGGGCGTCTGTGGCCGGACGCGCCTCGGCCGGCAGGGCCTGCCAGGTGTAGGTCTCGACCTCGAAGTGATGGCTGCGCGGCACGGGCCCGCCGACCAGGGCGGCGAGCGTCTCGCGCAGCACGTCGAGGGTGGAGGTCAGCGGCGGGGCGGGCGGGGCGTGCAGGGGTACGTGGAAGTGGGCGCGCCAGGGCACGGTGTCCGGCAGCGCGTTGGTGGCCAGTGCCTGGCCGAGGTCGTCGGTGCCGTACAGGATCCCGTCCGCCCTGGCGCGGGTCTGGTGCAGGAAACGCGGCTCGTCGAAGGCGGCGAGCGCCGCACGGACCGCCGGGTCCTGGGGGTTCTGGGCGTGCAGGGCCGCGGAGAGCTGCACCTTGGGCACCGTGATGCCCGCCCGCTCCAGGGCGGCGAGTGCCGCCGCGGGCTCCTCGAAGCTGGTCGCGAGGTGGCAGGTGTCCAGGCACAGGCCGATGCGGCGTGCGGGCAGGGCGGCGAGCGGGGCGAGCGCGTCGGCGGTGGTCTCGACGGCGCAGCCGGGCTCCGGCTCCAGGGCGAGGCGGATCGAGCGGCCGGAGGAATCCTCCAGTTCGTCCAGCCGCCGGGCCAGTTCGCTCAGTGCCGTGTGTGCCGACTGGGCCGCCCTCTCGTCGAAGCCGGTGCGCCAGGCCAGCGGCAGTGTGGAGATGGTGCCCTCGGTGACGTCCGGCGGCAGCAGCTGGGTGAGGAGCCGGGCCAGGTCGGTGGTGTGCTCCAGGCGCTCGGGGTCGGTCCAGTCGGGCCGGTAGACCCGGTACTTGACCACCTCGGCACCGAAGCCCTGGTAGGGGAAGCCGTTGAGGGTGACCACTTCGAGGCCGCGCCGGTCCAGTTCGGTGCGCAGCCGGCGCGGTTGGGCGGGGTCGGTGTTCAGGGCGCGGACCGCGTCGCGGGCCAGCCACAGTCCTATGCCCAGGCGCTCGGTGCCCAGGCGGCGGCGGACCGGTTCGCAGTGGGCGGCGAACTGGGCGATGACACCGTCGAGGGTCTCGGCCGGGTGGACGTTGGTGCAGTACGCGAGGTGAACGGCCGAGCCGTCGGGGTGCTGGAAGCGCACGGCTCATTGCCCCCCGCGCACAATGGAGTTGCCCTCGTGCAGCGCCTGGGGTTTCGCGGGCTCCAGGACGAGGCGGCCGCTCAGTTGGTAGAAGGCGACGGGGTTGCGCCACAGCACCCGGTCCACGTCGTCCTCGCCGAAGCCCGCGGCGAGCATCGCCTCGCCGACCTTGCGGGTCTTGAGCGGGTCGCTTCTGCCCCAGTCGGCGGCGGAGTTGACCAGGACCCGCTCGGGTCCGTACTCCTTCAGGACGGCGACCATGCGGTGCTCGTCCATCTTGGTGTCCGGGTAGACGGAGAAGCCGAGCCAGGCGCCGGAGTCCTTGGCTTCCTGGACTGTGGTCTCGTTGAGGTGGTCGACCAGGACCCGGTCGACGGGGAGCCTGGACTCGGTCACGACGTCCAGGGTGCGGCGCAGGCCCACGAGTTTGTCGCGGTGCGGGGTGTGCACCAGGGCGGGCAGCCCGTGCTCGGCGGCGAGGTGAAGCTGCGCGGCCAGTGCGGTGTCCTCGGCCGGGGTCATCGAGTCGTAGCCGATCTCGCCGACCGCGACCACGCCGTCCTTGGCCAGGTAGCGCGGCAGCTCCTCCAGGACGGGCACACAGCGCGGGTCGTTGGCCTCCTTGGGGTTCAGGGCGATGGTGCAGTGGTGTGTGATGCCGTACTGCGCGGCCCGGAACGGCTCCCAGCCGAGCAGCGCGTCGAAGTAGTCGAAGAAGCTCTCCGGCGAGGTGCGCGGCTGACCGAGCCAGAAGGAGGGTTCGACCAGCGCGCGCACCCCGGCCGCGTACATCGCCTGGTAGTCGTCGGTGGTGCGCGAGGTCATGTGGATGTGCGGGTCGAAGATGCGCATCAGGCTTCCTTGGCGGTCAGGGCGAGTACGTGCGGCAGGTCCATCGGGACGGGGCGCCCCGCGGCGGTACGTTCCGCGGCGAAGTCCCGGAGCATACGGGCGAGTTCGCCGTCACTGCGGGCCCGGCCGGCGAGGTCGGCGACGGCGGTCAGGGGCACTGCGGTGAACAGGCACTTCAGGACGGCGTGGCGCCAGGCGTGGGCGTCCAGGTGTGCGGCGGCGCGGGTTGCGAGGGCTGCGGCGAGAAGCCGGGGGTCGTTGGTGCGCAGCGCGTCCTCGATCAGCGGCACGCCCTGGCCCGGGGTGAGCGGGAGGTGGGGCAGGGCGAGCAGGACAGCGCGGCGTTCGGCGCCGGTGCCCCGCTCGTAGAGCCGGGTCACGGTGGCCGCGCCGGGGCGGGCGGTGTGCAGCAGGAGTACCCGGGCCGCCTCCGCCGCCTCCGGGATGCCGCACTCCCGGCCGGCTGCCGCGAACCGCAGTTCCCACACCGGTATGGCCCGGCGCGGCGGGGCGTGCGGGTCGGGGTGTGCGGCGTCGTGCGCGTCGGCGAGGGCGGCGTCGAGCCAGGCGGCGCCCTGGGGACCGAGGCGGTCCAGCAGGTCCTCTCGGGTGATCAGCATGCGGGTTTCCTTACGCGGACGGTGCCGGGGCGAGGGGGGTGTGGGGGTGCGGGTGGGCGGGCCGGGAGGTGGGCCCGCGGCCGGGGCGGGACGCTGGGCGCTGGGCGCTGTGCGCGCAGGAGCGTGAGGCAGGAGCGGGCGGGTTCGGGCCCGGCGTGCGGGTGGCGGGGCAGGGCGGCGGCGGTCGGGCCGGCCGCTGCCGCCTGTGCCTGTGCGGGGGCGATACGGCCCGGGGGGATGGGGCGGTGGGGTCGCTCGGCGGCGTTCTCCTCCCGGTCCGCCCGGTCGTTGAGTGCCGTGCCCGCCCCGTACAGGCGCGGGTAGGCGCCGGGGAGGGTGAACAGGGCGGGGGCACGCAGGAGTTCGGCCCCGTCGCGGACGGTGCTCACCGCAACTCCCCCAGTCGCGCGGCGAAGCCGAGGAGGGCGTCGTACTGCTCGGCAAGTGCCGAGGAGGTGCCGTCGGGGTCCTTGAAGTAGAAGCCCAGCTCCGGCAGGCTCCCGGTGATCCCCGCCTGGTGGGCGCGGGCGGTGAGCCGGGCCAGGTCGAGCACGAGGGGTGCGGCCAGTGCCGAGTCGCAGCCCTGCCAGATGGTCTGCAGGATCATCCGCGAACCGAGGAAGCCCTCGAAGGCCACGTGGTCCCAGGCGGTCTTCCACTCGCCGAGCGCGGGCACGTCGTCGATGTGCACCTGGCCCTCGGGCAGCGTGCCGAGGTTGTCCTGAAGAACCCGGTTCTTGCCCGCGTTCTTGGCCGCGGCGGCCGCGGAGTCGGCGAGCGCCGCCCCGTCGCCGCCGCCCAGCAGGTTGGTGCCGGACCAGGCCCGTACCGCAAGGGCCCGCTGGCGGAACATGGGCGCGAGCACCGCCCGCAGCAGGGTCTGCCCGGTCTTTCCGTCCCGGCCCGCGTAGGGCACCCGGGCGGTCCGGGACAGTTCCTGAAGTGCCGGGTGGCGTTCACCGGTCGAGGGGGTGAAGTTGACGTACGCGCAGCCCGCGCGCAGGGCGGCCGCGGCGTACAGCGAGCTGGCGGGCAGCCGGGCCTCGCCCTGGGCCGGGGCGGGTTCGGTGGAGGCGAGGTTGACCACAACGGTCCGGGCGGCCGAGGTGCGGCGGGTGAAGTCCTCGATGTCGGCGGCGAAGGCCGCGATCAGCTCCTCGTCGGTGCGGGTGTCGCCGGCCATGGGTCCGCCGGTGCGGATCTCCCGGTCGGCGGCGGTGAGTTCGGCGTGGACCGCCCGGGCGAGCCCGTGCGGCAGGACGCCCTGTTCGGCGAGTGCTTCGGCGCGCTTGGGCAGCGGCCAGTCGAGGGTGTCGTGGCCGCCGAAGACGAAGGAGGACAGGGCGGGCAGCCCGGCGGCGGCGAAGGCCTCGGTCTCGGTGACCATTCCCGTCGGCGGGCACAGCCCCGCGGCGAGCGCGGCGCACCCGGCGACCGCGGTCGTGGCGACGGAGCCGCGGGCCCCGATGAACCACACGCCCGTGCCGGGACCGCTCTCGGGTCCGGTGGGGGTGCCGGGCGTCTTGGCGTGCTCGGACACGAAAGGCCTCCTGAAGTGCGTCGGTTCTGACAGGCGGGGGTGCCCAAGGGGCGGCAGCGGCCCGGGGACCGGGCCGGTCTCGGTGGCCCTTGGCCGGCGGGTGGAGTCGGCAGGGGTGCGCTGCCGGTTGGCGACGGCGGGGGTGCGCCCGGCGCCGCGGGTGGTGCGGGTGGTGCGGCAGGCGGCCCAGACGGGTCCTGGCCACGGCCGGTGCGCCGGCGTACGTGCCGCACCGTGGCCGGGCAGGGCCCGGTGGCGCGGGCGGCCTCGCCCGGACCGGTGTCGGGCCGGTGCCGGGCCGGTGTCGGGCCGGTGGAGGAAGATCGCGGCGGTGCGGCGGCGGCGCCGACCGCTGCCGGGGCCCGGCCGCTGCGGCCGGGCCTCGTGCGGGACCGCGCTCATTGCGCGGTTGATGACCGCGAAGGGATGCGGGAGGCAGTCGTGTCGCAGATCCCGGTGGCGGCGGCGACCGCGCGGTCCGGCCACTGCGGGTGGGTCAGGGTAATGCGTGCCACGAAGGCGGCGGCCGTGTCGCGGTCCAGCAGCCGCGCGGCAATGACGCGCGGGGTGCGGCGGCGCGCGGTGAGGGCGGCAGACAGTCCCCGGCCCCGGCGCGCACCCGTACCTGGTCCCGGTCCTGCCCGTGCGGGCGGGGAGAGTGGTCACAGGCCGGCGAGTCGGTCCGTACGCGGGTGATCGGCTGCACCGGGGTCCAGCTCGCCGACGGCTCGCTCTCGCCAAGATCGCCGGGCGGGTACGTCAACTGCTCGGCCAGAGACAACGTGTACCTCCTGACAGCGATGCGCAATCGGCATGCCTTGTGGACGGCGGCAGTCAACGGAGTCTGCGCACAGTGCCTCGACACCTGCCCGGGTACGGCTCGAGTCCGCCTCGGACCGGCATCCCCCGGTGGGCGCGGCGCACAGGGGATACCGGTCCGGCGGGCTTCAGGCGGCGTAGAGGTCGAAGGTCGAGCCGCGCCGTGGTCCGGCGACGACATCCAGCTGGGGGTCGACGGCCAGCATGGCCTGGTGCAGCCGCTGCACCTGCGGCGAGGGCTCGACGCCCAGCCCCTCGATCAGCCGGATGCGCAGCTTGCGGTAGATCTCCAGGGCCGATGCCTGCCGCCCCGACCGGTACAGCGCCACCATGGCCTGCGAGTACAGACCTTCGTGCTGGGGGTAGCGCGCCGTCAGCTCGTACAGCTCCGCGATGAGTTCGGAGTGCCGGCCCAGCCGCAGGTCGGCGTCGATGCGCCGCTCGACGGTGCCCAGGCGGCTCTCCTCCAGGCGCATGACCTCGATCTCGAGGATCGGTCCGCCCCGTACGTCGACGAGCGCGGGTCCGCGCCACAGCTTGAGCGCCTGGCGGAAACGGTCGGCCGCGGTGACGTCGTCCCCGGTCTCGAAGGCCGACCGCCCTTCGGTGACCATGCGTTCGTACTGGTGCACATCGACGCTCTCGGCCGGTATCTGCATCAGATAGCCCCCATGCCGGGTGGCGAGCACCTCCTTGGCCGCACCGGGGGCGTCGGGCCCCATCGCGGTGCCGAGGTGCCGGCGCAGGTGGAGGATGTAGGTCTGCAGGGTGGTGGGCGCGCTCTGCGGCGGCTCGGTTCCCCAGAGTTCCTCCATGAGCATGGAGACGGGCATCACCCGTCCGGGATAGAGGGCGAACAAGGACAAAATCTGCCTCGGCTTACCGGCCGTCGGAACAATCGATCCCCCGTTGACCTCGGCACTCAACGGACCCAGAACCTGAATCTTCACAGTATTCCCCCCGCACCTCGTCGAGTTCCTCTCAGTGACTGATTTCCGTCGCCGCGAGCACACTAGCCGGAATTGTGCGGCACCCACCCTTTTCATCGACCAGGGCTTGAGGAGGTCTCAACTGGGCGCCGCTGCCCGGGAATTGATCACTCACGAATATGTGAACGACGACGGAAGCAAAGCTCCCGCGGCGTATCGCGGAACGCTCTTCTCGGTTATCCTTCCCAGCGAATTCCGTTACGGGCAACTGAATTACGGAACGTACGACCCGGAATTCGCGCATCGGAAC
The DNA here is from genome assembly GCF_044548015.1 of Streptomyces sp. NPDC052236. Taxonomy (NCBI): domain Bacteria; kingdom Bacillati; phylum Actinomycetota; class Actinomycetes; order Kitasatosporales; family Streptomycetaceae; genus Streptomyces; species Streptomyces sp. NPDC052236. Next base: position 276,527 of record NZ_JBIUBL010000009.1, on the reverse strand, counting down.
ATACGGCTCCGTCCGGTATGCCTACCGGGGCCCGGTTTTTGACCGGCCTGCGGCGGATCTGCGGAGCGATGAGCGAGCCGGCGCCCGGCCAAAAGGGGCGTGATCACTCAACTCGTGGGAGCGAGCCGCCCCTTGGCGGCATCGGGTGCCTCCGCCGCGGACTCGTGGCCGGCCGTGAGGATGGACTGCTGCAGCCGCCGCAGCCCCGCGGACGGCTCCAGGCCGAGGTCGCGTACGAGCGTGGTGCGCAGCCGCTGATAGACGTCCAGGGCCTCACCGCGCCGCCCCGAGCGGCGCAGCGCGAGCATGAACTGGGCGTGCAGACTCTCGTGCGTGCGGTAGCGGTTCACCAGAACGGTGAGCTCGGCCAGCAGCTCGCGGTGCCGCCCCAGCCGCAGATCGGCCTCGATACGCTGGTCGAGAGCACACAGCCGGCTCTCTTCGAGGCGCTTGATCTCCATCTCCAGCTGTGCCCCGGCCTGCACGTCCGCGAAGGCGGTCCCGGACCACAGCGCCAGCGCTTCGCGCAACTGCCGCGCGGCACCGGCGAAGTCGCCCGCGTCCATGGCCCGGTATCCCGTGCCCGCGAGGCGCTCGAAGGTGCGGACGTCGCTGCGGCCGTCGGCGCTGGACAGCAGATAGCCACCGGGCATTGTCACCAGCACGTTCTTGGCGACGCGCCGCTCGCTCTCCCCCTGCGGGCCCTCGCGCTCGTCCTTCTCCAGGGCCACGGAGATGAGTTCGCGCAGCTGAAGGATGTACGTCTGCAGGGTGGTACGGGCACTGCGCGGCGGGGTGGTGTCCCAGAGCTCCTCTATCAAGGCGGAGACGGGCACCACCCGGTCGGCGTGCAGCGCCAGCAGAGCCAGAACCTGCCGCGGCTTGGGGGCCGTAGGCGTGATGGAGACTCCGTTCACCCTCACCGCCACCGCGCCGAGTACCTCGATGTCCACAGCGTCTCCCTGAACGTGGATGATGCCGCTCGCGGGGGCGATCCCTACCGCACACAGATTCAATTAGATTCCGAACGCCCTGTCAATACAAAACCGGGTAGCTGGTTTCTAGCGGCGCACCAGTCACTCAAGGCGATCCAGCTACCCATCCTTGAGCGCGGCTCGAGGACGGAGGCCCGGCCGGAGCCGTGTTGACGCGCGGTGGTGGGGGTGGTGTTGGACCTGGCCGGGGACGCCCGGGCCGGTGCCCTGGGGCACCAGCTGCGCCAGGGCGTCCGGCGGGGCGAGCCGCGGCAGCATCAGTTCCCAGTACCGGCACAGGGTGCGCCGCGACACCCACGTGGGGTTCCCGCAGCCCAGAACCGCGAAGCCCACGGTCGCCGCGACGACGGCGTTCGACACCTGGGCGGGCCGGACGCCCTCGGCGAGCCTGCCCTCCCGCTCCGCGGTGCGCAGCACCGCGTCGACCCACCGCAGCCACTCCCCCCGCAGCTCCACGGCCCCCGTGGGCCGCGGAGCGGTATCGGCCAGCGCCAGGCCGGCCCGGACCATCACGTCCTCCTCGAGGCTGCTCATCAGCCCGTGCGTCGCGTCGATGAGCCGCTGCAGCGGACCGCCCCGGCGTTCGTCGGCCTCCCGGGTGACGCGCCGGACGGTGTCGAGGGCCGCCGCTTCCACGGCCTGGGCCAGGGCGCGCTTGCTCTCGAAGTGGAAGTGCAGCGCTCCGTTGCTGACCCCGGCCCTGCCGCAGATGCTGCTGATCGTCGCCGGCGCGAAGCCTGCCTCGGCGAACACCTCGGCCGCCGCCCGCACCAATGACTCCCTCGTGCGCACGGCACGCTCCTGCTGCACCATCGTGGATCCATCTCCTGGCTGAGGGGGTCCCCGCGGCCCCCGGCCGCCAGGAGGGCCATGGTGGCGGCTCCGCGTCAACTCCTGCGTGCCTGCGGTGGGTTCGGCTACTGCGGTGGGTTGCCGTGTTTGCGGGACGGCAGGTCGGCGTGCTTGCCGCGCAGCATCGCGAGGGCGCGGACGAGTACTTCGCGGGTCTGGGTCGGGTCGATGACGTCGTCGACGAGGCCGCGCTCGGCGGCGTAGTACGGGTGCATCAGCTCGGCCTTGTACTCCTTGACCATGCGCGCCCGCATGGCCTGGGGGTCCTTGGCCGCGGCGATCTGCTTGCGGAAGATGACATTGGCGGCGCCCTCCGCGCCCATCACGGCGATCTCGTTGGTCGGCCAGGCATAGGTGACGTCCGCGCCGATGGACTGGCTGTCCATGACGATGTACGCGCCTCCGTACGCCTTGCGCAGGATGAGGGAGATCCGCGGGACGGTGGCGTTGCAGTAGGCGTACAGCAGCTTGGCGCCGTGGCGGATGATCCCGCCGTGCTCCTGCTCGACGCCCGGCAGGAACCCGGGAACATCCAGCAGGGTGACGATCGGGATGTTGAAGGCATCGCACATCTGCACGAACCGCGCGGCCTTCTCGGAGGCCTCGATGTTCAGAACACCGGCGAGCGACTGCGGCTGGTTGGCCACCACGCCCACGACCTGACCGTCCAGCCGCGCCAGCGCGCACACGATGTTGCGGGCCCAGCGCTCGTGGATCTCCAGGTAGTCGCCGTCGTCGACGAGCTCCTCGATCACCTTGTGCATGTCGTAGGGCCGGTTGCCGTCGGCCGGCACCAGATCGAGCAGCGTGTGCGAGCGGCGGCCGGCCGGATCTCCGGACCGCGCGAGGGGCGGAGTCACCCGGTTGTTGGAGGGCAGCATCGAGATCAGATAGCAGACCTCGGCGATGCAGGTCTCCTCGTCGTCGTACGCGAAGTGCGCGACACCCGAGGTCTCGGCGTGCACATCGGCACCGCCGAGCCCGTTCTGGGTGATCTCCTCACCGGTGACCGCCTTGACGACATCGGGGCCGGTGATGAACATCTGCGAGGTGTCGCGCACCATGAACACGAAGTCCGTCAGCGCGGGACTGTAGGCCGCACCCCCCGCGCACGGCCCGAGCATGACGCTGATCTGCGGAATCACGCCCGACGCCCTGGCGTTGCGCTGGAAGATGCCGCCGTAACCGGCAAGGGCGCTGACACCCTCCTGGATCCGCGCGCCGGCACCGTCGTTGAGCGACACCAGCGGAGCACCGGCCGCGATCGCCATGTCCATGATCTTGTGGATCTTGGCGGCATGCGCCTCGCCCAGCGCGCCGCCGAAGATCCGGAAGTCATGGGCGTAGAGGAAGACCGTACGGCCCCCGACCGTGCCCCACCCGGTGATCACACCATCCGTGTACGGCTTCTTCGCCTCCAGGCCGAACCCGGTCGCCCGGTGCCGCCGCAGCTGCCCGACCTCCTGGAAGGAACCCGCGTCGAGCAGTAACCCGATCCGCTCACGCGCGGTCAGTTTGCCCTTGGCGTGCTGCGCCTTCGTCGCCTGCTCACTGGGCCCGGACAGCGCCAGCGCCCGGATCGCCGCCAGCTCCGCCACCCGGCCCCGCACATCGGCCGACCCCGCTTCGGGCGCAGAGGGCTCCATCACCGTCGCCATGACGGTCCCCTTCCTGTTGGTCGGCGCGGACGGGGCCGGTCATCGCCGCCCGCCCGCCCCGGGCGCGTCATCTCCAGCTGTGCGGCGCCTGGTAGACCCTGGTCCGTTCCTGCTGGTGCCAGAACGCGACGGACCGGCCCTCGGTGTCCCCTTCGTCCTGCGCCTGGGTGTCCCTTTGCCCGGCGACCAGCGAGAACAGTGTCACGGCGACCGCGGCGAGCTCTTCTTCAGTGGCCTGACCGCGCTCGATCCTGAGCAGGGCGGCCTTGTCTTCAGCACCGTCCACGGCCTCTCCTCCCCTGTGGCCCACGGTCGACGGCGGGGCTCAAAACAGGCTCGGGTTTGCCTGGAGCACCAGGGAGCTCCACCAACAAACCGGCGGGCACGCTTCGCCGGAGCCGTGCGGTCCGCTCGTCCTCCCCCGCAGCCACCCTGTACACCCGCAGTCCACCGAGCGGCCCGCAACCCCCGCCTTCCGGCCAAAGGACCGGAATGGCCGCGGGCTCCGCACCCGGCCGACCCGCCGAGGTGGCCGCCCTTTCCCGGCGTCCTGACCTCATACGCGGAATGAGTCGCACGCGGCGGACAACGCGGCCGCGCCGGAACCCCCACTGGCTATCAAACCGGCAAGTTGGTTTTATATGTCGAAGGAAACCCCTCCTATCCCCCGTGGGAGAGCCAACAGTGAGCAAACAGGAACGGGCCACCCGTACCCGCAACGCACTCATCCTCTCGGCGGCCGAGCTGTTCGAGCGGCACGGCTATGTGAAGGCCAGCCTGGACGAGATCAGTTCGGGCGCCGGGGTGAGCCGTGGCGCTCTGCACTTCCACTTCGAGAACAAGGCCGCGGTGGCCGACGCCGTCGAGAGTGCCGCCGCGCGCTCCCTGCGCCACGCGGTGGGCAGTGTGCCGCCGGGCCACGTGAGCGCCCTGCAGAGCCTGACGGACCTTTCGCACCACCTGGCCCGGCTGCTGTTCTCCGACGTGGTGGTACGGGCCGGCTTCCGGCTGAACTGCGATGCGGGGCCGCGCACCCACTTCGACCTCCGCCAGGAGTGGCACACCTGCGTGCACGGACTCGTGGCCCGGGCCGCGCAGGAGAAGTCACTCGCGGCGGGCGTGTCGCAGGAAGGCCTCGTAGCCACCGTGGTGGCCACGACCGTCGGTCTCGAAGTACTGAGCCGCGCCAACAGGGGGTGGCCGGCCACCTACTCACTCACGAGCTTCTGGCAGCTGCTGCTGCCCTCGGTGGCCGACCCGCGGACGGTCGCCGGGCTGAATCCGGGCGGAACCGGCTCACCTCCCAACGGCTCGGAGCACCTGCCGGGCCCGTTCTCGCACGCCCACGACACCCGCTCCCGCCGCCAGATCCACCCCGGCACAGCCGGGTGGCCCACCTAGGGCGTGTTTGAGAAGTCCCTCCCCCCGGACTTCGTCCGGTGGGGGTCCCCCGGGGACACCTCCCGTGCGAAGCCACGGGGGAGAAACCAGGGGGAGGACCCCCGGCCCCGCGACGCCTGGCACGCACACTCGCGGTGTTGTCGGAGTCGCCCAAGCACTCCCCCCAGAGCTCCGCCTGGTGGGGGTCCCCCCAGCGGAGCGAGGGGGAGTGCCCCCACCGCCTTGCGACTGCACGCACCAGACGCCGCAGGGCCCGCCCCACGGGCGGACGGCGCTACTTCTCAAACACGCCCTGGGGGCACCGACAGGCACGGCCCATCGGCCGGGAGGCAGTGCGCACACAAAGCCGAAGGAATCAGCCTCCGTTATCGAACACACACGCTACGCTACCGGGAAATCGTAACGGCTCACCGAGACACACCACCTGAAGCGGAACGCTCCGCCATAGACAAGGGGATCGCGCGCAATGACACAGGGTCAGGGTTCGCTCGCGGGGAAGGTCGCCCTCATCACCGGTGCGAGCAGCGGCATCGGCGCGGCAGCGGCCCGGGTGTTCGCACGGGAGGGCGCGCATGTGGTACTGGTCGCCCGGCGCGAGGACCGCCTTGCGGCACTCTCGGCCGAGCTGCGCGCAGGCGGCGCGCAGGCCTCGTACTACACGGGGGACGTGCAGGTCTCCGCCGACATGGCGCGGGCCGTTTCCTATGCGGTGGAGACCTACGGGCGCCTGGACGCGGCGTTCAACAACGCGGGGGCCGCGGTGGAGCCGGCCCCGCTGCAGTTCCTCGACGACAAGGCCTACGACCTGGTCATGGACACCAACGTGCGCGGCGTGTGGAACTGCCTGCGCCACGAGATCGGTGCGATGACCGAAGGCGGCGGCGGCTCGATCGTGAACACGAGCAGTGTGGCCGGCCTGGTGGCGACTTCCGTCGCGGCACCCTATATCGCCGCCAAGCACGCCGTGATCGGCCTGACCAAGGCGGCCGCGGTCGAGTGCGCGCCCAGCGGCATCCGCGTCAACGCCATAGCTCCGGGCCTGACCAGGTCGGAGATGGTCGAGGAGTGGTTCACCCGGTTCCCCGGGCAGGAGGCGAAGAGCAAGGCATCGGCGCCGCAGAACCGCATGGCCGCGCCGGAGGAAGTCGCCGAGGCTGCCGCATGGCTGTGCAGCGACCGCGCCTCATTCGTCACCGGGACCACCCTGGCCGTGGACGGCGGTGCCACCACCTGGTGACAACCCCGGCCGCTGCCCGCGCGGCGCGGAGCGTGAGCTCCGCGTACCGGGCCGGCCCCTTCACTCGGCGCGCTGTGCCCCGACGAGGTCGGGCTGCTGCGTGCACTGTGCGTAGAGGCGGGCCCCGCGGTCCGCGGCGAGGTCGAGGTGGGCCAGGACGGCGGGCACGGTGATCGCCGGCATCACATGCTCGAAGAGCACGGAGACCCGCCGCTCGACATCCGCCAGGCCGTGCTCGAGCTGGGAGAAGAGCTGGACCCCGTGGAAGGCGCTGACCATGAGTTCCGTGGTCTGCTGCGGTACGACGTGGGACAGGATCTCTCCCCGCTCCTTGGCCTCGGTGAGCGTCTGGGTGGAGAGCTCGATCAAGGCGGGCCAGGCGCTGCCGTAGTGCTCCCTGCCCCGGGGGTCGGACGAGAGCACCGCGCCGGCGCGCACCACCGCGTCGCGCGGCAGCCGGTGGGCGAGCAGCAGGCCGGTGTCCACCCAGTCCTGGACCTTGAACTCCTGGGGCGGCAGGGTCTGTGCGACCTGCGCCTGGAGAACCCCCCGTGCGAGGGCTTCCTTGGAGTCGAAGTGGAAGTACAGGGCGCCCTTGGTCACGCCGGCGGCCTTGAGGATGTCCGAAACGGTGGCTGCCGAATAGCCGTGCTCGGCAAACACTGTCGCTGCTGCCTCCAGCACCGCACGGCGGGTTCGGACCGCACGTTCTTGTTGCGCCACGAGATCTTCCCTTGTGCTCAGTGCCCGTGTCGAGTATGCAGCGGACCAGAAAAAGAAACCGTCTCGGACGGACCTTACCCACGTCGACAATGAATGACTACCAGGTGGAGCCGTGGATTCCGGGTTGCTGCCTCACCCCGGGAACCCGTCAGGCCTGCGAAAGGTCTTCCCGCCGGCTGTACGCGGCGGCGGCCTCGGCGTCCACGGTCCGCAGCAGCGCCTCATCGATCGCCTCCAGCGTGCGGACGACGTGCCGGGCGCCGGCCTGCCGCATCAGCTGTGGCTGGAAGCCGTGTTCGTAGTCGCTGGGGTGTCCGATGAAGGCCGCCCCGAGTTCGCCGGCCGCCTGCGCCACGCGCGCCACGTCGTCGATGAAGAGCGCCTGGTCGCAGCGGAGCCCGAAGAGGCCGGTGGTGATCTCCCGGATGCCGGGGCGGAAGTCGTTGGTGCACACGTAGCCGGGTTCGTCGAAGTACCCGGCGAACTCACCCAGGTGACGGTCGAAGTGCGACCGGTCGAGGCCTCCGTAGCAGACCGTGCGTACGCCCAGCGAACGCAGCGTCGCCAACAGCGCGGCGGCGCCGTCGAGCACCCGCACCGGATGGTCCCGCAGGTAGTGCTCCCGTTCCTCGAAGTAGGCCTTCAGCAACTCCTCGGGGGTGCCGCCCAGGGCCGCCGCGGCCGTCCGGGCCGCGACGAGCTGCGGCTGCGACAGCAGCGCGTGCTCCAGTCGGGCGGTGTAGCGGCCCCCGCGCGCCAGGACGATGCGGCGGATGACGGGGCTGAACGTGTCGCTCAGGAGCACGCCGTCGATGTTCACCGCGACCAGGCGCAGGTGTCGCAACGGTTCGGTGTGTCCTTGTGGGTGAGCGGTGGCCGGGTCGGCCCTGTCGGGGCGCTGCTGACGAAGCAAGGTGTCTCCCCCATTGAGTCAGCGAGCATGCCCGTCCATGACGACCAGGGCCCGACCGAGAAGCACATAATGAACCGGCCAGCCGGTTTTCGCAATGTTCATCTTTCGGATGGAATGCCTCCGCTTGGAGTCGTCGTTGCTGTGACACACGGCGCGCGACTGTCGAGTTGTCACAGGATCGCGATCCTTGAAGAGATCCCTTGAACATCAAACCGGTTGGTACGTATCTTATGGCTATTCCAATGCACCTCCGGGGGGAGAGCCATGAACAGGTTGGGACTGGCCCACAAGAGAGATCTCCAGGGCGACGGCGTCACCGGGAACAGTGGCGGCCGGGAGAGGCTGAGCGAGCTTCCTCAGCTCACCACCACCGTGCCCAGGGAGTACGTGCACCGCGCCTCGCTCGCGGAGGTGTTCCTCACCGGCTGTGTGAAGACGGGTGAGAACACCTTCGCGCTCACCGGGCAGTGGCCGCGCGCCCACACCTTTTTCAACAGCTCCGACGGCCGGAGCCACGACCCCCTGCAGGCCGGAGAAACGATCCGTCAGGTCGGCCTGTGTCTCGCCCACTCCGAGTTCGGGATCCCCCTGGGCCATCACTTCGTGATGCGGGACATATCCGTCACCGCCAGGCCGGAGCACCTCGGGATAGAGCACACGCCCAGCGACCTGACGATAGAGGCGGTGAGTGCCGTGCCACGGCGTGCCTCCGCGTTCGACGTGAGCATCACCATCCGCCGCAAGGAGCACGTCGTGGCCGTCGGCGAAGGGCATTTCACCTGCGTCTCGCCCGCCGCCTACCGCCGGCTGCGCGGCACTGTCCCCGCGAAGGTGATCGACTACCGCCCCACCGGCCTGGCGCCGTCCGACTTCGGCCGGACACTGCCCGGCGACATGGTGCTCGCCCCGGCCGGCCGGCCGGGTCTGTGGCGGCTGAACCCCGACCCCACCCACCCCGTGATGTTCGACCACGACGGCGATCACATCCCGGGCATGGTCCTGCTCGAGGCGGCACGCCAGGGCGCATGCGCCCTGCTCGGGCCGGGAACCTCCGTGCTCCCCACCACGACAGTCACCCGGTTCCAGCGGTACGTCGAGTTCGGCAGCCCCTGCTGGGTCAAGGTCGTCGCGCTGCCCGCACAGCAACCCGGCACGCTCAGCGTCCGGGTGACGGGGCAGCAGGATGGCCATGAGGTGTTCAGCATCCAGCTTTCCGGCCCCGTCGTCCCCAGCGGCCAAGGCACCCTCTGCGGCAAGGAATTACCTGCCGCATAGGCAAGGCGGCCGCGTGGCGTGAGGGCGCGGGCGGGCGTACGGGGGTGGTGGTCAGCGGCCACCGCGGCATCTTCAGGAGCCCGCACAACCTCTGGTGATCACGCGGTGACCGTTCCCGTTCCCGACGGGGTCTGGCACAGGATCCCGAATCCGGACCGGAGTGCTAGAGGTCGTTCCGGCTGAGCTTCGCGTACTCCTCCAGGTCGATGCGGCGGTCGCCGTTCTCGTCGGCCCACCGGACGATCGCCTCGGCCTGCCTGGGGGGTGATGCCGTCTGTCCGCTCGAGCGACTCCTTCAGCTCCCCGGCCGTGATGTAGCCGTCGCCGTCGGCGTCGATCTCCTGGAACTGGCTGATCTGCTCTGCGGTGGGCTGCTCATGTGTTCTCCCTGTGGGTCAGAAATGGGAAGTGATCCAGATGGACAACGAGCTACCGGATCACCGGACACGGACTGTCCGAAGACGCCGCCCCGATGCCTCCCGGCCGGCCGGCAGCCGCTGCCGCTGTCGTTGCCTCGGCCGGGCCTACCCGCGCCCGCACCCGTGTGAGGCCGACGCCGACGAGCACGACCACCATTCCCACCACGATCCGGATCGTGAGTTCCTCGTTGAGCACGATCGCCCCCAGCGCTATCGAGACCACCGGCAGCGGGTAGCCCACCGTGGCCGCGCCGGTCGCTCCTTCATCCGCGATGAGCCGGTAGTTGAGGGCAAAGGTGAAGCCGGTGCCGAAGATCCCCAGGACGACGACGGCGACCACGCCGACCGCGTTGACGTGTACCGGTTCCACGCCGCCCACGGGCAGGGCCACCGTGGACAGTGCCGTCGCGCACAGGAGCTGGGCCGCGGAGAGGGCGGTGGGAGCCGTGCCCTTCCCGGTGAGGTTGCGTCCCATGGAGGCGAAGGCGACCGCGTAGCTGGCCGCCGCGCCGAGGATGGCCGGCGCGCCCCGGCCGGCCAGTCCGCCCTGCTGCCACGGCGCGAAGATCAGCATGGTGCCCGCGAACCCCAGGAGGAGTCCGCCCAGGCGTACCGGACGGATCCCGCGTTCGGTGCCGATGGCGAGGCCGACCAGCAAGGACCACAGCGGAGTGGTCGCGTTCAGGACGCCCGCCACTGAGGAGTCGACGGTCTGCTGGCCGATGCTGAACAGGGCGAACGGCAGCGCGTTGCAGAAGAAGGCCGCCACGATCAGGTGGCCCCACGTCCCGCGGTCGCGCGGCAGGCGCTGCCCCGCCATGAAGCTCAGGCCGAGCAGGACCAGCGCGCCCAGGGCGCAGCGGGTGAGGGTGATCTGGAGGGGTGAGAGGTGGCCCGTGCCTGGAGATCGTGCTCGATGCCTGTGGGGCGGCGGGTTTCAGCCCGGACTTCGCGGTGGAGAGCGAGGACTACGCCACGGCGCAGGGTTTTGTCGCCGCGGGCCTCGGCATCAGCCTGATGCCCCTCATCGGGCTGCGCACCCGGCACCCCGGCGTTGTCGTACGCAAGGTCCGCGGCCCCGAGCCGGTCCGGGGCATCTACGCGGCAGTACGGGAAACGTCGCTGCCGCAGCCCGCGCTGCGCGGGCTGATCGACGCGCTGCGGGACGCGGCGGCGCGATAGCAGCGCTCACCGTCGCCGGAGGAACCCCGGCGAGCCGGGTGCGGGCCGGCTCAGTCCCGGACGGCCGTGGCCGCTTGACGGCCGGACACCGCGAACCATCCCGGACTCACCTCGGTCAGCAGGTCGTTGAGCCCGCTGATCGCCGCGAGAAGCTCCTCCTGCGGCGGGTCGAGGGGTGCCGGCAGGCTCTGCCCGTAGTGGCGAAGCCGCCAGAGGTCGAACACCTCCGCCCCGCCGGCGAAGTCCACGTCGACGGTGATCCCGTCCGCGTCGGTCAGCCGGCATCCGAATCCGTGTACCAGGTACTCGTAGCCTCCGGCATGACCTCTGCGGCTGATCTGCTTCGAGCGCGCGAGCCCGAGCATGTCCGCCAGCTGCTCCAGCTGGGGCAGGGCCTCCCGCAGCGTCGCGCTCGCCGCGTCCAGTGCATGGACGAAACCGAGCACCACGGCCCGTGCGGTCGGCGGTGGTGGAGCTGTCATCACACGTCCCTCCACGCACCCGGTCTGATCACCAGGCGGATTGAAAAGCCTGATACTTCCACGATGCCGGGGCGGCCCTCACGGCTGAGGGATCAAAACCGCGGGAAGCAGCGAGGCGAGCAGTTCGCTCAGGATCCGCGGCCCGTGCTGGGTGAGCACCGATTCGGGGTGGAACTGCAGCGAGCGGAACCCCGGACCGTGCAGCGCGTGAACCTCGCCCGATGGGCGGTCACGGCTGACGTGTACGGGCTGGCTCAGTCCCGTGCAGGAGACGACATCCTGTTCGCAGCGGGCGCTGTAGGCGTTGTAGAAGCCCACTCGTTCGGATCGGCCGAACAGATCGATCGGCTGCTGAACCCCCTGGTTGGGCACGGTGCGCCGGACGACCTTGAAACCGAGCTCGTCGGCGAGCACCTGATGGCCCAGGCAGATGGCCAGGAAGGGGACGGGGCCGGTGAGCAGCCGGCGGATGACCGTACGCAGTGCGCTGATCCGTGGGTCGGATGTGTCGCACGGGTCGCCGGGGCCGGGGCCGACCACGACGAAGTCGTACGCCTGCGGGGTCAGGGGGGCGTCGAACCGCGTGATCGTGGTCTGCAGCCCGAGGGCGCGCAGTTGATAGCCGAGCATCGCGGTGAAGGTGTCCTCGCCGTCGATGACGAGCACGCTCCTTCCGCGCAGTTCCGGATCCGGGTGGGACTGGTGCGCCGTGTCGAGCCAGAACCGGGACAGGGTGTTGTTGCGGGCCTTGAGTGCCTGAAGTACCCGGGTGTCGGTGGCCGACGGCGCGTGCGCTTGTTCTGCCAGGGGGGCTGTTTGTGGGCGGGCGCTGTGCTGGGCGAGCCCGATCGCTCGGAGCATGCCCGCGGCCTTGGCCCGGGTTTCGGCCACCTCGGAGTCGGGGTCCGAGTCGCGGACCAGGGTGGCGCCGACGCCCAGGCTCAGCCGGCCGTCGTCGCGGAACTCGCCGGTCCGGATCATGATCGACGAGTCGAGTGTGCGGCTGCCCCGGCCGTCGCTGCCGATGAGCGCCAGGACGCCGCCGTAGTATCTGCGGCCCGTCTCCTCATGCCGGCTGATGACCCTGAAGGCGTTCTGAAGAGGACTGCCCGTGACGGTGGGGGCGAGCAGGGATTCTCTCAGCACGTCGCGTACGTCGAGGTCGCTGCGGCCGCTCAGGAGGTATTCGGAGTGGGTCAGATGGGCCATTTCTTTGAGAAATGGGCCGTGGATCTGAACGTCCGAGGTGCACATGCGAGTCATCATTTTCAGTTCTTCATCGACCACCATATAGAGTTCATTTGCCTCCTTGCGGTCGTCCAGGAATTCCAGGAGCCCTGCTGTGTCCGGGCCGCCCGCAGGGTGCCGGTAGGTTCCGCTGACCGGGTTCATCACCACTGTGCTGTCGGCCAGGCTGATGTGGCGTTCCGGCGATGCGCCGATGAATGTTCCGGCGCCGGTGTGGAAAAGGAATGTCCAGTACGAGCCGAGCTCGCCGGTGAGAAGGCGGCGGAAGATACTGAGCTCCGTGCGGATCGAGTAATCATGCAGTCGCGCGACAAAGGAACGTCTGATGACGAAGTTGGATCCGGCGCCCTGTCCGATCTCCTCGCTCAGGACCCGCCGTACGATCCGCGCGTAGTCCTGGTCGTCGATGTCGAATCCGGCACCGGACACCCGCGCGGTCTCGTCGGGCAGACCCGCCAGGGCCTCGGCCTGCGTCAGTTCGTACTGCTCGTGGACTTGCAGGGCCAGCAGCGGAGCGTGATCGTCGCGGCAGGCGAACCCGCGCTCGACGATCTGCCGGTAGGGAACCGCCACCAGAAGGTCGTGCCTGCCACCGGTCTGTCGTGCACCGGCCGTTGGCAGATCGGGCAGCGGCAGGTCGGCGAGGCGCTCCACGCGGGAGGCCTCGCCCACCAGGACCTCTACCGGTGCTTTTGGATCCGAGCCGGGTCGGTAAAGTAAGGCGAAGTCGCGTCCGTCCGCGCCGAGACCGGCCACATCACGCGGTGAGCCGGCCGGGTTCGAGTTCGTCCAGAGCATATGAGGACCCTTTCGCGTCAGCTCGGGTTCTTCATCGATCCTGCGCCGGGTGCGTGGTTCTGAACAACTACCTGTGCGAGCAACTTCCGCGCCGCCGTAAATACGCGAACGGTGGCGTAAATCCGCTATCCGAGGCCCTCGAACCGCCCGGTCCCATGTCCTGGCACTACTCGCACGAGTAGTGGGCAGCGCGGTATTTCGCGATTAATGTCGTGCCCGGCCGACGATGCTGGAGGTGAGTTCGGCGGTGGATGTTCTCGTGCAGAAATATGGCGGTACCTCCCTGGGGACGCTCGACCGTGTTCGTCACGCTGCCCTTCGTATCGCGAAGGCGCGGCGCCGCTCGGGGGCGTTGGCCGTGGTCGTCTCCGCACGCGGAAGCAGAACCGATGATCTGCTGCGGCTTGCCGCCGACATCGGCCCGGCGTATCCCTCCCGGGAGCTGGACCAGTTGCTGGCCGTCGGCGAGGCCGAGTCGGCGGCGCTGATGGCCATCGCCCTGAACGGGCTGGGGGTGCCGGCGATCTCGCTGACGGGTCACCAGGCCGGTATACGCACGACGGAGCGGCATGGCGATGCGCTCATCTCAAGGATCGCGACAGCCCGTGTGCGTGCGGCTCTGGAGGAGGGCAGGGTCGCTGTCGTCACCGGATTCCAGGGGATCGACCAGGCCGGCGACATCGCCACGCTCGGGCGCGGCGGCTCCGACACGACGGCTGTGGCGCTGGCGGCGCGCCTTGGCGCGTCGGCGTGCGAGATCTACACCGACGTCGACGGCGTCTTCAGCGCCGATCCGCGCGTACTGCCCGCGGCTCGGTGTCTTTCGTGGGTCCAGCCGGGCGTCATGGCGGAGATGGCGTTCGCGGGCGCACGGATTCTGCATACCCGTTGCATCGAACTGGCCGCCATGGAAGGGGTCGAGGTGTGTGTTCGCAATGCGTTGTCGCAGGCACCGGGAACAACCATCGTCGAGCGGGGGGACGATGGTGCGCTGGAGACCCGGCGGGCCGTCGTGGCGGTGACCCACGACACGGACGTCGCGCGGGTGCTGGTGCACTGCCGCGGCGTCCGCCGGGATCTGGCTCCCGACGTGTTCGGGGCGCTGGCCGCCCAGGGCACGGTGGTGGACCTGGTGGCGAGGTCGGGGCCCTACGAAGACGAATTCCGCATGGGTTTCACGATCCGGCGCAGCCAGGCCGGGCAGGTGCGGGCCGCCCTGGATGAGGTGGTGGCCCCTTTCGGCGGGGGTGTGCGTTTCGACGAGAACGTCGGCAAGGTCTCGGTGGTCGGGATGGGACTGCTCAGCCGCCCGGAATACACGGCCAGGCTCATGGCGGCGCTCGCTCATGCCCGGATCCCCACGAGCTGGATCTCCACCTCCCAGTTGCGGCTGTCGGTGATCGTGCCGCTGGAGCGCACCGTGGAGACCGTCGAGACGCTGCACCGCGAGTTCCGCCTCGGCCGGCACGAGCAGTCCCCTGGCGGCGCCACGCCGCCCAGGTCCGCGACCCCCGGCCCTTCGGTCACCGTTTGAGAGGCAGGACACCATGGCTGTACACAACGCCTCGTTCGCCCGGAGCCTTCGCGTGCGACGCCTGTTCCGCCACGGCGACGGGCGCCTGCTCGTCGTACCGCTCGATCACTCGGTCAGCGACGGACCACTGGGCCGGCGCGATCTGAATTCCCTGGTCGGTGAGCTCGCCGGCACCGGTGTCGATGCCGTGGTGCTGCACAAGGGCAGTCTCCGCCATGTCGATCACGGCTCGTTCAGTGACATGTCCCTGATCGTGCATCTGAGTGCGAGCACCCGGCACGCTCCGGATCCGGACGCGAAGTATCTGGTCGCCCATGTGGAGGAGGCGCTGCGCATCGGCGCCGACGCGGTCAGCGTGCACGTCAACATCGGCTCGGACCAGGAGGTACGTCAGATCGCCGATCTGGCGGCCGTGTCGGAGGACTGCGACCGCTGGAACGTGCCGCTGCTCGCCATGGTGTACGTCCGGGGGCCGCGGATCACCGACTCGCGGGTACCGGAGCTGGTGGCGCACGCCGCGTCGCTGGCCGCCGATCTCGGCGCGGACATCGTCAAGACCGACTATGCCGGCTCGCCGGCGGACATGGCCGAGGTCGTGCGGGCCTGCCCGATACCGGTCATCGTGGCCGGCGGCCCGCGCATGGCCGACACCCACGCCGTGCTGGCCCATGTCTCCGATGCGCTGCGTGGCGGTGCCGCGGGGGTCGCCATGGGCCGCAACGTATTCCAGGCCGACCAGCCCGGCCGGACGGCGGCCTCCATCGCGCGGCTGATCCACGATTCCCTGCCCGGCGCGGACCGCGGCGCCCTGGACGGCCGACTCGCCCTGACCACCTGACTTTCGCCAAGGAGACCCATGAAACTGTGCTGGCTGGACATCCGCAACGCGGACGGAGCCAAGAAAGCCATCGTCGAGGAGGCCCTGCACCAGCGTGTGGACGCCATCGTGGCGGCGAACACGGCCGATCTGGAGCCGCTTCCCCCGACGGTGAAGAAGGTTCTCTTCCCGCAGAACCAGCCGTTGCCCGACCAGCTGGAACTCGCCGACCTGGTCATCGTCGACCCGGCCCGGCACGGGGAGCCGGCCGAGCTGGCCCTTGTCCACCCCGACGTGGAGTTCGGCCGGTTCGTGCACATCACCGACGCGGACAGCCTCGAGGACGCCTGCCGCGCGGCGCGCCTGGACCAGTGGAGTGTGCTGGCCTTCAAGGACCCCACGAAGATCCCGCTGGAAATCGTGCTGGCGGCAGCGGCCGGGGCGGACGGCAGCACCATCACCCAGGTGGCCGACGTCGAGGAAGCACAGATCGTCTTCGGCGTGCTGGAGCACGGCTCCGACGGTGTGATGCTGGCACCCGGCGCACTGGGTGAGGCCACCAGCCTGAAGAGCGCCGCGGTGGGCGGGCCGGGCGAACTGGCGCTGGTGGAGCTGGAGATCACGGGAATCCGGCGGGCCGGCATGGGAGAGCGGGCGTGCGTGGACACCTGCTCGCACTTCCGGCCCGACGAGGGCATTCTCGTCGGCTCGCACTCCACCGGCATGATCCTGTCCTGCAGCGAAACCCATCCGCTTCCCTACATGCCGACGCGGCCGTTCCGGGTGAACGCCGGGGCACTGCACTCCTACACGCTGTCGGACGCCGGGCGCACGAATTACCTCAGCGAGCTCGTCTCCGGCGGCAAGGTCCTCGCCGTCGACGCCAAGGGGCAGGCGCGTGTCGTCACGGTGGGCCGGGTCAAGATCGAGACGCGGCCGCTGCTGTCGATCGACGCGGTCTCGCCGTCGGGCGTGGACGTCAACCTCATCGTTCAGGACGACTGGCATGTACGGGTGCTGGGGCCGGGCGGCACGGTACTGAACGTCACGGAGCTGACGCCGGGCATGAAGGTGCTGGGCCATCTGCCCACCAAGCAACGCCACGTCGGGTATCCGATCGATGAGTTCTGCATCGAGAAATGAGCGGTGACCGCGCGATGAGCGCACAACCCGTTCTGGACTTCCATATGCGCCTGGCACCGCGGGCCGGGGCCCGTGAGCGGCTCCTGTCGACGCTTGAGGACTGCGGGCTTCAGCGAGCGGTGGTGTGCGCGGGCGGGACCATGGACCTCGAGGCCCTGTCCCGCCAGATCGTCGAGGGCGGGCACGTGAAGAGCGACGCCGACAACGATGCGGTGCTGGCCGCCTGCCAGGGCACCGAGGGGCGCCTGGTGCCCTTCTTCTTCGCCAACCCGCACCGGGCGCCCGGCCCCTACCGCTCCAGGGCGGCGGCGTTCCGCGGTCTGGAGATATCGCCCGCCGTGCACGGTGTCGCACTGGGCGACCCGCGCGTCGCGGCGCTCGTCGAGGTCGCGGCCGATTTCGCGCACCCGGTGTATGTGGTGTGCCTGGACCGGCGTGGCGCGGGCGTGGCCGACCTGGTCGCCCTGGCCCGCCGTTTCCCTCACGTGAGCTTCGTGCTGGGGCACAGCGGGATCGGCAACATCGACCTCTACGCCCTCACCCTGATCGAGGACGAACCCAACATGGTGCTGGAGACCTCCGGCGGCTACACCTGCGTGGCCCAGGCGGCGCTGCGTCGCCTGGGCGCCGGCCGGGTGGTCTTCGGCTCCGAGTACCCGCTCCAGCATCCGGCCGTGGAGCTGGCCAAGTTCCAGGCGCTGCGGCTGGCGGCGGCGCAGTGGCGGCAGATCGCCTGGGACAACGCCCACCGACTGCTAGGAGAGGAGAAGCAGTGAACGACTCAGGCTCCCATCTGCCTCAGCTCGGCCAGTGGCACGGACCGGAGGATCTGCACAGCCTGCAGGAGAAGCAGTTGCAGCAGACCCTCTTGTGGGCCGCGAACTCGCCGTTCTACCGGCAGCGGCTGACTGCGGGCGCACTGCCCGCGAGTGCCGCCGACCTGTCCGACCTGGCGCTGACCACCAAGCAGGACCTGCGGGACAACTATCCCTACGGCATGCTCGCGGTCCCGAAAAAACGCCTGGCCACCTACCACGAGTCCAGCGGGACCGCCGGGCGGCCCACACCGTCGTACTACACGGCGCAGGACTGGGCCGACCTGGCCGAGCGCTTCGCCCGCAAGTGGATCGGCATGAGCGACGAGGACATCTTCCTGGTGCGCACGCCGTACGCGCTGCTGCTGACGGGGCATCTGGCCCACGCCGCCGGGCGCCTGGCCGGGGCCACCGTGGTGCCCGGCGACAATCGGTCGCTGGCCATGCCCTACGCCCGCGTGGTGCGGGTCATGCACGACCTCGGAGTGACGCTGACGTGGTCGGTGCCGACCGAATGCCTCATCTGGGCCGCCGCGGCGGCTGCCGCCGGGCACCGGCCCGGCGCCGACTTCCCCCAGCTGCGGGCGCTGTTCGTCGGCGGGGAGCCGCTGACGTCCGCCCGCCGCGGCCGGATCAGCCGGCTGTGGGGCGTACCGGTGATCGAGGAGTACGGCTCCACCGAAACCGGCAGTCTGGCCGGCGAGTGCCCGAACGGCCGGATGCACCTGTGGGCCGACCGGGCGTTGTTCGAGGTGTATGACCCCAGGACCGGCAGCGTCAGCAGGGAGGGCGAGGGCCAGCTCGTGGTCACGCCGCTGTACCGCGAGGCGATGCCGCTGCTGCGCTACAACCTTGAGGACGACGTGTCGGTGTCCTACGACGACTGCGCATGCGGGTGGAACCTGCCCACGGTCCAGGTGTTCGGCAGATCGGCATTCGGCTACCGGGTCGGTTCCGCGACGATCACCCAGCACCGGCTGGAGGAACTCGTCTTTTCCCTCCCGGACTCCTACGGGGTGCTGTTCTGGCGGGCGAAGGCCGAACCGAGCGCCCTGCGCATCGAGATCGAGGTGCCCCAGGAGCACCGGGCAGCCGCCCGGGCGCAACTGACGGCTTCGGTAGGGGACACCTTCGGTGTCCCCAGCGACGTCGTCGCACTGCCCCCGGGCACTTTGATCCCGGCCGAGGCGCTGACCAGCATGCCCGACGTGGTCAAGCCGCGCAGTCTGTTCGGGCCCGGCGAGGACTGGGGCAAGGCGCTCCTCTATTACTGAACCCTCCCAGGATGAGGCCGACATGGAACAGATGAGCGTGGCCGTCATCGGGGCAGGCATCGCCGGCCTCGCGTTCGCCGCCGCCCTTGACCGGGCCGGAATCGACTTTCACGTCTATGAGCAGACCGAGCGCCTGGCCGAGGTGGGCGCCGGAGTACAGCTGGCGCCCAACGCCACCCGGCTGCTGCACCGGCTGGGCCTGCGCGAGGAACTGCGCGCCGTCGCGGTGGTGCCGCAGGCGATCGAGATGAGCCGCTGGGACGACGGGACACTGCTGCAGAGCACCACGCTCGGCGAGGTGTGCCGCGACAGGTTCGGCGCACCGTATTACACGCTGCACCGTGCCGACCTGCACAGCGCTCTGCTCTCGCTCGTCCCGCCCGGGCGGGTACACCTGGGCGCCCGCTGCGTCGCCGTGGAGCAGAGCGCCGACACGGCGCGGCTGCGTCTGTCCGACGGCAGGACGGTGGTGGCGCAGCTGGTCGTGGGCGCCGACGGCATTCACTCGGCGGTGCGGGAGCAGCTGGTGGCCGATTCGCCCCGGTACTCCGGGCAGATGATCTACCGGGGTCTGGTGGCGGCCGAACGGGTGCCCCACCTGCTTACCGGGCCGCGGGTGCGGCTGTGGCTGGGACCGGACCAGCACTGTGTGTGCTACCCGGTGTCCTCGGGCCGGCAGGTGAGTTTCGGTGCGACGGTCACCGGGTCCCACTGGCGGGAGGAGTCGTGGTCGGCGCGGGGCAGTGTGGCCGATCTGGCGGCGGCGTACGCGGGTTGGCACGAGGACGTCACCCGGCTGATCGGGGCCGCTACGTCGGTCAGCAGGTGGGCGCTGCACGATCGCGCGAGCATCGAGCGGCTCAGCTCCGGACGGGTGGCCGTCATCGGCGATGCCGCGCATCCGATGCTGCCGTTCCAGGCGCAGGGCGCGAATCAGGCGATCGAGGACGCCGTCGCGCTCGCCGTGTGTCTGGCCCAGGCGGGCCCGGCCCACCTGGGCACGGCCCTGCACCGCTATGACCGGATACGTCTTTCCCGTACCGGCCAAATCCAGGCCCAGTCCCGCCGGAACGCGAAATCCTTCCATCTGGCCGACGGTGAGGTGCAGCGGCGCCGTGACGCCGCTGCCCGTACCTCAACGGGCCTTGACCAGCACCAGTGGCTGTTCGGCTACGACGCCGAGCAGGCCGCCGTGGAGTCGGCCACCGCCGTCCGGAGCATCGAGTCACCGAGAAGCGGGAGATCATGATGGAACTGTCCGGAATCGAGTCGCAGGTCGCGCTGGTCACCGGCGCGGCGCAAGGCATCGGCGCGGCGGTCGCCGGTGCGCTGGCGGGCGCCGGAGCCCATGTCGCGGCGGTGGACCGCAACGCTGAGGCGCTCGCCGGTGTGGTGGCCAAACTCGGGGCCGAGGGCCAGTCGGTCCGCGGCTACCCCCTCGACATTCGCGACAGCCAGGCGGTGGACGCGCTCGTTCACCGCATCGAGGACGAGCAGGGCCCCATCGGCATCCTGGTCAACGCGGCGGGTGTCCTGCACACGGCCAAGGTGGTCGAGCTGTCGGACCGGCACTGGGGCGAGGCGCTGTCGGTCAACGCGGGCGGCGTGTTCAACCTCTGCCGTGCGGTGGCCCGCCGGATGATCCCCCGCCGTCGCGGCACGATCGTGACCGTGGCCTCCAACGCCGCCGGCGTACCGCGTATGGAGATGGCCGCCTACGCCGCGTCCAAGGCGGCGTCCGCCCAGTTCACCCGGTGTCTGGGCCTGGAACTCGCCGAGTACGGCATCCGGTGCAACATCGTCTCGCCCGGCTCGACCGACACACCCATGCTGCGCTCGATGCACGGCGATCACTTCGATCCGGCCTTCGCGATAGAGGGCTCGCCGGCCGAGTACCGCGTCGGCATTCCGCTGAGGAAGCTGGCCCGGCCCCGGGACGTGGCCGAGGCCGTCGCGTTCCTCGTATCCGATCAGTCCGGTCATATCACCATGCATGACCTGTATGTCGACGGCGGCGCCGCCCTGCACGTATGACGCCGTCACAGGACGCCGATCACAGAAGGTCTCAGCAGCGCACACATGAGGAGGCAGGCCATGGCCGTAACCCGGATCGCGCCCTACCGCATGCCCGGCGGGGGCGATCTGCCCAGCGCGGCGGTGCCCTGGCGCCCCCGTGCGGACCGGGCCGTCGTGCTGGTGCACGACATGCAGCGGTATTTCCTGCGTTTTCTCACCGCGGGGCAGTCCCCGCTGACCGAGCTGGTGGCGAACACGGCCAAGCTCCTGGCCGCGGCCCGCGGCGCCGGTGTGCCGGTGATGTACACGGCGCAGCCCGGCGGTATGACCCGCCATGAACGCGGGCTGCTGCATGACTTCTGGGGTCCGGGCATGGGCGTGGAGGAGGCGGACCGCGGGATCATTGACGAGGTCGCTCCCGAGGCGGGCGATACGGTGCTGACCAAATGGCGCTACAGCGCGTTCTGCCGCAGCGACCTGGAAGAGCGGCTGCGGCGATCCGGGCGCGATCAGCTCATCGTCTGCGGCGTGTACGCGCACGTGGGGTGCCTCATGACGGTGTGTGACGCGTTCAGCCGTGACATCCAGCCCTTCCTCGTGGCCGATGCCCTGGCCGATTTCTCTCTTCAGGATCACCTGATGGCGCTTCGGTACGCCGCGGACCGTTGCGCGGTGCCGCTGTCCACGGCCGACACACTGGCGGAGCTGGAGACTCAGCCGGCCGTGTCCATCGTTTCCTCGGCGGGTGCTCGCTCAGGTGGGTAGTGCGGGGTCATCCTGGCCAGTTCGATGCGCGAGCGGATTCCCAGCTTCCGGAAGATGCCGCGCAGGTGGAAGTTGACGGTGTGGGGTGAGCGGAAGACGTGTGTGGCGATCTGCCGGTTCGTCAGGCCCTGGCCGGCCAGATGGGCGACGGTGCGTTCGGTGTCGCTCAGTTCCTCCCACCCTGATGCCCGCCGGACAAGCCCGGCGGGCGCCGCCGGTCCGGCTGGCCCGGCGGGCGCGGCAGGCGCGGCGGGTGCGGCGGGCCGGGTGCCCAGAGCCTGGATCCGCTCGTGGACCCGTGCCGCGTCCCGGCGGGCGCCGAGGCGGTTGAAGGCGGCGTGGGCGAGGGTGAGATGCTTGTGGGCGGGCGCGTCGTCGGCGCCGCTGCCCGGGGCCGGCAGGCTGCCCAGATCCTCCATCGCCCACGCGCGGGTCCACGGGTCCGGGTGCTGCTCGGCGATGCGGGTGAGGGTGCCGGTGTCCTGGTCGATGAGCGCCTGGGCATGCTGGGCGCCGGCCGTCAGGACGGCGGCACCGGGATTCTCCGCGGCGAGCCGGCTGACGTGTGCGCTCAGCGTCCGGGCGCCTTTGTGGTCCTCCATCGCGAGCGCCTGTCTGACCAGCCATGCGCCCGCCCAGGCCTCTTCGGCGAACAGCAGCCGTACGCTCTGGCAGGGGAACCGCTGCGAGAACAATGCCCGCGCGGCCTCTGGTCCCTCCTGTTCGGCTGCCAGCAGCAGTTCCGCCCACGCGTACTGCGCCGAACGCGGCGCGGCCACGCCGGCGTCCAGGAGCGATCGGCATTGATGGACGTAGGCGGCCGCGGCCGGCAGATCGTCCGTGCGCAACGCGATCATGGCCAGCACCGACAGGGCCGGTGGCAGGAGCGGCTGCATCTGGGCGCGGTGTGCCCATTGCAGGGCACGCTCGGCCTCCTGACGCGCGGGTGAGAGCCGGCCTTCGTGCAGGTGCAGGCGCGAGGCGACGATGGCCACAGCGGCTTCGGCCTCCGGTCGCACGGGCCGGTGCACGGGCTGCCGCACGGGCTGGTGCATGTCCTGCTGCATGTCCTGGTGCATGTCCTGGTGCATGTCCTGCCGGGCCTGTTCGAGCACGCTGTGCGCGTGCGCGAACTCCCGTACGTCGGTGAGTTTCTGCGCCAGCGCCAGGCGGGGGTAGAGCCGCCACAGTGCCGGAGTCGCCGTGCGGACGGGCTGCGTGGCGGCGTGCGCGAGTCGCAGGCCCTCCTCCAGTTCGCCGTTGCTCCAGGCCTGGTCGGCCAGCACGGTCCTGGCCATCAGGGCCGCGGCGCTCACGGCAGGATGCCCCCCGTCACCCAGGATGTCCTGCGCCTCGCGCGCCGCCTCCTCGGCGTCGAGCAGGGACAGTGCGATGAGCGCTGCCGCCGTCGCGGTGTCCTTCGTCTCGGGTGAGAGAGCAAAGTCGCCCATCAGCTGGGTGGCGCTCGCCCAGGCTTCCCGTGGCCGCCCCTGGAGAATCGAGCGTACGGCCGCCGACACGCGCGCCTGGGCGGCGTCCGGCGGGCCCGGCCGGGGCTGGGGCTGGGGCCATCGTGGTGCCACGGCGCCCTCCACGGGGCGCAGTACGACCGCGTTCTGGCGGGGTGCCGTGGCACGCGAAGGGGGCCCGGGCAGGGCGGCGCCGTCGCGCGCCGAGAACAGCAGGGCGGCCTCCTGCTCCATGGCCGTGCGCGCGGGTTGCGGCATCGATGCCAGCACGCAGTGCCAGAACAGCTCCTGGCGGAAGATGAGCCGGTCGCCGACGCAGGCGAGGATGTCCGCGGCGAGCGCCTCCTCGACCGGCACGAGCAGCTCCGCCGCCGGGCGGTCGAGCATCCTGGTGACATCGCTGAGGGCGAAGCTGACGCCGAGCACCGCGCCCACCTGCAGGAGCTGGCGGCAGATTCCGCTCAGTTCCTCCATGCACCGCTGCACGCACGCCCGTACGCGAGACGGCGGGCCGGCGGTGCTGCTGTGCGGGGCCCGGCCGGGCACAGCCTGTGCCAGTTCGACGGTGAGCAACGGGTTTCCGCCGGTCGCCCGCAGGAGGTCCGCCGGGCCGCCGACGGCGCCGGTCGCACAGTCGGCTGCATAGTCGGCTGCCAGCAGCCTGCCGGCCCGGGCGGAAAGCGGCCGCAGGTCCAGGCGGCCACCCGTGGGGTATCGCTGTGCGAACAGCCGGTCGGCCGCCGGTCCTCCGGCGTGGCGGCGGCGGCTGAGCACCCAGGCGAGGGGCCGGTCGCGCAGCCGCGACACCAGCGTGCACAGGCTGCGCACGAACGCCGGATCGGCGTGATGCAGGTCGTCCAGGACGACAAGGACAGGTCCCCGCCAGGCACGTGCGCCGACGAGGGCGGCCGGCTCTGCGCCGGGAGGCCAGTGGTCGTCCAGGACGGTGAACCCGCGACGGCGGGCGGCGTCGGCCGCCTCCCGCAGCAACCGCGTACGGCCGCTGCCCCACCCGCCCTCGACGTGGAGTACGGCGCCGGCACCCGCCGCGACGGTGTGGAGCATGTGCGTGATCTGCCGCTCTTCCGCTTCGCGGCCCCGGAGTTGGTGAGTCATCGGTGTTCCGATCCACGCGGCTCATCCGTCGCCGCACGGGCGCCTGAGCTTGGGGCCACGCCGGTCGCGATGCTCATGTCGGGCCGGGCCGGGGAAACGGCGGGGCCCATGGCGCCGACGGCCCGCCGGCGGCTGGTGGGGCAACGCCGGCCGGCCTTGTCCTGGCATGCCTGGTTCATGCGCCTCGATCCCCCGTGAGCACTACCGTTGTGTGTGGCCGCATCGAGCCTCACAGGTGCCGGCCGCGCGGAACCATCGCCTGTTCACGTGGTTCACCGCACAAAGCCCACCGGGAAGCTACGCCATCGCCGCTCCGCGCGGAATACCGCGAATACGTGGACCGCCGGTTACCGGGTCGGGGCTACGGTGTGCTCGTCGGCCGGGTGGCCGAAGCGTTCGCCGGCGGGGAGGAACACATCAATGTCCGAGCGTACTCATATGGTCGTCATCGGCGGGACCTCGGGGATCGGGCGGCACATCGCAAAGTCGTTCGCCGCGCGGGGAAGCGACGTGGTCATCACCGGCCGCACCGATAACCGGGCCAAAAGTATCGCCGACGAGATCGGCGGGCAGACCCGCGGGCTCGGACTGGATCTGAACATCCCGGAACAGATCACGGCCGGGCTGGCCGATGTGCGTAAAGTCGACCGGCTGGTGCTTGCGGCGGTCGAGCGGGACTACAACAGCGTCCGCGATTACAGTCCGGCAGACGCGCTGCGCCTGCTGTCCATGAAACTCGTCGGCTATACCGCTGTCATCCACACACTGGCCTCGCGGATGACCGCCGACAGCTCGGCCGTACTGCTCGGCGGCCTTGCCATGCAACGGCCCTATCCCGGCTCCACGACCGTGACAACCGCCAACGGTGGCATCAGCGCGCTGGTCAGAACGCTGGCAGTGGAGCTCGCGCCGATCCGGTTCAACGCCCTGCACCCGAGCCTTGTCGCCGATACCTCGTTCTGGAGTGACAAGCCCGGCATCTGCGAGGCCGCCAGGGAACGTACGCTGACCAAGCGTCCGGTGACGATGCAGGACTGCACCGAGGCGGTCACATTCCTTCTGGAGAACCGCTCGGTCAACGGCGTCAACCTGGGCATCGACGGCGGAGAGTTGCTGGTGTGACGCCGAACCCGGCCGTCATCACCGACTGCGGAACAGCCTGAATACCTCCTTCAGTTCAACGCGGTCCGTGGCGGTATGGCGTGAATACGTGGACGCGTTGGCACTACTCGTGCGAGTAGTGGGCAGGGCGGTACATCGCGATTACTGTCGTGCCATGCGTCCGGGAATTGGTGTTGCTTTCCTGAAGAGGCCCGACCGTGTTCGTAACACCGCCCCGCATATCGCGAAGGCACGGTGACGGGCCCGGAAATCCCGCGCTCGAAATGACGTGATCTCAGCGAATTCACGGGAGTCCTGGATGCGTGAGTACGAGGGCGATCGTCGCCTCGATGGGGAGATGAGAGCATGACCGTCAGCTATCTCGGGGCAGCCGCGGATACGGCTGCTGTCGATGCCGCGCTCAGGGACTTCTTCGCCGGGCGCCGAGCCGGAGCCGACGCGCTCGGTCGGGACTTCGCGGCAGCGATCGCCGAGCTGGAGAGCTACGTTCTGCGCGGCGGCAAGCGCATCCGGCCCGTCTTCGCCTGGCTGGGCTGGATCGGTGCCGGCGGTGACCAGCGCGACCCGGTCGCCACGGCGGTGCTGAGCGCCTGCGCGGGGCTTGAGCTGCTGCACGCCTCGGCCCTGATTCACGACGACATCCTCGACGCGTCCCGCACCCGCCGCGGCCATCCCGCCGCGCACGTGAGCTTCGCCGAGCGGCACCGGGTGCGGCGCTTCTCCGGTGACCCCGACGCCTTCGGCACCGGCGTCGCCATCCTGATCGGGGATCTGGCCCAGACCTGGGCCGACGTCATGGTCCGCGCGTCCGGGTTGCCGGCGGACGCGCAGGCCCGGGTGGGACCGGTGTGGTCCGCGGTGCGCTCGGAGGTTTTGTACGGTCAGCTGCTCGACCTGATCAACCAGGCGAGCGATACCGAGGACATCGATGCGGCGCTGCGTGTCAATCAGTACAAGACGGCCTCGTACACGGTGGAACGCCCGCTGCAGTTCGGTGCCGCGATCGCCGGCGCGGATGCCGGGCTCGTCGCGGCCTACCGGTCGTTCGGCGCCGACATCGGGATCGCGTTCCAGCTCCGCGACGACCTGCTGGGTGTGTTCGGCGACCCGGCGGTGACGGGCAAGCCGTCGGGCGATGATCTTCGCGAGGGCAAGCGAACGGTTCTGCTCGCGACGGCGCTCAAGCGCGCGGATGAACGCGATCCGGGCGCGGCGAGATTCCTCAGGGCGAAGATCGGCACCGATCTCTCCGGCGACGAACTCGCCGCCGCACGCGCCATATTCGTCGATACCGGCGCCGTGGACGACATCGAACGGCAGATCGCGCGCCGTGCCGGGCAGGCCATGGCCGTGCTGGAGGCGAGCAACGCCACCATCCCCGCGAAGGATCAGCTCGCCGCGATGGCGGTCAAGGCGACGCAGCGAGGTGTGTGATGTCATCGGCGCCTTCACCTGCCTTCCCCGGCCGCGGTGCCTCCGCGGGTGATCCGGACGCCGAAGCCGGCCGGCCCGGTGCCCTACGCGCCCGCCGTTCTGGCGTTCGCGGATCTCCTCGACCGCCGGCTCGACGCCAGGGCGGTGTTCGCTCCCGTGCACACGTCGCAGAAGGTGGCACACGGCAGGGCGAGCGGATCGACGCGCTCGCCACCGGTTCAGCCTCTCCCCTTCTCTTTCGTTCCGGCACCGCCCGGGAACTGCCCATTGCCATGGCGGGGGACGGCCCCCCGCACCCCCCGGGGCGAGCCGACGCACAACGCGCAAACGCGGGCGGCCTTCGTGGGCCGGGTGTCGGGCCTGACCCACGCGGGTGTGCGCGACCTCGCTCGCGGCCACGTGAGCGGCTTCGGCGCGCGGCCGGCCATCGGCTTTCTCAGCTACGGGTCCGGCAGCGTCGCCGAGTTCTTTGCCGGTGCCGTCGTCCCGGGATATCGCTCACACCTGCGATCCGCGACGCATCGCTCTGCGATTACCCGGCGACAGGTCATCGACTGCGTCAGGTATCGCGAAATCCACGAGCAGTCCTTCCCGGCCGACGGCGGACACTGTCCCGTGCCGAGGGAAACCGCCGGGCAGGTACAGGTTCAGTCCAACACTTGGAGGACAAATGTCCGGAACTGCTGAGGCGGCAGAACTTTACTCAGCCATCGAGGAATCAGCTCGGCTGCTGGATGTGGCGTGCTCGCGGGACAAGGTCTGGCCTGTCCTGAGCGCGTACGAGGACGCATTCGCGCATCCCGCGACCGTGGTCGCTTTCCGGGTGGCGACCGGCGTGCGCCACGTGGGAGAGCTCGACTGCCGCTTCACGACGCATCCGAAGGACCGGGATCCGTACGCCTTCGCTCTGTCGAACGGCCTCACCACGCAGACGAACCATCCCGTCGGCGCCCTGCTCTTCGATGTCCAGGGACGATGCCCCATTGACAGTTACGGCATTGACTTCGGAGTCGTCGGCGGCTTCAAGAAGATCTATTCGTTCTTCACTCCGGATGACCTGCAGGGGCTGTCAAAGCTTGCCGGCATCCCGTCCATGCCGCGCAGTCTGGCCGAGAATGCTGATTTTTTCACCCGCCACGGCCTGGACGACAGAGTCGGTGTGTTCGGGATCGACTACCCGCACAGAACGGTAAATGTGTACTTCAACGAGGTACCCGCCGAATGCTTTGAACCGAAGACCATCCTGTCGATGCTCCGCGAAATCGGAATGGCGGAACCGAGCGAGCAGCTGCTGCAGCTCGGCCGGGCGGCTTTCGGACTGTATGTCACCCTGAGCTGGGATTCTTCGAAGATCGAGCGGATCTGCTTTGCCGTGACAACCACGGATCTGACGACACTTCCCGTTCGGATTGAACCAGAAATCGAGCAATTCGTGAAAAGTGTTCCGTTCGGTGGTGCCGACCGTAAGTTCGTCTACGGCGTCGCGTCGTCACCCGAAGGGGAATACTATAAACTCGAGTCGCACTACAAATGGAATTCCGGGGCGATGGACTTCATTTAACAGTCCGGCTCGGCGAAGCTTCGCGAAAGAGTGCGGGGAACCCGCCCGGGGTTCCCCGCACTCCGACTCGACGAAGGTCAGACCCTGGCCTCTTCCCCGACCCCGGCCCGGGAAGCCGAGATCGCCTTCGGTGTCCGGCGTCCGGGCATCCACCAGTTGGCCTTGCCGCACAGTTCCATCACCGCGGGAACGAGGATCATCCGGATGATGGTGGCGTCGATGAGCACGGCGACGGCCATGCCCAGGCCTATCTGCTTGACCGCGACGTCGGGACCGAGCAGTGAGGTCGTGAAGACGGCGATCATGATGGCGGCCGCGGCCGTGATGACCTTGGCGGTACGCGCCAGCCCGCTGGTGACGGCCATCCGGGTGTCGCCGGTGCGCTCGTACTCCTCACGGACCCGCGAGATCAGGAAGACCTCGTAGTCCATGGACAGGCCGAACAGGATCGGGAACATCATCATCGGCACCCAGGTCGTGATCGGCATTTCGGTGGGGAAACCGAAGGCCGAGCCGAGCCATCCCCACTGCACGACCGCGACCAGCACGCCGTAGGCGGCGCCGATCGACAGCAGGTTCATCACCGCGGCCTGCAGCGCGATCGTGACCGACCGGACCAGCGCGATCATCAGCACCAGGGACATCGCGATGACGACCCCGATCATCAGGGGCAGGCGCGAGCTGGTCTCCTCGGCGAAGTCGATCGCGCCGGCGTTCGGGCCGCCGAGGTAGACGTCTTCGCCGCCGGGTGCCTTGGGCAGCACGTCGTCGCGGAGCTCGTTCACCAGGTCCGCGGTCGCCTCGTCCTGGTATCCGGTCCTGGGGAAGGCCATGAAGGTGGCGGCCTGCCCGTCCTTGCTGACCCGGGGCTGCGTGACGTAGGCGATGCCCTCGGTCTTGCCGACCGCTTCGACGACGGGACGCAGATCGGCGTCCTTGGAGTCGAGCTGGGTGGCGAAGACCATGGGTGCGCCGTAGCCGGGACCGAAGCCCTCGGAGACGATCTTGTATGAGGTGTAGCTGCTCCTGTCGTGGGGCTGGACACTGGCGTCGGGCAGGCTCAGCCGCATCGACAGCGCGGGGACGGCCAGCGCCAGCAGGCCCGCGCCGGCCAGTACCGCGGCGACCAGCGGCTTGCGCTGCACCACGCCCGCCCAGCGCTCCGCGGGGCTACGGCGCTCCCGGGACGGGGCACTGAGGGGCTCGTGCCGGCGGGACGCGCGGCGGGGCAGGCGCAGCGAGTTGATCTTGTGGCCGGTGAAGCCCAGGAACGCCGGCAGCAGGGTCACCGCGGCGATCATCGTCACCAGCACGGTCACCGACGCGCCGATGGCCACGCCGGTCATCAGCCGCTGTCCCATGAAGACCAGGCCCAGCAGCGCGATGACGACGGTCGTGCCGGCGAACAGCACCGAGTGGCCCGCGGTGGTGATGGCCTTGACCGTGGCGCTCTCGGGATCGTCGCCCTCCTGCAGGCTCTCCTTGTAGCGGGTCACGATGAACAGTGCGTAGTCGATACCGACTCCGAGCCCGATCAACGCGGCGACGAGCACGGTGAAGTCCGGCGAGGGGACCACGTGCCCGACGAGCTTGATCAGGGCGATGCCGCCGAGGATCGCGACCAGTGCGGTCACGATCGGCAGGCCCATCGCCACCAGTGACCCGAAGGCGATGAACAGGATCACCGCTGCCGCCAGGACGCCCACGCCCTCGGCCGGACCCTGCTTGGGTGTCTCGGCCTTCTCCGCCTTCTCCCCGCCCAGCCCCAGCGTCACGCCGTCGCCGGAGGCTTCCTTGACCGTGGTCACCAGGGGCTTGACCGCGGTCTTCTCCACGTCCTTGTCGGTCAGCGGGATGGTCGTACGGGCGATACGACGGTCCTGCGTCACCAGAGCCTTGTCCTGATACGGCGAGGTCACCGGTCCGGTGATGGGTGAGGCGGCTAAGTCGGCGAGGACCTTCTCGATCTTCTGCCGGGCGGCGGGGTCGTCGATGCCCTTGTCTGCCTTGATCGCGAGAGTGAGCGTGTCCCCTTGCTGCTCGGGGAAGTGCTTCTCGATCAGAACCTGCGTCTTGGCGGACCCGGAGTCTCCGCCGGTGAAGTCGTTGTCGGCGGCGGCGCCGAAGCCGAAGCCGGCGAACGCCACGGCGATCACGCCGACGATCCAGGTCAGGAGGACCAGGCGGCGGCGCCGGTAACAGAACCGGGCTAGTCCCGCCAGAACTCCATCCGTAGGGGGAGCCTCGGTTGACATCATCTTCTCCTCGAGTCGTTGAGCGTGGCACCCCATACTCGTGATCAGGCCCTCCTGCGTCATCGTGCAGATGAAGGCACTACGCCGATGCGCTACCACGGCTGCTGTACCCCTTCCGCAGTACACACGGACGAGGCGGGCCATCTCCCGCTCTGGTCACCAGGACGCCCGGCAGCCGTCCGTCGACGCCGACGGTGTGCCCCACGATGCAGCGGCCCCAGCGGCGGGTCGGGTGCCGGCCGGGCTTCGTGTTGAGCGGCGTGCCGACCGCGCCGGCGACGGTGAAGCAGCGGCGGGCCATCCGGTCCGGGCGTGCGCCCGCCGGGACACGGCCAGGAGGGGCAGGAACCACAACAGGGGCGCTGACCCGGCACCATGGCCGGGTCAGCCGGGTCAGCCGGGCAGTCGGTCAGCCGTCCGGCGGGAGCGGGCCAGAGCCAGTCCGCCGAGGACCACGCCGATCAGCCCCACCACCAGGGCGGCGATGGCCCCGCCTCGCCCGTTGCCGGTGCCGACGTCATCGCTGGAGCCGGCCAGAGCCAGTCCGCCGAGGACCACGCCGATCAGCCCCACCGCCAGGGCCGCGATGGCCCGGCGGCCGGCGGAGCGCAGAGCCAGCACGCCGAGGACGATGCCGATCAGTCCCACCACCAGGGCCACGGTGGACATGCCTCGCCCGGAGCCGGTGTCATCGGCGGCGACAAAGACGTGTGCGGCCGCCGGTGTGGCGAGCGCGAACACCCCGAGCAGGGTGGCTCCGGCCACGGCGAGCACTCGTCGGACTGACATCGGGGCTCCTGATGAGCTCATGTCCCTCTCTTCTTTCGTACGTCTGGTTTCCGGGGTTTGGATGTCTCCTGATCATGCCGCCGGGCGCGCCGCCGGTCGTCCTGCAGAGGGATGCACTTCGCGCTGCCGCAGGTGGCGCATGCGGTTGCTGCGGACGCCGCAGGCGGCGCGAAAGTACTGCGTGCGCGGTAGGCGGCCGCTCATCCGTGAGGAGGAGTCGTTCCATGACCGGCTCCGTCGCCAGGCTGGGCCGACAGCAGACAGCAGCCGGCTGCCGGCGGAGCCGGAGGGCACCGTCGGCAGCCGGAGCCGGTAACGAAGGGGATCAGCCGCCGTTCAGCTTGCGCTGAACGAGGTCGTAGACCAGGTCGCCGATCTGCGGCGCGTACTGGGCCGCGGCCTTTGTCGAGGACGGGAAATTCTCACCGCCCCAGACCCGGCTCTCCCCACAGTCTCCGGCGAATTCGGTCAAGTTGCTCCAGTGCAGGGTGATGTCACTGGCCGGGGTGACTCCCGGTTCGACGAGCGAGGAGCCCTTGGCAGCGGGAACGGAGATGTCGACCTTGTCGCCGAAGGAACGTCGTGCCTGCTGGGCGAAGGCAAGGCAGAGTGCGGAAGTGGCAGAGGGGTACTCGGGGTAGTTGGCAGCAGCGTTGCTGTTCAGGTAGCTCTGCCATTCGTCTCCGGTGATGTCGCTGACGGTGCCCTTCCCGGGCCCCGCCCATGCCGTTATGTTCTTCTTTCCGTACAGGTGACGGATCGCACTGAACGGCCGCACCGAGTCGTACTTGCGTTTGAAGTGCCACGTGGCGACGGTGGTATCAAAAAGGGTCATGACGGACCTGGTGACGTACTGAACGGTCTTCTCGGTGTCGTAGTTGCCGCCTACGTTCACCTTGACGGCGACGGCCCCGTAGGTCCGAACCTTGTCATTGAAGAACTCCGCGGTCATCTTCTGACGGTCGGTCAGGCTCGCCGATGCTTTCAGGACCTCGTCGGCCTGACGCTGGTAGGTCTTGTGATTGCGGTGGTTGCTCCTGGCCGGAGGGGAGACCTCGAACTGTGCGGGACTCCTGTACGAGAACGGCGTCATGCGGCCGAACTGGGGAGTCGCGAACTGCTGGGCCCTGAAGACGGCCATTTCCTTTGAGGTCGTGTTCGAGCCCACGTTCGGCTGCCAGCGGGAGGGGTTACGGAGCTCGTCAGCACTGTTGACCGGCTTGTAGCCCGTGTAGTCGGCGTAGGGCTCCTGGTTGTACTTGCGGCCGCCTTCATCACCTTCCCGGTTGGAGGCGTCATTCTCTCTTGCCGCCATGGCGTTCTTGGCGGCAAGAATGCCTATGCCGCTTGGAGTGGCCGGGTCTTCCTTCGTGTTGCCGGGGTCGAGACCCGCCGCTGCCATCATCTCAAGCCACCTGGACTTGTATTCCGGGAGGATCGCGTTGAGCGAGGTGAAGGCGGAGTAGAGGACAGCGATGTTCTTGTTGCGCGCCGTGCGTTCCTCTGCCGGGCGGCGGCCGAGGTTCGAAAAGATGCCCACCGCCTTCGGGTGGTACGCGGCCAGGGCGTCGAACCACGGCAGTTCTATCAGCATGGCGCGATCCACGGTCAGCGTCAGCCGGCCCAGGCTCTCCGTGCGCGACACGGTGTCGAACCTTGGATAGATGACTTCGAGCAGGGCGTTCCCGCGGTCGAGGTCGAAGGTTGCCGCCTGCTGCGAGGACGCCGGCACGGCACTGGTCAGTGATCCCACCAGGGCCGCCGCGGTGGCGATGGTCACCGCGTACCCTGAGCGCCGATTCCGCGGCCGCCTGAAATTCGTCACCGAAAATTCTCCTTTCGATCGGCTTTCCACGTCCTGAAGCGATGACAGCGGAAAGAATCAGGGTCTTTCGCGGACGAGCAAACACTTTTGACGGAACGGGTCCGGCCGGCCCTGCCACTCGTGTGTCACCAAGTATTGTCAGTGCAGCCGCGCTCTGCTCATCGCATGATTCCGCGCGCAAGTACGCTCTCCCGAGGAGCTGTTCATCATGGCCGCAAGGGAGGGGTTGCGCCTCTGCCAAAATGAGATTAGCGGATTCGCTTCGCCTCATCCACTACTCGATCGAGTAGCAGACACTACCCACCCTGGAGCCCTGGCGGATGCTGCTCACGGGTGAGGCCCTCCGGCAATAACGCGGAGGGGAAAGGCGTGTTGCTTTCCGGGGACGGAAATGGCGCACCGGCTCCTACCGCCCGGTCGCGCCGGAACAATACTGGGATCAGCCGCCGTTCAGCTTGCGCTGAACGAACTCGTAGCTCAGGTCGCCTATCTGCGGCGCGTACTGGGACGAGGCCTCAATTGCGGAAGGGAAGTTCTCGCCGCCCCAGACCCTGCTCCTGCCGCAGTCTCCGGCAAAATCAGTCCAGTTGCTCCAGCGCAGCGTGATGTCACTGGCCGGGGTCACTCCCGGCTCAATGAGCGAGGAACCCCTGGCGATGGGCGCGGAGATGTCGATCTCGTCAGTGCCGGTGAAACGTCGTACTTGCTGGGCGAAGGCAAGGCAGAGCGAGGAAGAGGCGGAAGGATATTCGGGGTGGTCGGCAGCGTACATGTTCAGATAGCTCTGCCATTCGTCTCCGGTGATGTCGCTGACGGTGCCCTTCCCGGGCCCGCCCCATGCCGTTATCTTCTTCTTCCCGTACAGGTGGCGGATCGCACTGAACGGCCGCACCGAATCGTACTTGCGTTTGAAGTGCCATGTGGCGATGGTGACATCGACAAAGGCCACGTCGGAGCTGGTGATGTAGTGAACCAGCTTCTCGGTATCGTAGTTGCGCTCTCTGACCACCGAATTACCGGCGATGCTCCCGAGGCTCCAGGATTTGTCATTGAAAAGCTCGGCGGTCATCTTCTGGCGGTCGTTCAGGCTCGCCGATGTTTTCAGCGCCTCGTCGGCCTGACGCTGGTAGGTCTGGTGATCGTGGTGGTTGCTCCTGGCCGGAGGAGAGACCTCGAACCGTGTGGGACTGTCGTAGGAGAACGGCTTCACGCGGCCGAACTGGGGAGTCGCGAACTGCTGGACCCTGAAGACGGCCTTTTCCTTTGAGGTCGCGTTCGAGGTCACGTTCGGCTGCCAGCGGGACGGGTTACGGAGGCGGTATGCACTGTTGACCGGCCGGTAGCCCGTGTAGTCGGCGTAGGGCTGCCGGTTGTACGTACGGCCGCCTTCATCACCTTCCCGGTTGGAACCGTCATTTTCTCTCGCCGCCATGGCGTTCTTGGCGGCAAGAATGCCTATACCGCTTGGAGTGGCCGGGTCTTCCTCGGTGTTGTCAGGATCGAGACCCGCCGATTCCATCATGTCAAGCCATCTGGACTTGTATTGCGGGTAGACCACGTTGAGCGAGGTGAAGGCGGAGTAGATGACGGCGATGTTCTTGTTGCGCGTCGTGTGTTCCTCTGCCGGGCGGCGGCCGAGGTCCGAGAAGATGCCCACCGCCTTCGGGTGATAAGGAGCCAGGGCGTCGAACCACGGCATTTCTATGAACATGGCGGTTTCCACGGTCAACGACACGGGACGGCCGAGGCTCTCCTCGCGCGACACTCGCTGGAACTTTGGAAAGACGACTTCGATCAGGCCGTTGCCGCGATCGAAGTCGAAGCCTTCCGTCTTTTGCGGGGGCGCCGGCGCGGCGCTGGTCAGCGATCCCACCAGGGCCGCCGCGGTGGCGATGGTCACCGCGTACCTCAGGCGCCGACTCCGCAGCCACCTCAGATGCGTCACCGGAATTCTCCTTTCGTGGGAAGAGCCGGGTCCGGCTCCGTCCGGCCCGGGGCACACCCGGGCCTTCAGTGGGCCCGGGGCGGTTCACACAGCGCCTCGTACGCGCTGGATCACGGCGGCCGGGTCGGCGGGGGCCGTGTTCCCGCGCCAGGCCACATGATGGTCGGGCCTGAGAAGGACAAGGTCGCGTTCCCATGCCTGCCGGGCGCCGGCGTCGCTGACCACGCTGTGGCTGACCGGCAGACCTTGAGCGGCTGCCGCTTTGAGGAGCGCGTCGGCGCTGTGGTCGCCGGCGAAGTCGATGAGCGTGAAGGACGGGGCGAAGCGGTCATACAGGGGTGTGCCGTCGTCGAGGAGGAGGCTGGGCGGGCGGCTTCCGGGCCGGGTCGTCGGTGTGTAGTGCCGGGGGCTCCACGGGGGTTGGGGTGCGTCCTCGTGGCAGATGACGGGTGAGTCGTGGTAGCGGTAGTCCCGCTCGATTCCCGTGTACTCGTTCTCGCCCCGCTCGGCGTCGAGGAGGGATGCGACGGCCTGGAGCGGGGCGCCCTCGCGCAGCAGTGTCCCCGCCTTGAGGTGCACGCCGAGGTGCCGGTGTGAGGTGTGCATGTTGCGCAGGCCCACCGGGTGGCGTTCGGCCTCGTAGCTGTCGAGCAGAGCGGGGCCGCCGAAGCCCCGCACGAGGGCGGCGGTCTTCCAGGCCGCGTCGACCGCGTCGCCGATGCCCGTATTCATTCCGTAGGCGCCGGTGGGGAACATGCGGTGCGCGGAGTCGCCGGCGAGGAGGACCCGTCCGGCGCGGTAATGGTCTGCGATCATGAAGCCGGGGCGCCAGCGGGAGGTCAGCAGCACTTCGTCGATCTTCAGGTCCGTGCGCATCGTCTCGCGCAGGAATGCCGCCGGATCGGCTGGTGGTGTGTCGAATTCGGATGGTTCCATGCCGTTGACATGCGCGGTCCAGGTGTCCGCCTCGTCCTGGGCGATGATGATGTATCTGAAGGCGAAGTAGTGCCAGAACCGCCCGTGCCGGTGCAGGGTGTCCAGATCGCGGCTCTTGAAGTGCACCATGAAGGCGCCCGGCAGCCCGGGTACGCCGAAGCTGACCTGGCCGATGCCCACCGCCGTGCGGACCTGGCTGGAGGCGCCGTCGCAGCCGATCACGTACCCGGATCGCAGCGGGATGTGATCGCCGGTCACCACATTGGCCAGGTGGCTGGTCACCACGTCGTCGTCCTGGGTGAGGGAGTCGAACCGCAGGCCGCAGCGCAGGTCGATGAGGGGGTTGCGCCGGCAGTGGGCGCGCAGGACCCGCTCCAGATCGATCTGGGAGATTCGCTGGCTGGGCTCGGCGGGCTGGGTGCCGTCGTTGTGTTCGGTGATGCGCCGCCACTGTTGGGACACCGAGGGAAGTGGCCACGTGGTGATCGGTTCACCGGCCAGGCCGGTGGACCAGATCACGTCGGCCGGGTGCTCGGGCCCGACGCCGGCGGAGCGGACGTCGTCGGCGATGCCGAGTTGGCGGAAGAACTCCATGCTGCGGGAGTTGACGTAGTCGAGCTTGGGATGGTCGGACGTCGTGAAGCCCTGGTCGGCGAGAGTGCAGGCGACGCCGTGGCGGGCGAGCACCAGAGCGGCGACCATGCCGACGGGGCCCGCGCCCACGACCAGAACCGGTACCGGATCCACGATTGCCTCCCGAGGGGGGTGTGGGGCGGTGGGACCGCCCCACACCGTTCGCGGTTGTTCAGTGTGCTTGGCTGGGTGTGGGGCTTTGTCGGTCGCGGTTGTCCGCGCTGGTGGTGGCCGGGTCCTGGGGAGCGGGAACGGCGGCGCCCGTGAGGGCACGGACCTGCATCTGGGCGAAGCCGGCGTCGTTGCGCTCGCTGCTGGTGAGCGTGCCGATGGCGCCGAGCAGGAAGGCGACCGGCACCGAGACCAGTCCGGGTTCGATGTCGAAGATCTTGAAGTCGGCGTCGGGGAACAGGGCAGCGGGATCGCCCGATATCCCGTTGGAGAACAGGACCATGACCATGGTCACGGCGATGCCGCCGTAGACCGTCCACATCAGTCCCGCGGTGTTGAAGCGCCGCCAGAACAGTGAGTAGAGGACCGCCGGCAGGACCGCGGCACCGCCCAGGTCGATCGAGGTGGGAATGAAGATGTGGGTCAGCTCGGAGAGCATCGCGACACCCACGACGACGGAGACGATTCCGATGACGGCCACGTTGCGCCGTGTGTCCTTCAGTTCGGCGGCCGGGTCGGGCCGGTGGCCACGCACCGCGTTGATGTCCTTGGTGGCGGAGGTGACCACGTTGATCAGCAGAGCGGCGAAGACCGCGCCGACCACCAGCAGGGCGATCGCGCCGAGCGTGCCGGCCAGCCACTGCCCGCCGAGGTCATCGGCGAGTTTGGGCAGGGTGATGTCACGGTGGGGCGGGAACACGCCGATGTTCTTCGGACCGAGTATCGCGACGGCGCCGAGACCGATGACGGAGATGCACGCGTAGAACCCCACGATGATCATCGCTGCCCAGCCGGCCGACCGCCGCGCGTCCCGTCCGCTGGTCACCGCGGCGTTGCGCATGAAGAGGTAGGGAATCCCCGCGACGCCGACGACGATGGAGAAGACCTTCGACAGGTGGATCCACCGGTCGGAGCCCTCGCCGAACAGGCGGCCGGGGCCCAGCAGGTCGTAACCGCGCGGGTCCGGCGCCGCGTTGGCCTGGGCGTCGTCGAGGAGGCTGAGGAGGTTCAGGTTGTACTTGGCCAGTACCAGCAGGGTCAGCACCGCCACGACGGCGAGCGCCAGCACCGCCTTGACCACCAGCATCCGGGTGACTCCCGCGATCCCGCCCATGAACACGTACACCACGGCGACCAGGCCGACGACGCCGACCACCAGGGCCTCTCCCGTGCGGGAGTCGATCTCGAGCATCCGGCTGGAGACCATACCGACCGCGTCCAGCATGATGATCATGAGCATGGCGTAGATCAGCAGGGTGAGCACTGCCGAGGCGATCCGTGCCGGGCGCTCGCGGGCGCGCAGCGCGAACAGGTCGCCCATCGTGTGTGCGCCCACGTTGCGCACCGGCGAGGCGTATATCAGCAGCGCGAACAGCATGGACATCGTGAAGGCCGTCAGGAGCAGGACGGCGTCGAAGCCGCTGAGCGCGACGTGGCCGGTGATGATGAACATGGTCGAGTACATGATGGGGCCGGTGACCATGGCGAGGGCGTTTTGAACAGGGCCGATCCCGCGGCCCGCGAGGAGGAAATCGGTCGGGTTGCGGATGTGGGCGCGCGTGCGGTTGACCAGGACGAACACCACGACCGTGATGGCGATCGCGAGGGGGATGGCGATGGCGGGCGCCGCCCAGGTGTTGATCAGGGGTGGCGGCGGGGGCAGCGGGGGGGCCGCGAGAGTGCTGGTCATCCTCGGTCTCCTTCCAGGTCCGCCCGGATCTGCTCGCTGAGGGGATCCAGCCGGGTACGGGCGTATCGCAGGTACACCGCGGAGATCGCCACCACGAGGGCGAACGACAGAAGTACGAACAGCAGGCCCACGTTCAGGGGGCCGCCGAGCCCGTGGCGGAAGAAGTCCGGCACGAAGGCGGCGAGCAGGATGGTGAGGAACCACCACCCCAGAAAGGTGACGCTCGCCCAGAGGGTGAAGGCATTGGATTGGCGACGCAGGGCCTGGAACCGGGCGCTGTCATGTACGGCGGCATAGCGGTCACCGTCCGCTGGTACGTTCGTCGTGCCCATGACACCTCCTTCGATGATGGCGTCGTGACGTGGCGGTTAGTACGGCAGCATCGGCCATCACCTCCGCGCGGGCATGGCCCATTCACGGGATTCTGGGCGTGCGTCGGGGAAATGGCGTGAGCCTGGGCCGAACCGCGTGAACGTGTGATGTCCGAGCGGCGGCGGCGGGGTTGATGGTGTTCCCATGACCTGGGCGCCGGAGCTGAGCGCGTGGACGTACGACGACTTCACCAGCGGCGAGCTCGATCCCGCCCGCTGGAGAATCATGGCGATGAAGGGGGCCAACGGTGAAAGGCACC
The DNA here is from genome assembly GCF_044548015.1 of Streptomyces sp. NPDC052236. Taxonomy (NCBI): domain Bacteria; kingdom Bacillati; phylum Actinomycetota; class Actinomycetes; order Kitasatosporales; family Streptomycetaceae; genus Streptomyces; species Streptomyces sp. NPDC052236. The sequence continues at coordinate 237,403 of NZ_JBIUBL010000009.1, read as the reverse complement.
AGTACCGGGATCGCAACGCGCGGGTGCGTACCGGTGACGGGCACTTCGAGCTGACCGTCAATCCGTTCAGTCGCTTCCACGACACGGACCCGCGGCAGAACAACGCCAAACAGATGTACCAGTCCGTGCGGCGCTTTTGTGTGCCGGCGGCGGGAGAGCTGACGTTCGAGGTGCAGATGGGGGTGCGGACCTACGGCCAGGTTCCCCATGACCTGCTCGACGCCTTCGGCACGGTGAACCTCTTCGACCTTCAAACCGGTGTCGTACTGAATGCCGCCGCGACCAATGACACCGTTTACGCGGTGGTCGAACGACTGGTGATCCCGGGTGTGACCCGGCCGCACGAGCGCTACATCCACCGGGTGGTGGTGGAGGCGGCGACGGAGCCGGGGCGTGAGCACCGCTACGCCATCACCTACCGGGCCCGGACCTCGGAGGTGGAGTGGTACGTCGACGGCCATCTGGCGTACGGGGCGCGGCTTCCGGTGGCGGTGGCGGGCTTCAACGCGGGCATGGCCCTGTTCTCGGCCCGGGATCTGACCCGCTACGCTCGCGCGGAGCGGGAGCACGGGCAGGGCGCGAGGGGCCGGTGGGGACCGTGGCGCATCACGGCAGGCGCCGGATGAGCACGCCCGCGGTTGCCGTGAGCACGCACAAGGGCGCCGGCATCGTCGGGTTGGTGACGGTGTGACAGTTCGCGGGTGGGTGCGGTGCCTGGTTCTGTCGCGTCCGCCGCGGGCAATGGGCGCCCCACCGCTCGGGCCGCGGAGCCGGCGCGGCCTGTGGGACAAAACCCGGTGAGCGCGTGCGCCACCGGCCCGGCGGGTCCCCCGGCCGGCACGGCTGCGCATTGCCCGCAATCCCCCGGCCGGCCTTGCGACATCGCGCGCCCGGAATGGGCGTGAGCCGGCCGGAGCCATGTCGGCCCCTTACGAATGTCATGGGTGGCGCCAATGAAAAGTAAGGCCTGGATGCGTGAGGAATACCCTCCCACGTCGTGACAAATTTTCCCTGGAAATTTCCGATATGCGATATCTACGCTACCCGCATGGCATCGACCACGAGAAATCACGGTCACGTACAACGCGGGCTCCGGCACAAGGAAGCCGGCGCCGCACGGGCCGGCCATGACGGGGTGAGGAGCGCCGAGCTGCGCCGGCGCTTTCGCCGCCTTGAAAACCTCTTCAATCGCACGGAACCGCGCGACCAGGCATTTCGCTACGTGTGCGATCTCCTTGCCCTGCCTGCCCAGAAGTGCACCGAGGACGGACGCAACCGGCTGCTCACCACCGCACGCTGGGACGAGGACCTGGTCCGCGACCGGATCCGCGACATGGTGGTGGAGAACCTGAGCTCTCCCGACGCGGCACTTGTCATCACCGAAGAGGGATTTGTGAAGAATGGACATAAATCCGCCGGAGTGGAACGGCAGTACTGCGCGTCCGCGGAGCGTGTCGACAACTACCAGATCGGCCTGTTCCTCCTTTACGCGGGCAAGTCGGGATCGGTCACCGCGATCGACCGGGAGCTGTTGCTGCCGCCGTCCTGGGCAGGGGACGCCCTTCGCCGGGCGGCGAGCAAGATACCCGCGGACATCCGTGCCCGGGACAGGGAGGACCTGGTGCTCGCCATGATCGACCGAGCCCTCGCGGCGCACGTCCCGGCCGGCTGGGTGGTCGCCGACACCCCCTGGTACGGCGACAGCGCGCGACTGCGCACCGCGCTGGAGGCACGCCGGATCCCCTATGTGCTTGCCTGCAGCGCCGCCGCCGGATCCTTGACGGCGGTGCGGGGCGAGGAGGTCGAGGGGTTCGTGCGGTGGCGGCGGCCACGCCCGGGTGGCGGTTGCCATCTGGCCTTCGCCAGAGGGGGAACCCGCCAGGAGGAGCTCATGGAGGCGGCGCGCAAGGGCGCCACCCGCAGGCACTACATCGACTCCGCCCGCCGTGAGGCCGGGAAGGACCGCTACGCGGCGCGGCACTGGCGGGCGTGGTACCGCCATATGAGCCTGGTCATGTTCGCGCACGCCCACCTGACGCTCAGCCGGGCCCGGCCGGACCTGGCCGGCACCGGCCGGCAGGGCCTGGCCGGGCCGGGCCCCTGTGGTGCGGGCCGCGTGGCCCGCGGCGGTGACCACTGGCTCTCACCGGCTGTGGCTCAGATCCACCCGGCCCGCGACGCGGCGTGAACGGCACTGATCCTGTTGCCCGCACCCAGTTTGTGGATGGCGGAGTGAATATGGTTACGGACGGTGCCCGGGCTCAGGTTCAGCTGCGAGGCGATGGCGCTGAGCGGGCGGCCGTCCTGGGCCGCCATCAGGATCTCCGCCTCGCGGGCCGTCAGCGGGTTCTCCCCGGAGTCCAGCATCTCGGCGACCAGTTCGGGCATGAAGTGCCATCCACCTGCGTGGACCTTGCGGATCACCCCGACCAGCTCCCCGATCGAGGTCTCTTTGGTGAGCAGTCCGCGCACCCCGGCCTTGAGCGCCCGGTGCACGTGCCCGGGGCGGGCGTCGCAGGTCAGGATCACGATCGGGAAGCCGGAGCGTTCCTGGCGCAGTTGTTCGGCGACCTCGATCCCGTTCATCCCCGGCATGTTCACATCGAGAACGGCGAGCTGGGCCTGGTGCTGGTCCACCAGTCCCAGCACACTGTCTCCCCGCCCGGTGTCGGCGACGACCTCGATGTCCTCCGTCAGTTCGAGAAGCTTCGCCAGAGCCTCCCTGGTGATGGCTTCGTCCTCGGCCAAGACAACCTTGATCACGATCTCTTCCCCCCATTGGTCTACCCGCCCAGCGGAGCCGTGGCTTCGACGCGGTACGTGAGATCGCGGCCGGGGCCGTGCACGAGTGTGCCGCCGATGGAGCCCAGCCGCTCCGCCAGACCCGCGAGCCCGCTCCCGGCGTTCGAGCCGCGCCGCCCCGCACCGTCGTTGATGATCCGCAGATGGCCGGTCTGCCTGCCGGTCCACACCTCGATCGAGCAGGCCGCGGCGATGCTGTGATGGATGATGTTGGCGGCCGCTTCCCGTGCCACCCAGCCGAACGCGTCCTGGACCGGCTGGGGCAGCGCGCCCAGGACGCCGGTGCCGGTGACCTCCACCCGCACCCCCATGACCCGCAGGTCCGAGCGCACGGCCGCGATCTCGGCGGCCAGGTCCCCCAGGCGGTACCCACGGGTCAGGGCACGGACCTCGGCGATGGACCGGCGCGCGAACACGCACAGGGCCTCCAGCTCGGCGCGGGCCCGTTCCGGCTGGTCGGGGAGCAGCTGCGCCACCAGCTCGCTCTTGCGGTTGACCGCGGCAAGGGTGCGGCCGAGCACATCGTGGACTTCTCGCGCGAACCGCAGCCGCTCCGCCTCGACCGCGCCCGCCGCCGGCTCCGGGCCGCGCCGCCCCATCTGCCCGGCGCGGGGGGGCGTCAGCATCAGGTGACCTGCCGCGAGGGCGGAAATCACGGCCGGCAGCTGGTCCGGTGGGGCATCGCGCAGGACCAGGCCACAGGCCCCGGCACGCAGAGCGTCGCGGACCTGGAGGTCTGTCATCGCACCGCCCTTCGCGCCCAGGGGCCGGTGCGGGGGTGGACCGCGCATACGCACCGGATGCCGGGATGCCGGTCCGCGCCGGCCGGACTCCGGGTGCCGCCGGGCAGGTGGGTGGGCCGCCACGTGGCCGGCGGCGGATCTTTCAGCGCCTGTAACCGTTCAATTCCACAGGAACGTCCGCTCCGCTTGATGTACATGGGCGAATTATTCACCTCGGACCACTCCTTGATCGTGAGCGAAACCCGGCTTGAAACGCCAGGCCGGCGTCTACTGCCGTGAGGAGTGGTCGTGCTCTCACAGACAGCACAAATGATCATTAAACCCCCCGTGCGGACGAGGCACAAAGTAAACGACTGGACTATAACTTCCCTCGATTTCCCGTATTCGGCGTAATTCAGTGGGCCGGAAGGCCGGGTTCCGGGGTTCGACCTGGGCGGGTGTGGCTGAGCGCGCCCGGAGGGCGTTTCTCCGGGGACTGCCCCGTAAAGGATCCTGCCGTGGGGTGATCCTGGTTGCGTCCGGTGTGATCACGGCGTCGCAGCCGTCCTGGACGGGACGGCCCTGTGCGCCGGGCTGATCCCGTGTGCCTTCGGCGAGTCGGTGACCGCGCTGCGCCGCGGGAGTGGCGAGGTCCCCGGCCGGAATCAGCCGTGGAAGCTTTCGCCGGAGGGCGCCGGGCGTGCGGGAAGTTTCGGTACTCCACCCGTCAGCAGGTCGTCATCGACGCCGACACCCCCTGGCCGTGGTGGCCGGCCGGCCGCCGAGGTCCTGCCGCGGACGGGGGCACTTGGCGCTGCCGCCGATGGCGCACCCGGCTGCCGCGGATGCCGCAGGCGCCGCGAAGGTACTGCGTGCGCGGTAGTCAACTGCTCGTCCGCGAGCGGGATTCGCCCGCCGTGACATCCGGCTAGGGTGCGGGCATGAGCACAGGACGGACCGGGGTTCCGGCCGGTGTCAGAGACTGGGCGATCGCCGTCTGCGTGGCGGCGACGCTGCTGGTCACCGGGCTGTCCGGGGAGCGTTCCGCCACGGGCCTCGACCTGCTCGGCTACCCGCTGCTGGTGGCCGGCGGCCTGGCGCTGGGTGCCGGGCGCCGGGCTCCGGTTGCCGTCCTGGCCGTCACCGGGCTGTGCGCGGTGGGCTACCAGGCGGCCGGTTTCGACGTGCCTGCCGTCGCGTTCCTGTTCGCGGTGTACGCCGCCGTGCGGGCGGGACACCGCACCCTCACGGTGGCGGCGTCGGTGACCATGGTGGCCACTCTGCCGCTGGGGGCCCTGGCCTCCCTGCACGACATGGGTGAGGCGTTCGAGCAGGCCCGCGGCGCCCTGGAGATTGCCTGGCTGGTCGCGGCCGGCGCGGCGGGGGAAGCGCTGCGGCAGGCGGAGCGGCGGGCGGACGAGGCCGAGCGGACCCGGGAGGAGACCGCGCGGCGCCGCGCCGATGAGGAGCGGCTGCATATCGCGCGGGAGTTGCACGATTCGCTCACCCACCAGATCTCGATCATCAAGGTGCAGTCCGAAGTCGCCGTCCACCTGGCGCGCAGGCGTGGCGAACAGGTGCCGGAGACCCTGCTGGCGATCCAGCAGGCGGGCCGGGAGGCGACCCGGGAACTGCGGGCGACCCTGGAGGCGCTGCGTGACGACGACATGACCCCGCCGCACGGGCTCGAGCATGTCGCGGAACTGGTGGAGCGCTCCCGTTCGATCGGCCTGGACGCGACGCTGACGATCGAGGGGCAACGACACGACGTGCCGGCCGCGGTGGGCCGGACCGTCTACCGGATCGTTCAGGAGTCGCTCACCAACATCGCCCGTCACGCCGGCGCCGCCACCGCGTCGGTCTGCATCGACTACCGTCCGGACGCCCTGGCCATACGCGTCGACGACGACGGCAGGGCCACCGCGGACAGCGCCCCGACGCCCGGTGTCGGGCTGCTCGGGATGCGCGAGCGCGTCACCATCCTGGGCGGTCGCCTGCGCGCGGAGCCGCGCAGTGAGGGCGGCTTCAGCGTCCAGGCCGAACTTCCCGTGGACCGGACGTCGTGATCCGTGTCCTGCTGGTCGATGACCAGCCGCTCCTGCGCAGCGGATTCCGCGCGCTCCTGGACATCGAAGCCGACATCGAGGTGGTGGGCGAGGCCGGGGACGGGAGGGAGGGCCTGGCGCTTGCCAAAAAACATCTGCCCGACGTGGCGCTCATCGACATCCAGATGCCGGTCGTCGACGGTATCGAGGCGACCCGGCTCATCGTCGCGGACCCGGCCCTGGCCGGGGTGCACGTCGTCATCCTGACCAACTACGGCTTTGACGAATACGTCTTCAACGCGCTGCGCGCCGGCGCCGCCGGATTCCTCGTCAAGGACATCGTGCCGGAAGACCTCCTGCACGCCGTGCGCGTCGCCGCGCGCGGCGACGCGCTGCTCGCACCGTCGATCACCCGCAAGCTGATCAACCGGTACGTCACCCAGCCGCTGCACACCGGCGCCGGCGCCGGCACCGGGCTGGAAGAGCTGACCAGCCGCGAACGCGAGGCCGTCGCCCTGGTCGCGCAGGGCCTGTCCAACGACCAGATCGCCGACCATATGGTGATCAGCCCCCTGACCGTGAAAACCCACATCAACCGGGCCATGACCAAGCTCCACGCCCGCGACCGCGCCCAACTGGTGGTCCTGGCCTACGAATCGGGCCTGGTAGCCCCGCGCAACCGCTGACCTTCACGGCCCGCCGGTCCTGGCAGCCGGCCTCCTTGCTCGGCGCGGTCCGCGCGGACACCGGTCCGGCGACGGCGCCGAGAACATCGTGCGCGTGCCCCCCGGTTCGAGGGCGGGTGAGGAACGCGGCGGCGAACGTCCCTTGGCCCGGGGCGGGCCTCGTTCCCGTGAAGCCCTCGCCGGCGCGCGGCGGGCCCTTGTCGCCGCAACGCCGTCGTCGGCGCAGCCGGGACCGGACCGGCTGCGGATGCGCGGCAGGCGCGTCCGGGCCCGGTTTCTCAGGGGCGGCCCGTCGCCGCTCCCTTGGCCCATGCCTCGATGAGTTCGCCGGCCTGTTCGACGTTGAGTCTGGGATCGCACAGCGAGGTGTAGTGACGCCCCAGATCGGCCTCGCTCTCAACCGACCCGCCGATGCACTCGGTCACCTCCTCCGCCGCGACCTCGATGTGGAGTCCGGCGGCGTACTGCCTGTTCTCCTCGACGATGTCGCGGAAGCTCAGGGCTTCTGCGATCACGTCGGTCAGACGGCGGGTTTTCCTGCCGGAGGAAGAGGTCACCGTGTTGCCGTGCATGGGGTCGCACAGCCAGATCACGGGGTGTCCGGCATGGGCCACACGGCGCACGATCGGCCCCAGGACCTCACGGATACGGGTCCGGCCCATGCGCGGTATCAGCACCAGGCGGCCGGGCTCGCGCCCGGGATCGAGTGCCCGGCACAGGGTCAGTACTTCATCGGGGGTCGTTGCCGGGCCGATTTTGCAGCCGACCGGATTGGCCACCGAGGCAAGCAGGGCGACATGCGCACCGCCCGGCTGGCGTGTCCGTTCCCCCACCCATGGCAGGTGTGTCGAGGTCAGGTACAGCTCGCCGGTGTCCGCGTCGCGGCGGACCAAGGGGGTTTCATAGTCGATGACCAGGGCTTCGTGGCTGGACCACGGTCCCTGACCGGCAGTATTGCGTTCGCGTTCGTGTCCCCGGCGGTGCGTTCGCATCGCCCGCTGCACGGTGTCGCCGGCGTCATACGCCCACAGCATGCGCGATGGGTCGGGTTCCCTGGCCGTGGGTGTCGCGATTTCGGAATTTATCATGTGCCCGCGGAACGAAGGGACAGTGAACTCGCCGTGCCGCTCGGTGTCCTGGGAGCGGGGTTTGGCGAACTGTCCGCCCATGCGCCCTACGCGGATGACGCTGCGGCCGGTGAGGTCGCTGAACCGGTCTGCCAGCACGTCGATGACACGCAGCTTCTTTGCCGTGTGGAAAGCGGAGCATTCCTCCAGGCTCTCCGCGCAGTCGCCCAGTTGCAGCAGGAGAGCATCCGTCCTCGTCACGTGCGACAGCACTCCTCGCAGATGCCGCGTCTCCGCGGCGCTCACCAGCGGCCGGGCGAGGGCCAGGGTGCGACGGGCCTCCTGGTAGGCGGCGTGTTCTCGCCACGTCGGCTGTTGCGCCGCGGGCATGGCCTCCCACGGCCAGGGTGGGTCGACGTCCGCGGTGGAGCCGGGTGACGGCATCTGTACTCCCCCTTCAAGAAACCAGCGAGCCTGCCTCCCGGAGCCGCACAAGGGGGCCCCGCCCGATCAGGGCTTGTGCGACAGCTTGACCCGGCAGCCGGTGCGCGCACACCACGTCTTCACGGTGTTGGGGGCACGCCGCACCGGGCGTCCGCGTGAGTCTTCCGCACTTCTCTATGTCCGACAGCGTGTTCGGGCCAGGCTGTGGCGTCTGTGCACCGCTGATCCGCCGAGCAATGTTGATCAACCGCGTCGGAATATGGCGCGCTTGCGCCATCACACCGCTGATCGTTGCCCGCTGCCCGGTCCATGCACCTGTCGCGCGGTGGAGCATTCGCTGCCAAAAAACGGGGGTAATCATGAATGCGCTGGTAGGGCGTGAACAGACACTGTCGGTGCTGGCCGGTCATCTGGACGCCACCGTGCGGGGCGCCGGTGGCTGTGTCGTGGTTGAGGGGCCGATCGGCATCGGCAGGACCCGGCTGTTGACGGCGACGGCCCAGAAGGGGGCCGAACGCGGTCTTGCGGTGGTTGCGGGGCGGGCGGGCGGGATCGATCAGCCCGCCCCCATCGGCTTGCTGATCAGTTTCCTGCGGCACGTGATGCCCGGTGAATCCGCATGCGATGAGCTGATGCGCCCGGACAGCAATCCTTTCTGGCTGGTGGACCGCCTTGGCCCGCTGGTGGACAACGCGGCGCGCAGGCGCCCGCTGCTGATCGTTCTGGACGATGTCCACCAGGCCGACGAGGTCAGCGCTCTGGCTCTGCGGGGCCTGGTGCACTCGCTTGTCTCCTCGCCGGTCATGTGGCTGCTCGCGCGCCGGCCGGCTCCCGCCCCCTCACTCACCCAGCACGCCATCGGCTCGCTGATCGACCATTGCGCGGTGCGGCTTCACCTGGGGCCGCTGGACAACGAGGCGGTGGCCCAGTTGTGTGCCGGCGTGCTGGGGGCCGAGCCGGATTCCTCCGTGCTCGGCTGGGCGGCTCGCTGCGGGGGCAACCCGTGGCTGGTGAAGAGCCTGCTCGGCGCGCTCAGGGAAGCGGGAGCGGTACTCATCGTCGACGGCAGGGCCTCAGTGGTGGCCAACAGCCTTCCCCGGGGCGTCCTTGGCGCTGTCGAGCGCCTGCTCGAGGAAGTACCGCCTGCGATGCGCCGTCTTTTGGCGCTCGGCGGGAAGAGGGGCCCGACGTTCACGGTCGAGGAGGCGGCCGCGGTGCTCGGCGAGCCGGTCCCCCACCTGTCCGCCTGCGTCGAGGAGGCGGTGCGGGCAGGGCTGATGCGCAAGAACGGTGCGCAGCTGACGTTCCTCCACGAGGTGATCGGCGAAGCGCTGCGCCATGACGCGTCGCGGGGTCCGCAGTTGGCGGCGCCGGTGGCCGCGGCCGGCGCCCCGGCGAAGCGGCCGGGCACACGACCTGCTCTCTGCGCGCCGGTGAGATCACAGCAGCCGGCAGGCGGCCAGGACACTGTCCTGGCCCGGGCCATCGCGTCGCTGGGAGATACGTTCGAGCAGGCGCCGCGGACGCTGGCCCGCGCCCTGCGCCTGCTCACCGGGGCGGGGCGCGGCGTTCAGGCCAGTCGCCTCGCGGGCATTACCGTGCGCCCCGGTACCGGGGCCGGGGCCGGGGAGCAGCTGGTGCTCGAGGTCGCACGGGGGCTGGGTGAGGCCGGCCGCCACGACCTGTCGGCGGCACATCTTCAGCAGACGCCGGCACGCCAGGACATCGGCGAGGCGGACCGTGCCGCGCTCAAGGACATGCTCGCCGATACGGCACGGGGGAGGAACGGTGCCGCCCACGCGGGTGCGCCCGCACATGAGCGGCCGGGCACCGCGCCGTGGCACCTCACCGCTCGTCACACGGGCTCCGGCTCCGGCTCCGGTTCCGATGTCCGGGCGGCGGGCACGGGTGAGCGTCCGTTGTGGACGTGGATGGTCCGCGCTCTGGTGGCAGCCGACCGGTGTGAGGAGGCGACAGCCCTGTGCGCCGCGATCGAGCGGGAGTCGCACAGGCTCGGCGAGGCCCTGCCACCACCGCTGTGGCACGCTCAGCGCGCCGAGGTCCTGATGGCGGCCGGTCGCCTCGATGAAGCGCGGGCGCAGGCCCAGGCCGCGCTGGCGCCACCCGGCCGGCCGGCCGGCGCGGAGTGCGTAGCGGCGCGCGTGGTGCTGGCCCGCATCGACCTGCATCGCGGCGACATCGCCGCCGCCGGCGAACACCTGCACCTGGCCGGGCGGCCGGTGGCCAACAGCGCGGTGGGCGACGGCGCGGTGGGCGATGAGACCGGCCTGGACTGGGCGCTTGCACAGTTCCAGGCAGCCTGCGGGCGCGGCGCCGAGGCGGCTTCGAGGCTGATCGACGCCAACGGGCCGCTCACGCCCCACGCTCTGCTCTTCAGCGAAGCGCCGACGGCGGCGGCCATGGTCGTGCGCCTGGCCGGGCAGACGGGAGATGATGCGCGGGCCGCACGGGCGGCCCGGTGCGCCCGCGACATCGCCGGGCGCAACCCGGGTGTGGCGTCGCTGGCAGGGGGCGCCGAACATGCCGAGGGGCTGCTGCGCCGCGATACCGCTGCTCTGCTGCGCGCCGTGGAGCACTACCGGCGCGCCGGGCGTCCGCTGGCCCGGGGCATCGCCCTGGAGGACGCGGCACAACTGGAGCAGGACAGCGGGAACAGGGACCGGGCGATCTGGCTCCTGGAGTCCGCTCTTGATCTCTACGTGGACTGCGGTGCGCGGGGCGACATCACCCGCGTACAGAAGAGGCTTCGTCCTGCGGGCGAGAGCCAGGTGCGTGCGCCGGGCGCGGAGAGGCTCACCTCCGGCTGGGCAAGCCTGACCGGTGCGGAGCTTCGTGTCGTACGGGCGATCGCCGACGGCAGGAGCAACAAGGCGGCGGCGAGCATGCTGTTCTTGTCGCCTCACACCGTCGACAGCCATCTGCGGCGCGTGTTCTCCAAGCTCGACATCAACAGCCGCGTCAAGCTGACCAAGCTGTTCCTCACCCATGAATCCTCCTCACCCCTGCCGGGCGCCGCCCGTCGTGAGCGTCATGCGCCCTCGCGATGACCGGGGCGCGGGCGCGTGCGGCAGGGGTGAGCACCGGCTGGAGCACCGGCTGGAGCACGGGCCGGCGGGAGGCGTCCCGTTGCCGGCGTCGCCGGTGCCGTCACCGGCGGATCGACCAGCCGCGTTCGCTCAGGGCTGCGCTCAGGGCGGTGGCCGCCGCGGGCCCCACCATGAGCTGCACGAGACCCGCCTGCTGCCCCGTCGCGTGGTCGATGCGGACGTCTTCGATGTTGACCCCGGCACGTCCGGCGTCCGCGAAGATCCGCGCCAGCTCGCCCGGCTGGTCGCTGATGAGGACCGCCACCGTCTCGTAGGCGGCGGGGGCCTCGCCGTGCTTGCCGGGCACCCGCACCCGGCCGGCGTTGCCCCGGCGCAGGACGTCCTCGATGCCCGCGGCGCCGCCGCGCCGCTTGGCCTCGTCCGCGGACTGCAGGGCGCGCAGTGACTCGACGGTGTCCTCCAGGTCGGCGGCCACGCCCGCCAGTACGTCGGCGACGGGGCCCGGGTTGGCCGACAGGATCTCGATCCACATCCGGGGCTCGGAGGCCGCGATGCGGGTGACGTCGCGGATGCCCTGGCCGCAGAGCCGTACGACCGTCTCGTCCGCCGTTTCCAGCCGTGCGGCGAGCATCGAGGAGATGAGCTGGGGGGTGTGCGAGACCAGGGCGACGGCCCGGTCGTGGGCATCGGCGTCCATGACCACCGGCACGGCGCGGCACAGCGCGAGAAGTTCCAGGGCGAGGTTGAGCACTTCGGTGTCGGTGTCCGGCGTCGGGGTGAGCACCCAGGGGCGGCCCTCGAAGAGATCGGCGGTCGCCGCGAGCGGGCCCGAACTCTCCTTGCCTGCCATCGGGTGCGTACCGATGTACGTACGGAGATCGAGGCCCAGGTCCTCCAGCTCGCGCCGGGGGCCGCCCTTGACGCTGGCCACGTCGAGGTAGCCGCGCGCGGTGTGGGCGCGCATGGCCTTGGCGAGGACGGTGGCGGTGTGCGCGGGCGGTACGGCGATGATCGCGAGGTCGACACGGCCGGGCGGCGGCTCGTCACTGCCGGCGCCCAGGGCTGCCGCGGTGCGGGCCCTGTCCGGGTTGTGGTCGGCCAGATGGACACTGACGCCGCGTGAGGCGAGGGTCAGGGCGGCCGATGTGCCGATCAGACCGGCTCCGATGACCAGGGCGGTTCTCACTGGGCGATGTCCTTGCGCAGGGCAGGAGCGGCGCCGGGGGGCAGGCGCGCGATCCGGCGGCGGGGCAGGTCGGTCCCGACGGGGGCCAGGACGGGGACGGCGCGGGGCGGGGCGCCGCTGATGCCCCGTTCCTGTGCGCTCAGCGGCGGGGCCACCTGCTCGTCCCGGTGTCCGGGCTCCTTGCGCTGCGGGCGAAGGGCCCCGCGGACAGCTTCCGGTGGCACCTCGTGCTTCTTGTGCTGCTGCTCAGTGTTCACGTGTTCCGTCCAGGTTCGGCAGGGGCCCCGCACCGCGTGCGCGCCGGGCCTCGGGTGGTGGTGCGGGGGCACGGCACGGCCACGGCGCCGCCCGGATCCCGATGCGCTCCGGGGGGGGGCGGGGTTGTGGGGCCGGGCCGGCCCCGCACGCGTCGTCGCGTGCGCCGGGCCGGCCGCAGGAGCGGTGCCTGCGCAGTGCTCAGTCGTCCCAGTGGTCAAGGACCTGGCGGCGGATCGCCGCCGGGTAGGCCTCGGCGAAGGAGCTGTGCGCGAGGCGGCCCTCGCCCGAGACGGGCAGCAGCCCGTCGTGGAAGACGATGGGGCCGCTCTGGGCGGCGCGTTCTTCCCCGGTGTAGCAGTTCAGCAGGGGGTGGACGAAGCCGTACCACGCCTCCGCACGGTCAAGGGGATGGATGCGGGTGGCCAGAGCCCACAACAGGTCCGTGTCGTCGGCCGGGTCGATGTCATCGTCCAGGACGAAGGTGGCCGCCGTGGCACGCCCCGAGTGGGACTGGGAGAGCACGGTGCCGATCCGGTGCGTGAGCTCGGCCGAGTCGACACCGGGCAGCATCTGGCGCCAGTCCCGGGGGACGGTGACCACCATCCAGTGCGATGCCGCGCGCAGCGGTGACCAGGCGGTGGTGACGGGCAGTTCGGCGGCCCGCAGCTCCGCCAGTACCTCGGCCGCCTGGCCGACACCGGTGACGGTGTGGAACTCATCCACCGGCCGCCCCTCGGCCACCAGCGGCCAGATGGGGTCGTTGCGGTGGGTGATGGCTTCGACCGTGTACACCGGCTGCATCGAGGTGTGGGTGGAGGCGTAGCCGGCGAACTCGCCGAAGGGCCCCTCCCGCGCGTCGCGGCCCACGGACAGGTGCCCCTCGATGACGATCTCCGCGCTTGCCGGCACGTCCAGGTCCACCGTCTCGCAGCGCACGACCTCGAGCGGCTGGCCGTACAGCGCCCCGATGTACCCGGCCTCGTCGACTCCCCTGGGCAGGGGGATGCCCCCGACGAAGGGGATCGCCGGGTCTCCGCCCTGTACCAGCGCGTAGGGCATGGGCTGACCCAGCTCGGCCCACTCCTGCCAGATCATGCCGATGTGCTGCGCCGGTATCACCAGGCCGGTCATGTGCTTGCCGTCGATCAGCATGATCCGGGCGATGGACCAGTTGGTCCACCGGCCGTCGGGGGTCTTGGCGACGATGATTCCCCAGGTGTTGGGATAGCGTCCGCCGTCGAACTCGTGGATCTGGGGCACCGGGAAAAGATCGAGGGTGGCATCCTCGCCCAGGAGCACATTCTCTTTGCAGGCCGCATCCTGACGCGCGATGAGTTTGGGTGGTACGGGCGCCACGTCGCGGGTGCGGGCCAGATGGTCGACCAGCTCGGCGGCGGTGGTCTCGGCGGGCAGCCCCACGGACAGGGCGACGCGGGCCAGCGGCCTGCCCGGCGCGGCACTGAGCGCGGCGGGCGCGCCGAGCAGCCGGAAGCCGGGCGCGACGCCCGCCACGTTCTCGAACAGCGGGGCGGGTGACTGGCGTTCACAGGAGAGGCGGCTGATCGCGGCGGCCTCCAGGTCGGCGCTCACGCTGCGGTGGATGCGCTTGAGGTCGCCCAGAGCGTCCAGCGCGTCGAGGTAGCTGCGAAGATCGCCGAACCGGGTGGCGGGGCGGGTGGCGGGGCGGGTCATGAACGGGCGCTCCTTTGTTCCATGCCGTGGTGATGTACCGGGGTGATGTCGGCCTGGGGGCCCGGCCGGGCGGCCGTGGCCCGCGCGAAGCCCTCCCAGCGCCGGGCCGCGGCACTCTGGATCCCGAACTGGTCCAGAACCCGGGCGACGATGTGGTCGACGATGTCCTCCACCGTGTGGGGGTGGTTGTAGAAGGCGGGCATCGGCGGCACGATCGCGGCGCCCATGCGGGCCAGCGCGAGCATGTTCTCCAGATGGATTTCACTGAGCGGGGTCTCCCGTGGCACCAGGACCATGCGGCGCCGCTCCTTGAGCGTGACGTCGGCGGCGCGGGCCATGAGCCCTTCGGCGTACCCGGCGCGGATGCCGGCCAGCGTCTTCATGCTGCACGGGATGATCACCATGCCGTCGGTGGGGAAGGAGCCGGAGGAGATCGCCGCTCCCTGGTCGTCGGGCGAGTAGGTGACGTCCGCCAGCGCGGCCACCTCGCGCGCGCTCAGCCCGGTCTCCAGTTCCACTGTGGCGCGCGCCCAGCGGCTGAGCACCAGGTGTGTCTCCACCTGAGGGTTCCCGCGCAGCTCGGTGAGCAGCCGTACGCCCAGCACCGCGCCTGTGGCGCCGGTCATTCCCACGATCAGCCGCATCGCACCCCACCCACCACCTTCCGTGTACGGAATATCCTTGTACTGAATATACTGGGTGTCATGACGAACACAAGCCCCCGCCCCCGGCCGCAACTGGAAGAGGCGCTGCCGCATCAGCTGCGCCGGGCCGCTCAGGCGTGGACGGCACTGTGGCAGCAGCGCCTCCCCGACCTGACCAATCCTCAGTTCGGGGTGCTGCTCGCCCTGGACGACCACGGCAGCATGGACCAGTCGGCGCTGGGGGCGCTGGCGGCGATCGACCGTTCCACGCTCACGTCCCTGCTGGACCGCCTGGAGGCGCGTGGCCTGGTGACCAAGGAGATGGACCCGGCCAATCGCAGGCGCCGCATCGTCGCGCTCACCGGCAGTGGCCGCGATCATCTGGCCGCGGCCCTGGAGGAGGCCGGTCAGCTGCACGCGCGGGTGGAGGACCTGCTGGGCGAGCGCCGGCTGAGGCAACTGGTCGAACTGCTGCGCGTCCTGGGCGACATGCCGGGGCACCCTGCACCCAATCCTGCACCCAATCCTGCACCCGGCCCTGCACCCGGCCCTGCACCCGGTCCTGCGTCCGGTCCTGCGTCCGGTCCTGCACCCGGTCCTGCACCCGGTCCTGCGTCCGGTCCTGCGTCCGGTGGGTCCGCTCGCGCACACCGCGACCGCTGAGACCCATCCTCCCCCCAATAGAGGGATTGGTCGAAAGGCCCGGCACTGGAAGTGTGATCAGCGACCCGAGTGGGTCCGCCTTGGAGGGCTGATGCATGTTCACGTCCGCAGCGGTGCACAAGCTCGCCCAACGCCTCGCGGGCCCGGTCCTTGGACCCGGGGATGAGGGATACGCGGCCGAGGCCGCCGGGTTCAACCAGGTACTGCAGCACCGGCCCCAGATGGTCGCCGGCGTGCTGGACGCCGCGGAGATACGCAAAGCCGTCACCTTCGCGGCCGAAACCGGTATGCCCGTCGCGGTCCAGGCGACCGGTCACGGCCCCTCGGCCGCCGCCGAGGGGACCGGACTGCTCATCAACACGCGCCGGATGACCAAAGTGACGATCGACCCCCTGACCAGGACCGCCCGGGCAGAGGCCGGCACGCAGTGGCACCACGTCGTCGAAGCGGCCGCCGCGCACGGCCTCGCCCCGCTCAACGGTTCCTCGCCGCTGGTGGGCGTGGTCGGCTACACCCTCGGCGGCGGGCTGGGCCTGCTCTCCCGCAAGCACGGCTTCGCCGCCGACCAGGTCACCGCCATCGACGTCGTCACCCCCGACGGGCGGCCGCGCACCGCCACCGCGGAGCACAACACGGACCTGTTCTGGGCGCTGCGCGGCGGCAAGGGCAACTTCGGGGTGGTCAGCGCCATCGAGTTCGCTCTCGTGCCCGTACCCCACTTCTACGGCGGCGGGCTGTTCTTCCCCGGCGAGTTCGCCGCCGAGGTCCTTGACGCCTGGCGGTCGTGGACCGCGTCCGTTCCCGAGGAGATGGGCTCCTCGCTGGCCTTTTTGCGGATGCCGGACATGGAGCCCATCCCGCAGTTCCTGCGGGGCAAGCTCGTGGTCCACATCCGCATCGCCCACCTGGGACCGGGCGATGAAGGCGAACGCCTGGTGGCGCCCCTGCGGGCGAGCGCGCCGGCGATGGTGGACACGCTCGCGCCGATGCCCTACACCCGCTTCGCGGACATCCACAACGACCCCGCCTTCCCCATCCCCTACAACGAGCGCTCCCTGATGCTGCGTGAGCTGGGCCAGGACGCCGCGAAGGACCTGCTAGCCCTCGCGGGCCCCGCCAGCAACTGCACCGACATCATGGTCGAGCTGCGGCACATGGGCGGCGCGCTGGGCCGGCCGCCCGCGGTGGCCGGCGCGGTCGACCACCGCGAGGCCGCGTTCTGCCTGGCCACACTCCAACTGCCCGGCGGGCGCCCGGACCTTGTCGTGGAGGGGATGGCGCACCGGGGAACGGGCCGGCGCTATCTCAACTTCCTCGCCGGCCCGCACACAGCCCAGCTGGCCGAGCACGGTTACGGCCCCGCCACCTATGCGCGCCTCGGCGAGATCAAGGCCCGGTACGACCCGGACAACCTTTTCCGGTTCAACCACAACATCGTGCCGCGCGCGAAGAGCTTGTGACCACCCGGCGAAGCCGAGCCCGCCACAATCCAGAATCTGGAAGGACATAGTCTCGATGACGACCAACACCGCGGTGCAAGCCCCGCCGCAGAGCGCACTGGGCGCGGGAGCGACCGGGCTGAGGCTGGGAGCCCTGTTCGGCCCCGTGATCTTCGGAGTGACCGCCGCGGGCGTGGCACTGCCCGATGTCGCCCAGGCGATGGAGGTCCGCCCCGCCGTCGCCGGCTGGGTACTGACCGCCCACGCCCTGGCGCTCGGCGTGGGCACCGCGTTCTTCGGACGGCTCTCCGAGAAATGGGGTGTACGCAACACCCTCCTGGTGGGCTCCATATTCCTGGCCGTCGGCGCGGCGCTGTGCCTCCTGGCCCCCAACTTCGGCACCCTGATCGCGGGCCGGTTCGTTCAGGCGGCGGGCTCCGGCGCCATCACCTCCAGCGCCCTGACCCTGGCCTCCGCGGCCGCCCCCGCCCAACGCGCCAAAATCCTCGGCATCTTCGGGGCCTCCATGGCCCTCTTCTCCTCCATCGCCACCCTCATGGGAGGGATGGTCACCGACTGGATGCACTGGCGGCTCACCCTCGTCCTGCCGGCGCTCTCCCTGCTGCTGGTGCCCTTCTGCCTGGAACTGGCCGCCACCCGCCCCGGCTTCGGCAAAGCCACCGACCTGGTCGGCGGGATACTCCTGGGCACCGGCGCGACCTCGCTGCTCCTGCTCATCCAGGCCTCCTCACTGGACCTGGCCACCCCCCTGGTCATCACACTGGCGGCACTGGGAGTGCTGTCGGTGGCGGGCCTGGTGATGCACATCGGCAGGCGGCCCGATGGTTTCGTACCGCGGCAACTGGCCACCGACCGCACGTTCCTGACCGCGGCCCTGGTCGGCCTCGGCGGGTACGCCGGACTGTTCGCCGCGATGTACGCGGTGCCGCAGATCCTCACGGTGAAGTACGGCTGGAGCGTCTTCATGATCGGGGCCTGGCTGCTGCCCGGCGCGGTCGTCGGCGCGGTGTTCGCACGGGTGGCCAGCAAGCTCACAGTGACCAAGGGCGGCAGCATACTGCTGGCCGGGGCCGCCCTGAGCTCCGCGGTGTTCCTGGGAATCGTCGGCATCGTCGAGGGCGGCATCGTCGTCATGCTCGTCGGCACCTCCATGGGCATGGCGACGTTCGCCGTCACCCAGGTGATCACCACCGCCGTGCTCTCCAGCCGCCTGGAGCCCCTCCAGCGCGGCGGCGCGATGGGCGTGCTCAACCTCCTCTTCTTCGTCGGCGGCGGCATCGGCTCCGCCACCGCCGGAACACTCTCCGAGCACATGGACCTCACCAGCGCGCTCGCCGTCGTCGCGATACTCCCGCTCCTCGCGGGCCTGCTCGCTCTGCTGCTCCCGCCCGCCCAGGCACAGCAACAAGCCTGACCCCCCTCCCCCGCTCCCCCCTCCCCGGTCCACCGGCGGCAAGGCCGACACCGGCACACAGCACACCGGCCACCCGCCCGGCCCGGTGCAGGCCGGTGAGGCCGGGCGGGTACCGCCGGGGCCGGCGACCCTGCGTGCCGCAGCACCGGCGGACCATGAAAGTACTGAAGTGCAAGGCGAGGAAGGCCCTCCGGTCCCGGTCCCGGCACCGGCCGGGGCCGGTGCCGGGACCGGTGCCGGCAAAGACCGGGGGCGTACGGTCGGTCCCCGGCCAGAGCCCCGGCCGGGCCGGCCGGCCCAGTTGACCTCGGGCCGGTTCACACCGCGAGGCGGTCCGGGTGCGAGGCGGAAAGGCTCGCCTCGCCGGAGACGGGCAGCGCTTCGAGCGCCGAACCGGGCGGCGTGAGCGCATCGACCAGCCCGGCCCGCACTCCACCACCCCGCCGTCCGGGCAGGCACCACGAGCCCGGTCATTTCCTGGCTGTGGGCGCACCTGGCGCAGCTGCCGGCGCGCAGGTGCGCCGGGTGACCGCCGGGTCCGCCGGTCCTGATCCTCCGCTTGCGTGCGGCCCCGGCCCCGCCGGCCACCCTGAAGCGGCGGCCTCAGGACCCGGGGGAACCCTGCGCTGCGGGTGCGGCACGGCCGCCGGCGCCGGGGAGATCCTGGACACGCCAAAGGGGTGATCCGGCGGCCCCGGGCCCGGCGGCACCGGGCCCGGCGGCACCGGTGCCTGGTGCTCCTGGCCCGCAGGGGCCAGGAGCAGTCAGGACACCGGCAATGCCTCAGGGCCAATGGCCCCACAGGCTCATGGTCGCGGATTGTCCTGCTACGAGTTCAGCCACAGCGACAGGATCTTGCGGAGCCCGTCGCGTTCGATGCGCAGCAGGTCGTTCTCCAGGCGCAGTTGCTCCAGCGGGTCGGGCATGACGGTGCTCGGTGAGGTCCGTGCGAGCAGGGCGACGCTGGCGGGGCGGCCCTTGTGCCCGTGTGAGCGAGCCGGCCGCGGCGCGGGGACGTCGCGGGGAAGGGAGGTCAGCGAGGCGAGTTCGCCGACCAGGATCGACTGGTGCAGGACGTGCAGGTCCTGCGCCGGTTCGATGCCGAGGTCCTCGGAGAACCGCATCCTGACGGCGCGGAAGGTTTCCAGGGCGTCAGCCTGGCGGCCCGAGTGGTACAGCGCCAGCATCAGCTGGGCGCAGGCACGTTCCCGGAAAGGGTTCTCGGTGACGAAGCCGGTCAGGTCACCGATGATCTGCTGGTGGCGGCCCAGTTTCAGTGCCACGTCGAAGTACTCCTCGCGCACCGTGAGGCGGTCCTCGTTGAGTTTGACGACGAGGGACAGAAGCGCCCTGCTGTCCAGGCCCGCCGCGACCGGGCCGCGCCATAACGCGAGCGCGGACTTCAGCAGAGCCTCGGCACGCTCCAGCTGGTTGTCGCGGACCATGGCCCGCCCCTGGGCGACCAGCTTCTCGAACTGGAAGAGGTCCAGCGCCTCGTCGTCGTGCACCCTGATGCGGTAGCAGGAGGGATGCGTCTCGATCACGCTGTCCCGTTCTCGCCCCCGCAGCAGGCGGCGAAGACCGGAGACGCAGATGCGGATCTGTCCGTCGGCGGACTCGGGAGGTTTTTCGTCCCACATCGCATCGACGAGCCGGCCAAGGGGCACGACCTGGTTCGCCTGGAGAAGCAGCGCGGCCAATAACTTCTGCCTGCGGATCCCGCTGATTTCAATCTGTTCGTCGCCGTTCGTCACGAGCAGCGGACCAAGTATCCGGAAAACGTAGTCATCACGCATATCTAATTACCCCCGGCAATTACGTGCGCAAAAAACGCAAGGACAAACCCACTTGCTACATCAATATAGTTGCCATCGGCATTAACGGAAATGCCGATGGCAACTATGTTGACACTACGGAAATGCTGGCACAACTATATTTGCGTTACGGCAGGACTTCGAACAGCGGTCGCCTTTTCTGCTCTACGGAATTCTTATTCGTAGCGGTAGAACTTTGAATGATCCAGCAGATCGGCGGGTGTCATCGAGTACCAGGGCGCGAGCTTGGTGTTCAGTGAGGGAACATCGGGGTGTTCGGTCACCGGGAGGTACTGCGGGACGTCGGGGTGCGCCTTCTGCCAGATCGTCCAGAGCTTGTCGATGAAGCAGTGGTGCATGAAGAAGATGGGGTCGTTCGGCGAGCCGATGTACAGCATGTGGCCGCCCATCCACGTGTGGCCGGCGCCGTGCAGCTTGCCGAGGTTCGCCTCCCAGTCGAACTTCGCGTATCCCTCCAGGTGGTTGCGCAGGGACTGCGTCTCACTCCCGTAGCCGGAGGTGTAGTTGTAGGGCGGAGTGTCGTAGGTGGTGAGCGCGAGGGTGTCCTCGAGCTCCTTGACCGTGGGCAGGGCGGGGTTCACGGTGCCTATGTCGCGGACCAGGAAGTCCCGGTCGTCCGCGGTGTAGTTGCCGTTGAACGCCGGGTGCTCATCGCCGACCGGCACCACGCTGACGTTGAGCTTCCAGCCGTTGCAGCGGGCGAAAGGTCCGGTCATGACCTTGCGGTCACCGGGCCGTCCGTTCCCGCCCATGAACGTGTCGGCCCACAAGGGCGAGTCCAGGGACTGGTCCTTGGTCCAGTCCCAGTACGGGATGGTGACGGTGGGGTCGACCCGCTGGAGCGCCCTTTCGAGGATCAGCAGGTACTGGCGGTGCCACGGGAACAGGCCCGGGCCCATATGGCCCCAGCGCTTGCCGACGCCCCCGTCCTTGTCGAGGTAGTCGCCCGAGTTGATCTGGATGTGGATCCGGACCAGCTCGTCGTAGATGCCGAGATCCTTCACCCGGCGCACCGCGCGGATGAAACGTCTCTTCTCCTCGGCGGTCATGTTGAGATGGTTCTTGCGGACGGGAACCATGAGATCTCTTCTCTCTTATCTCTTCGGGCTCTGCGGAGGCCGGCTCAGGCGTGGTGGGTGGCGGCGGGGAGCAGGTTCGCGCCGCGCAGCTCATCGACGGCCCGCCGGCCGGCGGCCAGCGGGGTCGGCTCGATCCGGTAGTGGCACATCGCGCTGAGGTAGCCGTGCTCGCCCAGCTTCATGAGGTGCAACGGCTTGTCGTCGATATGCACCGTTCCGGCGGTCTGGGACACGGCGATCGTGCGGCCCTTGTACGTCTCGGTGTACAGGTCCTGCTGCCCGGCGGCCGCCCGGTCGTGCTCGTGCGCCGCCTCCTGCGCGCCCTCGTGGGCGCCGACCCAGCTGTTGCCCGCCTGGATGGCGGCGACCGGCACGGCGGCGATCGCGGCGGCGCCCGCCATGCCCTTCATCACATCGCGTCGTTTCATTGACGTCCTCCTGATTCGACCCAAAGGGGGTCAAAGGTTGAAGTCTCCCCGCCCAGCTTTCCAGGGCGGCCTATCGGCTGGATATCGCCGCTGCTGAGCGCCGGCGGAGCTGCCCGCCCCCCTTGTCGCTCCCGGCGATGCGGGCGCCCCGGGCCCGGTCACGGCCCTTGGGGTGGTGGTGTGGACGTCAGGCTGTGAGCGGAGCGGGCGCGATGTTGTGGTTGAAGCGGAAGAGGTTGTGCGGGTCGACGTGGGCCTTGATCCGGGCCAGGCGGGCGTAGGTGGCCGGCTCGTAGCCGCTCTCGGCGAGAGAGGCGGTGTCGGGGCTGGCCAGAAAGTTGAGGTAGCGGCGCCCGGTGCCCCACGGCGCCATGCCGTCCACCACCAGCGGGGGGCGGTCGTCGGGCAGCGAGACGGTGGAGAGCACGAACGCCGCGTCCCGGTGGTCGACAGCGTTGGGCAGGCGGGGCGCGCGGCCCACCGCGCCGCCCAGCTGCCGCAGTTCGACGGTCAGATCGATGCAGTCGGCCCCCGGCCCGGCCAGCTCCAGGAGCCTGTCCACCGCCGCCTCGTCGAGTACGCGCAGCATCATGGAGCGCTCGTTGTAGGGAATCGGCTCGGTGGGGTCGTTGTGGATCTCCCCGGACCTGGTGTACGGGATCTCGGCCAGGGTGTCGACGATCAGCGGGCCCGCCGCGCGCAGCGGCGCGAGCAGCTTCTCCCCGTCCTTGGCGGAGCCCAGGTAGGCGATGCGCACGTGCACGGTCAGCCGGCCGCGCAGGAAGTCCGGGACCCGTTCGATGTCCGGTAACCGCAGCAGTGCCAGCGAGGAGGTCATGTCCTCGGGCAGGGACGCCGTCCAGTGGCGCCAGGCGTGCAGTACGTCCGCGGTTGCCTCGCCCGCGAAGAACAGCCCGCCGCCGTACAGCCGCGACACCGGTACCAGTTCGAACTCCAGGGCGGTGACGACGCCGAAGTTGCCCTTGCCGCCGCGCACGGCCCAGAACAGGTCCCTCTCGTGGTCCGCGGTGGCCCGGTGCGCGCGCCCGTCGGCGGTGACGATGTCGATGGCGGTGACCTTGTCGGCGGCGTAGCCGTACGCGCGCGCCATCAGCCCGAGCCCGCCGCCCAGGGTGTATCCGATCACTCCGGTGAGCGGGGAGGACCCGCTGAGCGGGGCCAGGCCGTACTCCGCGGCCGCCTGGATCACTTCGTACCACTGGGTGCCGCCCTGGACCCTGGCGGTCCTGGTGACGGGGTCGATGCTCACGCCCCGCAGCCGGCGGGTGCTGATCAGCAGCCCGCCGTCCGCGGCGGTGGAGGGACCGTGGCCCGTGGCCTGGACCGAGATCGGCATCCTGCGGGCGGCGGCGAACGCCACGGCCTCGCGCACGTCCGCGGCATCGGCCACGACCGCGATCAGGTCCGGGTCGTGCTCGGTGATCAGATTGAACCCCTCCCGCTCCAGGGCGAAGTCCTCTTCTCCCGGCTGCAGGACCCGTCCGCGCAGCCGTCCGGAGAGTTCGGCCGCCGCTGGGTTCGCGATGCTCTTGCCTGTCGTCATCCTCAGTCCTCCCAGGCCCGGTTGTTTGTCGGGATGCGAAGGACTCTGCCAACGGCGGGCGCCCGGGCCCATCCCCCGTTTGAGGCGGATGATCCGATCAGGCCCACAGGCCCGGGGGGAACACCACATTCCGCGCCGGGCCACTCACGCGGTGCGGTACGGGGCGGGGCCCGGCGGGGCCCGGCGGAGTCCGGCGGCCCGGGCCGTCCGGTTCGTCGGGCCCCCGCACAGCACGCTTCCCGCACCAAAAAAAGGGGGGGGCGTCGGCGGGGTCCGTGAGCAGCCGGTGCACCGCGCCCCCGGGGGGACGGGCGAAGAGCAGCCCCCTGCCCCGCCCCGAAGGACCGGCCCGGCCGGCCGGGTTCGAACCCGGCGGCCTCAGCGCGCGGCCAGGGGGCTGGTGCGCCGGCCGGCCGTGGCCGCCCCAGCCCGGCCCTGGTACGCCGGGACGCTGTGCACAGCGTCCCGGGCTCCTCCAGGTCTTCCAAGGGGCGTCCGGGGGGTGGTGCGCGGAGCGGCCCGGGGCCGGGATGCACGCCGGTGATCACCCCGGGCGGGGCCGGTGGCCGGCGCCGCCGGGTGAGGGGCAGGACAAGGCCGCCCGCCCGCCCCCGGGGAACGGGGGCGGCGATGACGGCGCGGTGCGAGCGCGGCCGGGCGGGGGCACGGCGGTGATGCCCACGGGTGTCGCGGGTGGCCGCCTCGTAGGCCCGGACCGTGTTCGCGCAGCACGATGCCCAGGTTGCCGCGCCGGGCGAGGCGGGGGCGGGGCGGGCCACCGGTCGATGCACCCCGCACACCCCGCGCTCCGGCATGAGGGGCTTGCCCGCCTCGCCAACGGCCCGCCGGGCTGCGCGAAGCTGTGCGGGTCGCGGGCGTGGATCCGCGGCCTGCCGGCGCAGGAGGCGACCGGTTCGGCCCGTGGGCGCCGATGACCACGGCGGCGATGTACCGGCCCGCTCCCGCCGCCCGCGGCGGGCAGGGATCTTCACTCCCCGTCTGCCCGTCTGCCCGTCTGCCCCAAGCCCCGGAAGGTGCAGGGGAAGAGGTCCGGGGCCACCGGGCGCCCTTGCCGCTCCCCTTTCTCCCCCAGGGCCCTGGGAGGGCGTAAGGAGAGGTCCGGGGCTGCACAGGCGCCGGTCCGCAGGAGGCTCCGCGCCCCCGGGCCGGGCCATCAGGGGCGGCCCGCAGCCTCTGTTCCCGTGTCGGTGAACCCCCAAGGGCCCCGCGATCTGTGTGGTGGCGGGGCCGGTGGGCGCCGCGCCCACCCCGCCCGCCCGCCGGGTGGCGGGGGCGGCCTGGCGTTCGCGGGGCGGGGTTCAGCGCCGGGAAGTGGCCGAGATCGCCGGCCGGTGGAAGAGGGTGCGGCGCGCACCGCGGGTGGTGAACGGCCGGCCGCCCGTCCTGTTCACCGGTGCGAGGACCGTGCCCGGGCCGGCGCCGTGGCCCGCGGCGCCCTCACGGTCCCCCTGGTGTCAGCCCCGGACAATGGCCTGCTCCCAGTTTTCGCCGGGCCCGAACAGCTTGCGCGGCTTCATGGCGTCCAGCCGTTCGGCCAGCAGCTCGCCGGGCACGAGCGTGCCCTCGGGCACCGCGCTCACCGCGCAGCGCACCCCCAGCTCCGCCTCGATGGAGGCGGCAAGCGTGGCGCAGGCCTCCTGGCTGCCCGGGCCGGGTACCTCGATCTGGACGACAAGACGCTCCGGCTCGGCCCTGGCCCGCCAGAACAGCACACCGTGCGCCGCCGGGAGACGGAAGACGAGCTCCTCCACCTGGATCTGCCCCAGCCGCCTCCCGCCGACCGTGTAGCCCTGGCCGAGCCGGCCCAGAACCCGTACCGTCGGCAGTTTCCAGTCGCACGGGCAGTCCTCGTAGCGCAGGTCCACCACGTCCTCGAGGTTGTAGCGCAGCAGCGGCATCGCCTCGCGGTACAGCGGGGTGATGACCAGTTGCCCGGTGCCCTCGGGGGTGATCTGCCCGGACTGGGGGTCGTAGATCTCCGGCAGCACCCGGTCGGCCCAGAAGTGCATCCGCCCGTAGGGGCAGTCGCTGCCCAGCGGGCCGACCTCGGTGCAGCCGTACTCCTCGATGACCAGGGCGCCCCAGATCTCCTCGATCCGGCGGCGCCGCGCGCTGCTGATCGGCTCGCCCGCCACGTACAGCGCCCGCAGCGCGGGAAAGGAGCCGGGGCTGTAGCCGGCGGCCTTGGCCGCCGCGACCCAGATGAGGCTCTCGCTCGGCGTCGACCAGGTCAGCGTCACCTCGAGATCGTGCAGCAGGCGCACCACCCGCGAGTAGGGCACCGCCAGTGAGCGGCAGTCGCCGGGCACCACCGTCGCGCCGCTGCGCATGGCCGCCCAGTGGGCCATGTGCCCGGCCAGGACCAGCCCGTAGGGGATGCGTACGAGCAGGGTGTCCGTGGGGCCGATGGGGACGGTCTTGCGGACGAACCGGTCGGCCAGATCCGCCCACTCGGCCTCGGTGAAGTAGGCGGGGGTGGGGTTGCCGGTGCTGCCGCTGGACTCGTGGTAGGTGGCCAGGCGCTCCCTGGGCACGGCGAGCATGTTGAAGGGGTAACTCTCGCGCAGGTCCGCCTTGGTGGTCAGGCCCAGCTGGGCCAGGCCCTGCCCGGGCTCCAGGCGCTTGTCGTAGAACGGCGAATTACGGGCGTGATGGAGCGCGGGTGCGATCCGCTCGTCCTGGCGGGCGCGCAGCTCGTCGAAGCTGCTCCAGTCACCGATGGCCGGCAGCCCGCTGCCACTGGGACCGCCGGTGGTCAGCTTGCCCGCCGCCCCGGCCGGTCCGCCGGTGGCCGGCCCGCCGGTGGCCTGTGCCGCGGTGGCCGGTGCTGCGGTGGTGTTCGGGGGGCGGGTCACAGGCCGGATCCCGCCGCGGCCTCGGTGAGCGCGCCCGAGGAGATCATCTCCACGACCGCGGCGATGTCGCCGTCCATCTGGCGGTCCTTCGCGGCGAAGGGAACCTCCTTGCGGATACGGGCGTGCACCGCCCTGGTACGCGGGCTCATCTCCTCCACACCGCGCAGCTCCACCGCCTGGCAGGCGGCCAGGAGATGGATGGCCGCGACCTCACGGGTCAGCTCGATGATGGTGCGCGCATCACGCGCCGCGATCGGGGCCATGCTGACCTTGTCCTGGTTGTGGGCCTCGGTGGAGCGGGAGAACGTGCTGGCCGGGCCCGCGTTCTTCAGCGCCTCCGCGGTCAGCGCCGAGCACGCGATCTGCATGCCCTTGAAACCGTGCTGCAGCCCGGCCTCGGTGTCATCGTCCTCCACCCGGGCGATCAGGTTCGGGGTGAGACCGTTGTTGAACTTCTCATCCACCAGCAGCGCGAGCTGACGGTCCAGCAGGTCCGCGATCCCGGCGACAGCGGTCTTCAGCGAGTCCATCGCGGTCACCACATGCCCGCCGTAGAAGTTGCCGCCGCTGTACACGTTGCCCGTGGACGGCTCGAACAGCGGGTTGTCGCTGGAGGAGTTGATCTCCACCGTCATCCAGGTGCGGACCCACTCGAGCATGTCCCGCAGCACTCCGGTGACATGCGGGGCGCAGCGCAGCGAGTAGCGGTCCTGGATGCTGCGGGTCAGCTTCTGGTAGTGGCGCCCCTCGAGCGGGCCGTTGAGGTCGACGACCTGGTCGTAGGTCATCGCCAGGGCCGAGCCCTGAAGGAGGTCGTGGATCAGTGCGGCGCTGGCGCGCTGGCCCCGGTGCGGCTTGTGGTCGTGGATGAAGGGGGCGTAGTGGCCGCGGTTGCCGAGCATGCCCTCACTGGCCAGGGCGGTGCAGATGTCGGCGACCTCGGCGAGCTGGGCCGCCGCCTCGGTGTTCAGCACCGCGAACGCGGCGCTGAAGGAGGTGCCGTTGATCAGGGCGAGGCCGTCCTTGGCCTCCAGCAGCACCGGCTCGAGTCCCAGCTGGGACAGCACGTCGGCGGCCTGGCGCACCTCGCCGCGGTAGCGCACCCTGCCCTCACCGGTCAGCGCGGACGCCAGGTAGCACAGCGGGACGAGGTCTCCGCTGGCGCCGACCGAGCCGCGCTCGGGAATCGCGGGGAGGATGTCGTGCTCGAGGAAGTCCAGGAGCCGCTCCACCACCGGGGTGCTGACCCCGGAGTTGCCCCGGGCCAGGCAGTTGGCGCGGATCAGCAGCGTGGCCCGCACCACCTCGTCCGATGCCAGCGGGCCGGTTCCGTTGAGGTGGTAGCGGATCAGTTCGTTCTGCAGCCGCGCGGTCTTCTCCGGCGAGATCTGCCGGTTGACGCTGTCACCGAAGCCCGTGGTCACCCCGTAAATGGGCTTGCCGGTTTTCAGGATCTCAAGCTTCAGGTCCCGCGATGCGTTCATCGCGTTCAACGCGTCCTTCGAGACCGAGAAAACGGACCCTTCGCGGGACGCGGCGGCCACGGTCTGGCCGATGCTCAGGTCATGCCCGTCAATCTTCATGGTCGTCACGTGTGGACACCTTTCTCACCGGGTTGCCCACGAGTCTTGTCCGCCGATGTTTCTGGCCGATATCGGTGCGCCGGGGCCGCGATATACGGACGAGATCCCGAAGATATCCGCCCTCCTCAGGGTTGGTCCAAGGACCGGCACGCAGGAATGAGGAAACCCCATGATCTCCAACGGCGCGTTCGGCAGGCAGCTCCGCCTGCGGCGCCTGTACCGCAACGATGGTGAACGGCTGCTGATCGTGCCGCTGGACCATTCGGTGAGCCAGGGACCGATCACCGGCAGCCAGGGACTCAACGCGCTCGTGGGACAGCTGGCCGCCAACAGAGTCGACGCCGTCGTCCTGCACAAGGGCAGCCTGCGGCACATCGACCCCGCCTGCTTCACCCGCACCGCGCTCATCGTCCACCTCAGCGCCAGCACCGTGCACGCCCCCGACCCCGACGCCAAGTACCTGGTCGCCGGCGTCGAGGAAAGCCTGCGGCTGGGCGCGGACGCGGTCAGCGTCCACGTCAACCTGGGATCGGACGGCGAACAGCGCCAGATCGCCGACCTGGCGAACGTCGCCGAGGCCTGCGACCGGTGGAACGTGCCACTGCTGGCGATGATGTATCCCCGCGGTCCAAGGATCAGCGACCCCCACGACCCGGCCCTGATCGCGCACGCGGTGAGCCTGGCCGCCGACCTGGGAGCCGACCTGGTGAAAACCCCCTACGCCGGCTCCGTCGCGCAGATGAAAGAGATCGCCGCCTGCGCGCCCATCCCCATCATCACCGTCGGCGGCCCGCACAACGACGACGAGGGGCAGGTCCTGTCCTACGTCGCCGAAGCACTCGGCTCGGGCATCGCCGGGGTGGCCATGGGCCGCAACGTCTTTATGGCACCCGACCCCGGTGCCATGGCCGCGAAACTGGCCGACCTCATCCACAGTCAGTGACCTGAAGGAGCCCTCACACCATGAAGCTCAGTTGGCTGGACATCCGGGACCTGACCGAGGCCAAGAACGCCATCGTCCAGGAGGCACTGCACCAGCGCATCGACGGCGTCGTCGCCGCCGACACCGCCGCCCTGGCAGGCCTGCCCCCCACCGTCACCAAAGTCCTCTTCCCCCGCGGCAGGCCGCTCCCGGAAGACTTCGGCGAGGCGACCGTCGTCATCGTGGACCCCGCCTTCCACGCGATAACCACCGCCGAACTGGCCCTGGAACACCCCGAACTGGAATTCGGCCGGTTCGTGGAGATCACCGACGCCGCATCACTGGAAGACGCCTGCCAGTCCGCGCGCACCGAACGCTTCAGCCTGCTGCTGTTCCGCGACCCCACCAAGATCCCCCTCGAGATCGTCATCGCCGCGTCCGCCGGATCCAAGGGCAGCCTGATCACGGTAGCCGCCGACGTCGAAGAAGCCGAGATCATCTTCGGGGTCCTGGAACACGGCTCCGACGGCGTCATGATGGCACCGCGCAACGTCGGCGACGCCACCGCCCTCAAAGCCGTCGTAGAAGCCGAAACCCCCGACCTGCACCTGGTCGAGCTCCAGATCGTGAGCACCGAACACGTCGGCATGGGCGAGCGGGCGTGCGTGGACACCTGCACCTACTTCCGCAAAGACGAAGGCATCCTGGTCGGATCACACTCCAAGGGCATGATCCTGTGCGTCAGCGAAACGCACCCCCTGCCCTACATGCCCACCCGCCCCTTCCGGGTCAACGCCGGCGCCATCCACTCCTACACCCTGGCCAACAACGGACGCACCAACTACCTCAGCGAACTCAAAGCCGGCAGCAAAATCGTCGCCGCCGACGTCCAGGGCCGCACCCGCCTGGTCACCGTCGGCCGCGTCAAAATCGAAACCAGGCCCCTGATCTCCGTCAACGCCGTCTCCCCCGACGGCCGCGAAGTCAACCTGATCCTCCAGGACGACTGGCACGTACGGGTGCTGGGCCCCGGCGGGACCGTCCTGAACAGCACCGAACTCAAGCCCGGCGACAAGGTCCTGGGATTCCTGCCCACCGAAGACCGCCACGTCGGCTACCCCCTCAACGAGTTCTGCCTCGAGACGTGACATAGTGGACAAACTCCTGTTCGTCCCGGTACGGGTCAACGCGCACGGCGGCGCGTTCACCGCCGTCCGCACGGCCCGGCCGGGCGCCGGGCAGGAACGAGTCGGCCTCGCCTTCACCGGCCCAGAAGCACTCCGCGCCGCACTGGGCAACACCCAGCACTGGATCCGGCTGTCCCGGCCCGCCCTGGCCGCGCTGCTGGCACCCCTGGGAATCAACGACATACGGATCGACCCCCTCTACATCGGACCACAGCTACCGGCGGCACCCCCACCAGACCTCCTCGAGACCGGACCCGTCCTCGCCGGAGTATGGCGCCACCCACAATGGCTGCCCGACGAAGTCTGGTAACACCAGACACAGCAACAACCAACTGGTCACAGCCAAACACGGACACAGCCAAGTGGTAACACGCAGATGGCAACAGCCAAACACGGTCACAAGCAAGTAGTGACAGCCAGGCGCAGTCACAGCCCGGCAGTCACAGGCAAGTGGTCACAGGCAGGTGATAACAGCCAGGCGTCGTGACAGGCAACTGCGGTCACAGCCAAGTGGTGACAGGCGGGCGGGGACAGCCAGGTCCAGTCACAGCCCGGCGACAGCAGCCAGGCGCGGCGACAGCCAGCTGGTAACAGGCGGGCGGGGACAGCCAGGTCCAGTCACAGCCCGGCGGTCACAGGCAGGCGCGGTGACCACCAGGTGGTGACCACCAGGT
>NZ_JBIUBL010000009.1:0-207008 GCF_044548015.1 Streptomyces sp. NPDC052236 | reverse complement strand
AGGTGCAGTAACAGGCAGGCGGTGACAGGCAAGTGCGGTCACAGGCAAGTGGTGACAAGCAGGTCCAGTCACAGCCCGGCGGTCACAGGCAGGTGCAGTAACAGGCAGGCGGTGACAGGCAAGTGCGGTCACAGGCAAGTGGTGACAAGCAGGTCCAGTCACAGCCCGGCGGTCACAGGCAGGTGCGGTGAGGGGCAAGTGCCGTGACAGGCAGGCGCGGTGAGGGTATGTGTGGTGACAGGCAGGCGGGTGACGGCACAGGGCGGAACCGGCCCGGTGCCGTACCGTGGGGCATGGTGGGAAGCGAAGAAGACCTGCCCCACCATCCGCAGGCGAGCAAGGGAACGGAGCCCCGGAGCATGCCCCCTGTCATCGGCCGCGAAGAACTCATCTCACGCGCCAGCCGCGCCGAGAGCCCACACACCATGTTCACCACCCTGGCAGCGCAGTTACGCAGAACGGTCCCCTACGACGCGGCCGTCTGGCGTGCCACCGACCCCGAAACCCGCATGATCACCTCACCGATCCTCGCCGAGAACATCGAGGACCACAGCTGCGCCGTCTACTGGCAGTACGAACTCTTCACAGAAAAAATAAACCTGTTCCGCGACCTCGCCAACGCACCCGTGCCCGTCGCGAGCCTGTGGGAAACCACCGGCGGCCGGCCCGACCGCAGCTCACTCTACCGGGGCTTCCTCGCCCCCCGCGGCGTACACGACGAACTACGGGCCGTACTACGCGTCGACGGACGCCCACACGGCTACGTCAGCCTCTTCCGCCAGCACGGCCAAGGCGCCTTCACCGCCACAGAACGCAACTTCATCCAGAGCCTGACCACACCCCTCGCCCGCCAGCTCCGCTCCTACGCCAAAGAACGCCCCCAATCCACCACCGACCCCCACACCGGCACCGGACTCCTCCTCTTCGACACCAACGGCGCCCTCATCTCCGCCAACGACGACGCACGCCGATACCTCCAGGAAATGCCCGAAGGCCCCACCTCACACACCGCCCTCGGCATCCACATCCCCCTCTGGGTCCACGGCACCGCAATGCGCGCCAGAGCCATCGCCCAACAACACACCTACGACACCGCACGCATCAGAATGCGCAGCCGCACCGGCCGCTGGCTCCTCTGCCACGCCACCTGCCTCCGCGACGCCACCGGCCAACTCGGCCCCTCCGCCGTCATCATCGAACGCGCCCCCATCTCCGACGTCACCCCCCTCATCACCCAAGCCTACGAACTCTCCCAACGAGAACTCGAAGTCACCCAATGCATAGCCCGCGGCCTCGCCACCACCCAAATCTCCCAAGAACTCCACCTCTCCCCCCACACCATCCGCGACCACATCAAAACCATCTTCGACAAACTCAACGTCACCAGCCGCGGCGAACTCGTCAACAAACTCTTCACCGAAAACTACCAACCACACACCCCCACCCCCACCCCCACCACACACTGAACAACACAACACCCCACCCACATTCATAGCGACGGCAACAGTGATGCGGACAGCGGATGCGGACGGCTCCGTCGGTCTCGCGGTGGCCACCGGGCGTAGCGGAGCAACAGCAGGCCGACCAGGCGACCTTCGGTCCCGATGGTGCCATCGCGTAGGAGGAGCCCGCCAATGGCGCCTTTGGGACTGACGGATCCTCCCTCTCCCCTTCACAATGGCAGGAGCATGACATGCCATGACAGGGAATACGGGGAGGGAACATGCATCCGTACCGCGCCGAAAGACCGTTCCGCAGAGCCTTCCGTGCAGCCGCCTCGGCCGTCGCCGCACTGAGCATGCTGTTCGGCTGGTTCACCGCCACCGGATCGGCGGCGTACGCGCAGGAGCCGGGCGGCCCGGCCGCCCAGGCGGCCGGCAAGGCCGTCGAGGTACGTGGCGGCAACGTCATCTACAGCAACACCGCCACGCGCTGCACCGTCGGCTTCAACGCCCGCGGCGGCAGCACCCTCTACGGGCTGGTGACGGGCCGCTGCGCCCAGGGCGCCACCCATTGGTACGCGGACGCGGCCCTGAGCGTGCTCGTCGGCACCACCGCGGGCGCGAGCTTCCCCGGCAACGACTACGCCCTCGTGCGCTACACGAGTTCGTCGGTGGTCTTCCCCGGCGAGGTCTCGCTCGGCACCGCCGGCCGGGTGCAGGACATCACGGGCGCCGCGAGTCCGACGGTCGGCCGGTCCCTGTGCCATGTCGGCCGGGTGACCGCATACCGCTGCGGCACCATCACGGCCGTGAACCTCACCATCAACTACCCCGAGGGCACGGTGAGCGGACTGTTCCGATCCAACATCTGCTCCGAGCCCGGTGACGCGGGCGGCCCGGCGTTCTCCGGCAGCACCGCACTGGGTGTCATCGTCGCCGCCACCGGAAACTGCGCGTCAGGAGGCGCCACCTACTACCAGCCGGTCGTGGAGTGGCTGTCGATGTATGGACTGTCCCTCTATTAGGGGTGCCCCCGCCCCCCGTCCCGACGCAGCCGCAGACGCCGTACTCGCCGGCTTCTGCGAACGGTTGCTGTGCGATGAGTACCGGCGACGCGGACTGATCCCGGCCCGCCCGCGTCGACCAGCTCGGCGATCGCTTCGAGCGCGGCGTAGTCCGGCTCGCCGGGCGCAGCACGCCGAGCGAGAGATCGCCCTGGGCCGTGGAGTCCAGGACAACGTCGGCGTGCCGGACGGCCCGGGTGAAGTCGGTGGTGCGGTATGCCGGTGGATCAGTATTCGCTCGCCCTCCTTGACGCCCGCCGCCTGG
This sequence comes from Streptomyces sp. NPDC052236, assembly GCF_044548015.1. Taxonomy (NCBI): domain Bacteria; kingdom Bacillati; phylum Actinomycetota; class Actinomycetes; order Kitasatosporales; family Streptomycetaceae; genus Streptomyces; species Streptomyces sp. NPDC052236. Next base: position 204,237 of record NZ_JBIUBL010000009.1, on the reverse strand, counting down.
ACCAGGCCCGCCGAGGCGGTGAGACGACGAGGAGGCGGGAGGCGGCGGCGATGTACTGGGCGTATCCGGCGGCGCCGCGGGGGAAGAAGGGCATCCCGTAAGCCTTGTCGCCCACTTGGAACCTGAGATGTGTCGGCCCACGCCGGACGGCGGTAGGCCGAGCAGCGGGGAGGCGCCGGAGCTGACGGCCACGTCCACCGGGTTGACCGCACTGACATCTGTGCCATATGTGTCTCAGCAGCCGAGCCGGCGGGGAACGTCGACGTTCGCCCTGTGGCGTTCGCGGTCAGCGGTCCTTGACCCAAGCGGCCAGTCTGCCGACGGACTGGGCGGCGTCGGCCAGGCTGCGGGCTGCCCGTTCCAGTTCCGCGGCCAGGCTCACCGCCAGGACGGCGGAGCTCGTCGCGTCAGTGGCCGTGGCGTGGAGGGCGGCTGTGCCGCGGTAGCCGATGGGGCCTTCGTTGTAGCGCTGGTAGTAGCCGCTGAAGTCGTCCGCGGTGGCGCCGAAGAGCCGCACGCCGCAGAGCTGTACTTCGTCGGCGCCCGCGTTGTGCGTGATGTCGAGGCGGTAGTGACGGTAGGCGGTGGTGTGGGGGCCGGTGAGCGTGAAGTCCCGGGTCTGGAAGCGGTCGGTGAATCGCTGTCCGGTACGGGAGTCGAGCCTGGTCCAGGTGCGGCCGTCGTGCGAGGCGGACAGGGTCCATTCCCGCGGGTCGCGGCCCGGGAAGTCGTTGGCGGATCTCAGCGCGTAGGAGGTGACGGCGGTGGGACGGGCGAGTGAGAGGTCCAGGCGTGCGCTGCGGTGGCCCGCCAGCCATTTGGCCTGGGAGGTGTCGAGGAGGTTGTGCGCCACTTCCCCGACGTCCTCGTGCTCGTCGCTCGCCTGGAGGGCGATCACCTCCCCGGTGACGTCGCGAGGGCCTGCGGACGCCTCCGCGGGGGCGGTGAGGCGCAGCGCGGCCACTGCGGAGTTGCCCCGCTGGTCGCGCCAGGTCACCCGCTCCACGGGCGACGATCCCTCGTCGTCCACCAGCAGCCGCAGTTCGCCGGAGGTGTGCCAGCCGCCGCCCCATCCTTCCTCGGTGCGGAACCGATGCACATGAGCGTTCTCGGTGCCCTCGGGGAAGGCCCATGTGCCGGTGAGCCGGCCGCGGAATTCGCTGAGCGTGCCGTCGGCGGCGCGGTCCTGGCCGTAGAAGTCGGACATGTTCGACTGGAAGCTGATCGCGGACTCCGCGCCGTCCCGCCTGCCCCAGCCGAGCTGTGCCGGCAAGGACTGCTCGCCCCGGTCGACGTGGAACAGCAGCCGGGGGCCGGGCTCCCAGGACGAGGAGTACGGCGCGCGGCGCTCCGTGCGGTAGGCGAAGACCGATTCGCGTGCGGCCTCGGCCGCCATCGCGCGCTCGGAGCGGCCGCGCTCGTAGACGGAGTCGAGGGTGACCCGGTAGAGCCACAGCATGCTGCGGGCATCAGCCGACGTACGTATCTCCAAGGTGTTCGTGCCCGGATGCAGCAGCCGCCCAGGCACCGCGAACACATTGTCCTGCGGCAGGTCGCCGCCGCCGGGCACGGTGAGGCCTGCGGCCAGGACCTCCCCCTGGATGAGCACGTCGATCGGGGCGAAACCCGGTGACCGGCCCAGCTTGGAAACCAGAGCGGTCACCTTGAGCGTCGCCTCGATGATCTCCTCCTTCCCGTCCACCTCGAAGTCCAGCTCCACCCGCGCATCGGCGTTCAGCGCCAGGTGGGAGGAGGCGGGCCGGCAATGGTGATACCGGGCCTCGGCATTCGTCGACAGCCGGGCGGGCGACGTGGAGAAGTCGGCGAAAGTCGGTTCCATGAAATGCTCCTGATTGACCGTCATAGAGAGACACGCCCTCGCGGTGGCGTTGATCAGGAACCCTAACGCCGGCCTCTGACAGGCACCGTCGGACCGCCGAGAACGGTCGTATGGTGATCACTTCGCGGGCCCGCCCCTTCGCCAGTGCTGCGGCCGGCCAAGCCGGACCAGCGCGTACGGGCCATCGCGGAGCGTCGAAGACCATCGCCCGCCCGGTGCGGCGGGCCGAGGGTGTTTCCTCGGTCGCGCAGCACCTCGGTCGGCGTGCAGCCGGTGGCTTCGAGCTCCGGGCGAACGGGTGGGATTGCGGTGCCGCGCGGCTTCGGTTCCGGCAGACCGGGCATGCGTTCCGTCGTAGGACCCCGAGACGAGGAACGGTGCGCCAATGACCGAGTACGAACGTTCACGCACGATGCCCGCACCGCCGGAGCACGTCTTCGACCAGGCCGCCGACGTCAACCGGCTGGATACCTGGCTGCCCGAAGAACTGCATGTGCACGCCGAGGAGCTGCCTGCCGTCACCGTCCACGAGGACCGCACCGACGAGGACACCTCCGCGCTGCTGCGCACGCGGCGCGACCAGATGCGGATCGAATGGGGCACCCGCGAGCAGGGCAGCTACACCGGCTGGCTGCAGGTTGCGGGCCTGGGCAGCGGGGCCAGCGAGGTGACCGTGCATCTGTCGTTCTTCGAGGAGAGCCACGACCCGGGCGAGCAGGCCGTACAGGAATCCCTCGACACCAGTCTGCGGCGGCTGGAGGAGCAGGTGCGGCTGCGCGTCGACAACGCGGCGGGCTGAGCGGTGGCGAGGGCGTGGGCCAGACCGTCACCGAAGGCGGCCTGGTTGGCCTGTGTCAGCTGCTCCAGCATTTCCACCCGCTCGTCCGCGATCCGCACGCCCTGCGTGATGCGGCCGGCCGCGGCCAGGGCGCGTACGAGTGCTCCCAGCTCTGCTTGCGGAGAGGGCGCGTAGGGCCCGAAGTCGCCGCCGACCCGGCCGCTCCGCCGGAGCACCGGTGGCGCGAACTGGCTCCCGCTCTCCCGCCCCAAAAATCCGCCCTGACTGCCTGGCCCCAGGGCCAGGCACCGCATCCGCCAGCGCGGCGCGGGTGGGCCTTGCGCTCCTGAATGCCCCCGCACCACCGGGTTGTTCACGCGAAAGAGCGATTACACAGCGAAGTCACATTCGTACCATGTGTAGTCGTTGGCCGCGTACCACCCCAGGAGGCCGTCCATGCCCGTCACGGGCGGCCCTGTACGGCCGGATACCTCCATGCGAAGGAACTTGATCCCATGCGCATCGCCCGCCGCCTCGCCGCTGTTTGTGCCGGCGCCGCTCTGGCCCTCGGGGGCCTGACCGCCGTCGCACCCGCCGCCCACGCGACCGCCGAAGAATGCGTCACCCACGTCTCGGACGCCAGCCCGAGCACCGACAAGGAGGAGATCAACAACGCCTGTGAGGCGGGTGCCGAAGGCGATGTGACCGAGTGCGTCCAAGCTCTCACCGCGGCGGGCATCAAGCCCGAAGTCGCCAAGGAAGGCTGCACCCGCGCAGCGCAGGAGGAGGACTGAGCGGCGGTCATCGGCCCACTCTCCCCGGTGTCGCGGGCCGGCTGGTACGGCGTGGTCCATTCGGCCCCGCCAACGCCGACCAGCCCGCGGCCCGGCGATCGCGGTGGGCCACTCCTGTTCGACTACGAAGCCAGGCGTGTGCCGGACAATGGAACTATCGTGGATCCGACGAGGGCCTGCTCCGGGGTGATCGCGATGCGCAGCCGTTTCGAACCCGACCGGCAGCTGACCGCCCGCATGGTGGTCACGATGTTCCTGCTCGGGCTGTTGTACGTGGCATTCGTCGCCGCGCTGATCGTGCTGCTCAAGTCCATCGTGCTGGTGGTCGTCATCGCCGCCGGGCTGCTGGGCGCGCAGTACTGGTTCTCCGACCGGATCGCTCTGTACGCCATGCGCGGCCGGATTGCCAGCCGTGAGGAGCAGCCACAGCTGCACGGGATCATCGACCGGTTGTGCGCCACCGCGGACATGCCGAAACCGCGGGTGGCCGTCTCGAACATGGAGCTGCCCAACGCGTTCGCCACCGGCCGCAACGCCGACCACGCGGTCGTCTGCGTCACCACCGGGCTGCTGCGCCGCCTGGAGACCGAGGAGCTCGAAGGCGTACTCGCGCACGAGCTCTCCCACGTCGCGCACCGTGATGTCGCGGTGATCACCATCGCCTCCTTCCTGGGCGTGATCGCCGGACTCATCGTCCGTTTCGCCTTCTACTCCCAGCTCTTCGGCGGGCGCCAGCGCGACCAGAACACCGCCGCCATGCTCGCGATCGTCATGGCGGTGTCCGCCCTCGTCTACGCCATCAGCTTTCTGCTCATCCGCGCGCTGTCGCGCTACCGCGAACTGGCCGCCGACCGCGCCGCTGCCATGCTGACCGGGAAGCCCTCCGTGCTGGCTTCGGCGCTGACCAAGGTCAGCGGGGACGTGGCCCGTATCCCCACCCGGGATCTGCGTACGGCGCAGGCGTTCAACGCGTTCTTCTTCACCCCTGCCCTCGGGCCGGGTACGGCGGTGGCCACGCTCTTCTCCACCCACCCCACCCTGGAACGCCGCCTCGACGCGCTCGCGGAGATCTCCGTACAGCTGGGCGAACCAGGCGCGCCGGGCGCACCGGGCGGCGCAGCGACATGAGCGGGAGCTGAGGCAGTGGGTTTCCTGGATGTCCTCTTCGGACGGAGCAGGCCGGTCAAGCCCGACCTGGACCAGCTTTTCGGCCTGCCTTCGGCAGCGATCACCCTCCAGGCTGCCATCGGCTTCACCCCGACCGGCGTCGGCTCGGTGTGCTTCGCCGCCATCGAGGGCGGTGTGTTCTCGCAGGTCCAGCAGGAGGTACGAGCCCTCCTGGACGCGGATTCGGAGCGGGGTGGTGTGCCGGTGGAGTTCAGTCGCGATTCGTACGGCTACTCCTGGCTGCTCTCCCGCCGCGACCCGGACCAGCTGCCCGCCCTCGTCAACGACCTGCACGCGGTGAACACCGCCCTGCAGGACAGCGGCTTCGGTCCGCAGCTGCTCTGCTCCCTGGTCGGCTTCCAGGATGTCGAGCTGCGTCCTCTCGCGCTGGTCTACCTCTACAAGCGCGGCACCTTCTACCCCTTCGCCCCGCTGCCCGGCGACAAACGCGACAACTCACTGGAGCTCCAGGTCAAGGCCACAGTCAAGGATGACCTGCGCGTCGAGAAGGACCTGAGCCGCTGGTTCCCGCTCTGGGGCGCTCCCGGACTGTGACCACCTGTGACCGTCTGTGACCGGGGCCGGACGACGGCGCTCAGGGAGCTCAGGGAGCCGTGAGCGTGTTCTCGCCGGTGCGGCCCGCGAAGTAGTCCTCGATATTGCGTGCGGTGGTCTCGGCGATCTGCGCGACCGCGTCGCGGGTGAAGTACGCCTGGTGGGAGGTGACGAGCACATGGGAGAACGTCATCAGCCGGGCGAGGCGGTCGTCCGTCATCACCTCCAGGGACTTGTCGAGGAAGAAGACCCCCGCCTCCTCCTCGTACACATCGAGTCCCACGCCGCTCAGCCGTCCGGCGCGCAGCGTCTCCAGCAGCGCGTCGGTGTCGACCAGGCCGCCGCGGCTGGTGTTGACGAGGATCGCGTCGTCCTTCATCAGTGCCAGGGCCTTGGCACCGACCAGGTGGTGGGTGTCGGGCAGGAGTGGCACATGCAGGCTGATCAGGTCCGACTCGGCGAAGAGCCGGTCGCGGCCGACGTACTCCATGCCGAGCTCTACGCACTCCGGGCTGGGGGTGAGGTCCCAGCCGAGCAGGCGCATGCCGAGGCCATGGGCGATCCGGGTGAACGCCGCGCCGATCTTGCCGGTGCCCATGATGCCGGCGGTGCGGCCGTGGAAGTCACGGCCCTGCAGACCGTCCAGCCTGAAGTCGAACTCGCGGGTGCGGTGCGCCGCGCGGACGATCCTGCGGTTGACGGCGAGAGCGAGGCTCCAGGCGAACTCCGCGACCGAGTACGGCGAGTAGTACGACACGCGGGCGACGGTGAGGCCGAGCGTCGCGGCGGCGGTGAGGTCGATGTTGTTGTAGCCGGTGGCGCGCTGGGCGATCATCCGTGTCCCGCCTTCGGCGAGGAGCCGCAGGACATCCGCGTCGAGCGTGTCGTTGACGCTGCTGAGGACGATCTCGTGGCCGACGCCGGTCGGGGCGGTGTCCCGGTCCAGGAACAGTTCGAGGGCGCGCATCCGGTGACGGCCGTGGAAAGTCCGGTCAATCGCTTCGGTGAGGAGCGGCCTTTCGTCGGCGAGAACTCCGTAGGCGACGATTTCCACGCATTGCCTCCCAATTGATCACGTCACCTACCCAGCCTAGGCAGCCGGTGTTCGGGCGGCGACGGCTACGGCCCCGGACGGCCCCTGTGTGCCGTCCCCGGGGGCCCGACGACCGGGGCGGGGGCCGAGCCCGGCCACTCGCGTTCCCACCGCGGGTCGCGACGCCGGATCGGCCTGGCACGGCGGGCCCAATCGTCAGCCGTGTGGCGTTTCAGGCGCGATGAGGGCATTTTGGCTGTCATGCTGCGCCACGGTGACAGCCGATCGACCGACCACGGCGCGGGAAGGAGCCCGCATGGAATCCTCCGACTGGCCGCCGGTCCTTCTCCTGCTCGTGCTGCTCGTGGGCGCGCTCGTCCTGCTCTACACCATCGGGGCGGCCCTGACCGTCGAGGGTGAACCGCTGCGCGCCGCGCCGCCGTTCAGCGGCGGTCTCGGGCCGGAGGAACATCCGTTTTCCCGTTTCCATGTGCGCTGGTACCCGGTCACGATGATCTTTCTTGCCTTCGACATGGAGATGCTCTTCATGTATCCGTGGACGAGAGTGGTGAGCGAGGTCGGCACCACCGCCGTCGTGGAGATGTTCCTGTTCCTCGGGATCCTTCTGGCGGGGGTGGGCTATGCCTGGCGGGAGGGCGCGTTCCGATGGAGCTGAGAGCCCGACTCCTGCGCCTGGCGACCTCCCGGCCCGGCGTGCTGCTTGCGGTGTGTCCAGGAGCCACCCGGGCGAGGCTGGCCGTCGAGCGTGAGCTGGGGAGGAGGGGCTGGCGGTACGCCGCCGCCCCGGCGTCCGCGAATCTGCTGGTGGTCGTGGGCGCTCCGGATCCGGCGGGGGCCGAGTGGATCGACGGGCTGTGGCGTGGGATTCCGGCTCCGAAGGCCCGTGTGGACGTGCGCGAGGCGTCGGGCGTGGCCGCCGCCCTTGACGAGGGGCGGGCGGCGCTGCTCGTACCACCCATGGCACACGATCACGCCAGCCACGGGGAGAGCAGCGGAGATCATATGCAGGACATGCATGGCGTGGATGGCATGCACGATATGCAGGACATGCATATCGCCGGGCTGGCCATGGCGGACCGCGCGGATGATCGCGACGGGCTGAGGCTCGACCGGCTGCATGTGCCGCTCGGACCCGCCCTGCCCGACTGGCCGGCCGGGCTGGTCCTGAGGCTGGCATTGCAGGGTGACGTGGTGCAGCGGGCCACGGTCGAGCACATCCCGGTGCCCGCGTCGACGGCCGCGATGTCGTCGGCGTCTGTGCCCTACTGGAACGAGCCCTGGCTGCGCGCCTCGACGGGTGAAAGCGTCTCGGGCGCGGCTGCGGCCCGGCGGCTGTGCGCGGCTCATCTCGACAGCCTCGGCCGTTTCTTCGCGGTGGTCGGCTGGCAGGACGCGGCGACCCGCGCGAGAGCGGCACGCGACGAGGCCGTCGACGGCCGGTCGTCCGGCGAGATCCTGGCGCTGGTACGTCCGTTGGCCCGGCGCGCCCAGCGGTCCCGCACCCTGCGGTGGCTCGCGGCGGGACTCGGCGAGCTGTCGAGTGACCGCGCGACCGCTGCCGGGGTCAGCGGTCCGGCGCTCGTCGCGGACGGTGATGCGTACGACCGGGTCCTGGTGTGGCTCGACCGGGCGGGTCACGCCGCGGCCTCGTGCGACGACGGCTCCGGGATCGGCGCGCCGGCGACGGAACCGACCGGCCCCCGGGGCCGGGTGGACGGCGCCGCGCCCCCGTCCCGGGCGCTCCTCGGCGTACTGCCCGGTCTCCTGGAAGGCGCGGAGTTCGCCTGCGCCCGCATCATCGTCGCGAGCCTCGACCCCGACCTGGACGAACTTCATGGCTGATACGACTCCGCTGTGGGCGGTCGCGGTACTCCCCCTCGCCCTGGTGCTGCTGGCTCTGGGGACCGCGTACGCCGACGCTCTGCTCTCGGGCGGCCCCCGGGGCCCGGGCCCCGGCCGGGAGGTGCTGCGGCTGCTGGTGCAGCAGCGTCGCCGTACCAACGCCGCCGATGCGCCGCTGACCCGGCTCGGTGTGGTGCTGCTGCCGGTCGCGGCGGTGCTGGCCGCCGTCGTGCTGCCGCTCGGGTTCCGCTCGGTGAGCGATCTCCCGGACGGGATCGTGTGGTTCAACGCGATGGAGGCGCTGGCGTGGGCGGCGGTGTGGCTCGCCGGGTGGGGGCCGAACTCGACGCTCTCGCTGATCGGCGGCTATCGCTTCCTGGCCCAGGGACTCGCGTACGAACTTCCGCACATGCTCGCCATCACCACCGCCGCTCTCGGCGCGGAGTCGCTGCGCGTGGGCGATGTGGTCGATGCCCAGTCCGGGTTGTGGTTCGCCGTGTGGATGCCGGCCGCCTTTGTGATCTATCTGCTGAGTGCCGTGGCGATGGCGTTCTGGGGGCCATTCGACCAGCCAGTCGGACGCGACGTGGCGGGCGGCGCCGCCGCCGAGCTCTCCGGTGTCGACCGGATCGTGTTCCTCGGCGGCCGGTGGCTGCTGTTCGTGGTGGCCGCGGCCGTCAGCGTTCCGCTGTTCCTCGGCGGCGGCCACGGTCCGCTGCTGCCGGGCTGGGCGTGGACGCTGCTGAAGACCGCGGCCATGCTGGCGCTCCTCGTCTGGGCACGGCGGCGGGTCCCCGGCGTGCGGATGGAGCGGTACGTGGAGCTGGCGTGGGTGGTGCTCACCCCGCTCGCCGTCGTACAGGCCCTGGTCGTGGCGCTGGTGGTACTGAACCGATAAGGGAGAACGATGTGCTGAACGATGCCGCCTTCTGGGTACTCGCCGTCCTCGCTGTCGCCGCCGGGGTGATGGTCTTCCGCTTCGACTCCATGGCCCGGGCCACGTTCTCGCTGCTCACCTCGCTGCTGTGCGTGGCGGGTGAGGTGCTGCTGCTGGGCCTGGACTATCTGGGGATCGTCATTGTGCTGATGATGACGATCGAGATGGCCATCATGGCCGTATTCATGATCATGTACATGATGAACCCGGCGGGTCTGATGCCGATGACCATGATGCACAACAAGAAGGGCGCGGCCGTCATCTGCGTCGGCGCATTCGTGCTGCTGGCCGTCGGCATCGTCCTCGCGCCCTGGCCCGCCCGCCGGGGCAGGCCCCCCGCCGACGTGACGAAGGATCTGGGGATGTCGCTGATGGGTCCCCAGATGCTCACCATGATGACGCTGGGGATGGCGCTGTTCGCGGCGATCGTCTCCAGCGTGGTGCTGGCCACGCGCCGCGGGCGCTACGACCGGCTGGGCGACGATCTACGGGCGAAGCGCGCCGACGACCCGGTACGGGGAGGTGTCGGCCGGTGAGTCCCGCGAGCCCCGTGAGTCTGGAACTGTTCATGCTGCTCGCCGCCGCCCTGCTCTGCGTCGGGCTGTTCGGGGCTCTCACTCAGCAGTCGATCGTGATGCTGATGATGGGCCTGGAACTGATGCTGGGCGGGGTGATCACCGGCGCCGCGGCGGCCTGGCACTACATCGCACCGACAGCTCCCGAGGGGCAGGTGCTGGTGGTCCTGGCGGTGACCGCGATGGCCGTGGAGATGGCGATCGGGTTTGCCGTGGTCACCGCGCTGTTCCGCGCGCGTGAGGTCGATAGGACGGACATGGCGGCGGAGCTGAAGGAGTGAGCGCCGCGCTGTGGGCGCTGGTCGCCCTGCCGCCGGCCTTCGGCGCTGTCCTTCTCCTGGCCGGGGGCAGGGCCGACCGCGCCGCCCCGGCCCTCGCGGTCGGCGTGCTGCTGGCCGCCCTCGGGGCAGCCGTGGCCACGGCCTTCGGACACCCCTCCGTATCCGCGCCCCTCCTCGAAGGTCTGCCGGTCCGGCTGGCGGTCGACGGCCTGTCCGGACTCCTCGTCGTCACCGTCACGGCCGTCACCCTGGCCGTACTGCTGTTCAGCGCGGCGGACTTGGGCCCCTGCGAGGCGCGCTCCCGCTTCTTCGGGCTGATGCTGCTGTTCGCGGGCAGCATGCTCGTCACCGTCACCGCCGTGACGCTCCCCGTGCTGCTCATGGGCTGGGAGGTCATGGGCGCCACTTCCTGGGCCCTCATCGGCTACTGGTGGCGGGACCCCGAGCGCGTCGACGCCGCCAACACCGCGTTCCTCACCACCCGTACCGCCGATCTCGGCCTGTATCTGGCGGCCGGAGCGGCCCTGGCAAGCGGCGGCCCGCCCGGCAGCGGGGGCTCCGGAACGCTCGCCCTGGACGACCTGCCCACGGCCGCGCAGCCATGGCTCTCGCTCATCACCGCGGGCGTGATCGCCGCGGCCTTCGGGAAGTCCGCCCAGCTTCCTTTCAGTTTCTGGCTGTCGCGCGCCATGCAGGGCCCGAGCCCGGTCTCCGCGCTGCTGCACTCGGCGACGATGGTCGTGGCCGGCGCGTATCTGCTGCTGCGCGCCGGGCCGCTGCTGGAGGCGTCCGGCTGGGGCGGTGAGGTGGTCGCGTGGACCGGGGCCGCCACCGCGCTCGCGCTCGGCCTGGTCGCCGTGGCGCAGACCGACCTCAAGCAGCTGCTCGCCGCGTCGACCTGTGCCCAGATCGGTTTCATGGTGCTGGCCGCGGGGCTCGGCGCCACCACCGGCGGCACCCTGCAGCTGATCGCCCACGCCGCCGCGAAGAGCCTGCTGTTCCTGGTGGCCGGGGTGTGGCTGACGGCTCTGGGCACCAAGGCACTGCCCGCGCTGCGCGGGGCGGCCCGCCGCTACCGCGCCGTCGGGGTCGTGTTCACGGTCGGCGCCGTCTCGCTGGCAGGGCTGCCGCCGCTGTCGCTGTGGGCGGCGAAGGACGTACTGCTGTCCGCCGCGCTCGAACACACGCCGTGGCTGTACGCGGCCGGGCTGGCCGCAGCCGTACTGTCCGCCGTGTACAGCGCCAAGGTGCTCTGGTTCGTCTGGCGCACGGAACGGGCCAAGCGGGAACAGCCTTACCGGCACGTCCCCCGCATGTCGGTGGTGCCGCTCGCCGTACTGGCTGTCGCCTGCGTGGCGCTGACGGCGCTCGCGCTGCCGCCGCTGAGCGACCGTGTCGAGCGCGTGCTCGGCGGTGACGCGCGGCCCACCCCGTACGCATGGGAACTGGCGCTGTCCGCCGCCCTCGCCCTGCTCGCGGCGGCCACCGCCTGGGCGTGGGGCGACCGCGTACTGCCGCTGCCCGCCCGGGCGAAGGCCTGGTTCCTGGACTGGCTCTCCCTGGAGCGCGCGGCGCGGGCGCTCGTCGTGCGGCCCGTCTTCTGGGCCGCACGCACCGCCGCCGCCTTCGACGACCGGGTGCTCGACCGGGGCGTGGTGGGCGCGGCCCGCTCCGCCGTCGGCCTGGCCCGCTGGTCCGACCGGACGGTGGAGCGCGCCGTCGACTCCACCGTGGGCGCGGTCGCCGCCGCCACCGGGGCCCTGGGCCGGCTGGCCCGCAGGCCGCAGACCGGTCAGCTGCACCACTATCTCGCGGAGGCCGTCGCGGCCTTCACGGTCCTCGCCGTCGTGTTCGTCCTCGTGAGGTGACCCCCTTGCTCACGGCCCTCGTCTTCGCTCCCACCGCCGTCGCGCTGCTGCTGCTCGTATTGCCGCGGCGCACCCCGGATGCGGTGTTCCGCGGCGTGTGGGTGGCGGCCACGGCCGTCCTCCTCGTATACGTCGCCGGCCTGTGGGCGGGCTACGACTACGGCGACGGTGACGACGGCGGTGACGACAACCGTCTGGGCTACGAGGTCCGTGCCCGGTGGATCCCCAGCGCCGGGGTCGGTTACCACGTCGGCGTCGACGGCCTTTCGCTGCCGCTGCTCGCCATGACGTGCGTGCTCTTCCTCGCCTGCGCCCTCTACTCACTGCGCGAGACGCGGCGCGTACGCGAGTTCGCCGCCCTGTTCCTGTTTCTGCAGACAACCTGTCTCGGGCTGTTCGTCTCCCTCGACCTGATTCTCTTCTTCGTCTTCTTCGATCTGTCCATCGTGGGGATGTACTTCGTCATCGCGGGCTGGGGGCACAAGCAGGCGGCCCGCGCGGCCCTGATGTTCTTCCTCTACACCTTCATCGGCTCGCTCGCCCTGCTGCTCGGCTTCATCGGCCTCTACCTGGCCGCCGATCCGCACACCTTCGACATGGTCGAGCTGACGCGGGAGAACCCGCTCGCCGGGCGCTCCCTCTACGCGGGCCTGGTGCTGCTGGCCATCGGTGTCGGACTGGCCGTGAAGACACCGACCGTGCCCTTCCACACCTGGCTGCCGCCCGCGCACACCGAGGCGCCGGCCGCCGGTTCCGCGATCCTCGCCGGCGTACTGCTGAAGATGGGCACGTACGGGTTCCTGCGCATCGCCATGCCGATGCTCCCCGACGCCTGGCGTCGCTACGCGCTCGTGCTGGTTGTCATCGGGGTCGTCTCGGTGCTGTACGGCGCGCTCGTCGCCCTGGCGCAGACCGACTTCAAACGGATGATCGCGTACACCTCGGTCAACCACATGGGGTACATCGTGCTCGCGGTCGGCGCCGCCGCCGCAGTGGACTCCTCCGCGCAGGCGCGCTCCCTCGCCGTCACCGGGGCGGTGACCCAGATGGTCAGTCACGGTCTGCTCACCGGGGCGCTGTTCCTGCTCGCCGGGGTGCTGTACGAGCGCGGTCGTACGTACGACATGGGCGCGTACTCGGGGATCGCGGCGGCGGCGCCGGCGTTCACCGGCATGACCGCCGTGGCGGCCTTCGCGTCCCTGGGGCTGCCGGGCTTCTCCGGGTTCATCGCCGAGTTCCAGATCTTCACCGGCAGCCTCGGCCCGCGGCCGGTGGCCACCTCGCTGTCGCTGCTCGGCATCCTGCTCACCGCCGGGCTGTTTCTGCGCGCCCTGCACCTGATCTTCCTCGGGCCGCTGCGGCTGCCCGACGCGCCCGGCAGCCCGCGCGCGTTCCCCGACATCCGGGCGCATGAGAGCGCCGCCGTCATGCCGCTGCTGGGGCTGGCCGTGGTGGTGGGCGTCGCGCCGCGCTTCCTTCTCGACCTGATCGAGCCCGCTTCCCGTGTCGTTGTGGAGTTGCTCGCCCGATGACCGAGATGAACGAGAATCCGCTCGACATCCTGCCGGAGATCCTGATGGCGGCAGGCGCCGTCCTCGGGCTGCTGCTGGGCGCGTGGCTGCCGCGCTCGCGCCAGTGGATCGTGGGGCTGCTGGCGGCCGTGGCCGCCGTCGCCGGGATCGTCGCCGCCGCGGTCGCGGCCACCGGCCCGGCCACCGCGGCCTTCGGCGAGGCCTTCGCCGTGGACCCGGTCACCGGGGCCTCACGGATCGTCATCCTCGGCGGCGGGCTGCTCGTCCTCGTACTCAGCGGCCGGCCGATGCGCGCGGACCCGCGGGAGAGCGAGTTCTACGTACTGGTCCAACTCGCCGTCCTCGGCGCGCTGGTGCTCGCGGGGGCGCAGGACCTCCTGCTGCTGGCAGCCGGGTATCTGCTCGCGAGCATCCCGGCGTACACGCTCGCGGGCTTCCGCAAGGACGGGCCCGGGACCGAAGCGGCGCTGAAGTACTACGTGATCGGCGCGCTCCTCGGCGTACTCATGCTGACCGGCATCACCGTGCTGTACGCCACCGGGCGCTCCACCGGCTATCCGATGCTGAGCGGGGAGCTGCGCGACGCGCCCGAGGCGCTGCTCGCCGCCGGAACGCTCGGGCTGCTCGCGGGCCTGCTCTTCAAGGCCGGTGCGGTGCCCGCCCACTTCTGGGTGCCGGACGCCGTGCAGGGCAGTACGCCACCGGTCGCCGCGCTCCTGACCACCATCCCGAAGGTCGGCGCGCTCGCGGCGCTCTTCCGCCTCGGGGCCGTGCCCCTGGCCGAGAGCCCGCTCCCCTGGGCGTCCCTGATCGCCGTACTCGCCGCGGTCTCCATGACGCTGGGCAATCTCGCCGCGTTCTTCCAGCGGGACGTCAAACGGCTGCTCGCGTACTCGGCCATCAGCCAGGTGGGCTATCTGCTGATGCCGGTGGCGGTGGCCGGTCGCTCGGAGGCGGCCCAGCCGGCGCTGCTGTACTACCTCGCGGCTTACGCCGTCACCAACCTCGGCGCCTTCGCCGTGGTCTGCGCCCTCCCCCGCGCCGTAGACCTGGCCGATTACCGGGGGCTCGCGCGGCGGCGGCCGCTGCTTGCCCTGAGTCTCGTCGTCTGCCTGCTGGGCCTCGTCGGGACGCCGCCGACCGCCGTGTTCCTCGGCAAGCTGGAGGTGTTCACCGCCGCCGTCGACGGCGGATATGCCTGGCTCGCCGTGCTGGCCGCCGTCAACACGGTGGCTTCGGTCTTCTACTACCTGCGGTGGATCGTCCCGGTGGTGTCCCGGGGTGAGGGGCCGACAACGCGCGACGGCGACCGTGCGGCTCGTACCGTCGCGTACGGGGCCGCTCTTGCCTCACTCGGTCTCGGTCTGGCGGGTGGACCGGTGCTGGCGGTGCTGTCCGGCGCGCTCACTCAGTGAGTACGGGACCGAGTACGGGACCGCGCTGCCGGGGCGGGCGGCAACGCGGCCTTCCTGCACACCGGCGACTCAGGAACGTCGCCGCAGCCTCCTTGCGACGACGAACACGATCAGGCCAAGACCTACCGCCCCGATCGAGGTGAGCGCGACAGGAACGGTCGAGCCCGAGCCGGTGTCCGCGAGGTCACCGGAGCCACCGGAGCCGCCGGTGCTCATGCCGCTCTTGCCACCGGACGTGCCCCCGGCTGTTCCCCCGGCTGTGCCGCCGGTCGTGCCGGAGCCTCCGGTGGTTTGCCCCGTACCGCCTCCGGCGCTGCCGCCCGCGGCGGCCGGCGTGGCGGTGACCGTCAGGAAGTCGAGGTTGTTCCGCCCGGGAGACAACCTCCCGTCCATGACGAACACCACGCCCCGCGCCTTGTCGAGCGTCCGGGTCGCCGTGAGCGTGAAGCCGAGCATCGGCTTGATGTCCGGCAACAGCGGTCCGCGAACCCTGCACAGGTACAGCGCGCCCGTGGGGACGGAGGCGTCGTCCTCGGGACCGTTCCCGAACGAGGGATCCCTGAAGTTCTCCCATTGCGTGTCGTTGGGCGTCGCCTTGCAGCGCTTGTCGAACCGGAGCACCTTCAGCCCGCGCGGGATCTCGACCATCACGACTGCCTGGGGGCCGCGATACGCCGCCCGGCCCTTGTTGGTCACGCCGACGACGGCGGTGAACCGCTCGCCGACGCGTGTCTTCACGGTCGCGCCCGCAGCCGCCGGGTCGGAGACCTGGCCCGTATCGAACCCGATGATCGCCGAGTTGTCTCTGTGGTCGAGCTCGAGGGGCGGCGGTGCGGCCTGCGCCGCCTTCGGCTGCTTCTTGGGCACGAGCTTCAGCACGCCCGAGGTGCCGCGCACGCCGGGAGGCTTCAAGTCGGTCGTCAGCACCTTGAACTGAAGCGCGCTGGATTCCTCGTAATTGCCCATGCCCACCCTCACTGTCGGCGACAGCACATGGCGCGCCGAGTCGGCCGGGAGCGGGGTGTCCAGCAGACACACGGCGCTGGTCTTCGCGGACTGGGGATCCTTGCTGTCGCGGAGGCGGTACCAGCAGTTGGTGTAACTGCCCAGCAGCTCTGCCCGCTCGGCGCCGCCGTCGTAGCTCTTGATCAGCAGATACGTGCGCGGCACGGTCTGGCTCCCCGCGTTGGACACCTCCAGCGGCACCGGAACGCTCCCGCCGGCGGGCACCCTGAACCGGCTCTGCGCGGGCGGCGTCAGCACCAGGTCGGCTCCCTCTGTGACCGTGACGGCCGTCTTGTAGTTGCCCTCCGTCCAGAGCGAGGTGTTGGACGAGCGGGCGGTGTACGTGATCTGTCCCGTGGCACCGTTCGCCGCACCGGCCTTGGCACGGACCTTGTAGGCGTACATGACCAGGGACTCCTCGTTGACGACCCTCTTGATATCGCCGACGGGGCAGGTGACGATCGTGCCCGCCACAGCGCAGTTCGCCGCGAAGCGGAACTCCGCGATGTCCTTGACTCCGGTGGTGTCGATCACCAGCTCGACATCTTTCACCAGATCGAAAGCGGTACGGGCGTTGACGACCTCGACCTGGACGTCCTTGAACCGGGCGTCGTTGGGCACCGCGCCCGCGCGGGCCACCTCGTGTTTGAACGGCGCGTAGAGCGCGAAGTAGCCTTCCGGCGGGTAGTCGGCGGCGGCAGCGGGCGGCGCGGCGGCCAGGCCAAGGCCCAGCGCCAGCACGGCGCACCAGGCCAGGGCGGCACGCGCGGCCCCGGCGGTCAGTCTCGGTCTCATGGTCGGCCTCTCCCCCTGGCACCGGGGCCCATCACCTCGGCCGGCTGTTTCCGGTGGAGGCAGTCGTGTCCGTGGCGGCCCGTCAGGCGCTGGTCCTCGCATGTTGGACTCCGCGTGTGCCGGGGAGGTTGTACGCGTCCCTGCTCAGTTCTGACTCAGTTCTGAGCTCATGGCGCACCGGCACCCACCTCCTGCTCAGTCAGCCTCAGTCAGCCTCGGTCAGCGGCTTCGTAAAGGACATGCCCATTCGCCTAAGCCTATTAGGCAAATGCATAATAGGTTCTATCGAATGGGAGGAAGGGTATGGCACGTGCAGGACTGACCGCGGAACGCCTGACCCGGGCCGGAGCGGAACTGGCCGACGAGGTCGGCTTCGACAAGGTGACCGTCTCGGCGCTCGCCAGGCGGTTCGACGTCAAGGTCGCGAGTCTGTACTCGCACCTCAAGAACTCCCAGGACCTCAAGACCAGGATCGCCCTGCTCGCCCTGGAGGAACTCGCCGACCTGGGCGCCGCCGCCCTGGCCGGGCGGGCCGGCAAGGACGCCCTGACAGCCTTCGCGAACGTCTACCGCGACTACGCCCGGGAGCACCCCGGCCGCTACGCCGCAGCCCAGCTGAGGCTCGACCCGGAGACGGCAGCCGCCGGCGCCGGCGTCAGGCACGCGCAGATGACGCGGGCGATCCTGCGCGGCTACGACCTGACGGAGCCGGACCAGACACACGCGGTCCGGCTACTGGGCAGCGTCTTCCACGGCTACGCCAGCCTGGAGATGGCGGGAGGGTTCAGCCACAGCGCCCCCGACGCGCAGGAAACCTGGTCACGGATCCTCGACGCCCTCGACGCCCTGCTGCGGAATTGGCCCGCCCCCTGACCGCCCAGGGCCGCTCTCCGATAAAGACGAATAATCCAGATATTTCGCTCAACAGGTTGGGGCCATGCACACCAAGCACAGCTGGATCACCACACCCATCACGGCGGACCTCCTGCGCGGCGCCCTCGACCTGGAGCGCACCGAGCACGGTGTGCTGCCGCACCGGCTGCCCGCCCGGGCCCGTGCCCAGCACTCCGACGGACAACTGGCCATGGCCGAGGCCCAGCCGTCGGGCGTACGGGTGGTCTTCCGCACCCGGGCCACCGCCGTCGAACTGGACACGCTGCCCACCAAGCGGGTCTACGTCGGCGCCCCGCCCCGCCCGGACGGGGTGTACGACCTGCTCGTCGACGGCCGCCTGGCCGGTCAGTCCGGCGTGACCGGCGGCAGCACCCTGACCATCGACATGACCACCGGGACCGCCGAGGTCCAGCGCGGCCCGGTCGGCACCGTCCGCTTCACGGGCCTGCCCGACGGCGTCAAGGACGTCGAAATCTGGCTGCCGCACAACGAGACGACTGAACTCGTCGCCCTACGCACCGACGCCCCCGTCGAGCCCGCGCCGGACCGGGGCCGCAGGGTGTGGCTGCACCACGGCAGCTCGATCAGCCACGGCTCCGACGCCGCAAGCCCCACCACTACCTGGCCCGCGCTGGCCGCCTCACACGGCGGCGTGGAACTGACCAACCTGGGGTTCGGCGGCGGCGCCCTGCTCGACCCGTTCACGGCCCGCGTCCTGCGCGACACTCCCGCGGACCTGATCAGCGTCAAGATGGGCATCAACCTCGTCAATCTCGATCTGATGCGCCTGCGCGCCTTCACTCCGGCGGTGCACGGCTTCCTCGACACCATCCGTGAGGGGCACCCCACCACTCCGCTGCTGGTCGTCTCGCCCATCCTGTGCCCCATCCACGAGGACACTCCCGGCCCCTGCGCTTTTGATCTCAGCGCTCTCAGTGCCGGAAAGCTGCGGTTCCAGGCCACAGGCGACCCCGCCGAGCGCGCCGCCGGGAAGCTGACGCTCAACGTCATCCGGGACGAACTGGCCCGTATCGTGAAGCAGCGGGCAGCCGACGATGCGAACCTGCACCACCTCGACGGCCGTGAGCTCTACGGCGAGGCTGACTTCGCCGAGCTGCCACTGCCCGACCAGCTCCACCCGGACGCCGCCACACACCGCCGCATCGGCGAACGCTTCGCCGCCCTGGCCTTCGCCTCCGGCGGCCCGTTCACCGCCGATCGGGCCTGAAACACCCGCTCCCCAATGGGCCGGGCGACCGGTGGCGGACGCGCGCCCGTTCCCGGACGGTTGAGGTGACAGCCGTACCCGCGCCCCAGAAGGAGACACGGCAATGGTTACGACCACCACGCTGCGGGCGCTGCCCGCCGAGTACCGGGAACGGCTGATGAGTCTCGCGCGCGAGGTGATGTTCCCGCAGGGCGCGCGCATCTTCGAGGAAGGCGGGGAGGCCAGCCGGTTCTGGATCGTCCGGACCGGCACGGTCACCCTCGACACGCATGTCCCGGGCCGCCCGGCGGCCGTCATCGAGACGCTGGGCCACAACGAACTCGTCGGCTGGTCCTGGATGATCCCGCCGTACATCTGGCAGCTGGGTGCCGAGGCGATGAGCCCGGTGCGCGCCTACGAGTTCGACGCGGCGGAGGTCCGGCAGATGTGCCAGGCCGATCCAGGGATGAAGGCGGCGATCGCCCAGTGGGTGGCGGAAGTGCTGGCCCACCGGCTGGGGTCGGCCAGGACCCGGCTGCTCGACCTCTACGCGCCGTACGGCAGCGGAAACGATATCGACAGCAGCGGCGGCAGCGGCAGCGGCAGCGGCAGCGCATGGTGACCACGCTCCCGGCGACAGCTCGTCGGCGGCCCAGCAGCACGGCCGCCGCGTAACCGTTTGGGTCAACTGTGACGTAAGTGTTGACGCGCACATGTCTCTGCCCTAACTTCTGGCCGAAGTTACGAACCTCGTTCGAAATTACGAACACGCAACACATTACGCCGGATCGGCTGACGAAGGGACACGACAGTGATCCGCCCCCCTGCCACCCATGCGGGCATCCGCATACGCTCCTGGCTCCACCGGCGCTCAAGCCGGTGGGCCGCCACCGTCATCGCCGTGCTCACCCTGCTCCTGGGCACGACCATCCAGCCCGCCTCCGCCGCCGAGGGCCGCCCGTACACCAACCCCGTCAAATCACAGAAGGGCGCCGATCCCTGGCTGGAGTACTACAACGGCAACTACTACCTGCTCACCACGTCGTTCACCAACACGCTCACCATGCGCAAGTCGCCCACGCTCGCCGGGCTGAACACCGCCCCCAGCGTCCAGGTGTGGAATGACAACACCGCCGGCCGCAACGCCAACATATGGGCGCCGGAGTTCCATTTCCTCAACGGCAAGTGGTACCTCTACTACTCCGCCGCGCCGGCGGGCGCCGCCTGCTGCGACTCCCAGCGCACCCATGTGCTGGAGAGCGCGGGCAGCGACCCCATGGGCCCGTACACCTACCGGAACATCCTCACCGGCTCCAATCTCAACCCCGGCGGATGGCTCATCGACGCCAGCGTCCTGAAGGCGAACAACAGGCTGTATCTGGTCGGCAGCGGCTCCATCAACGGCAGCAGGCAGAGCCTGGTCATCGCCCCGATGAGCAACCCGTACACCCTCAGCAGTTCAGCCTTCACGGTCATCTCCAGCCCCACCCTGAGCTGGGAGACCCAGGGCGCTCCGGTCAACGAGGGCCCCGAGCCGCTGTACCGCAACGGCAGAACGTTCCTCAGCTACTCCGCGAGTTACTGCAACACTCCGGACTACAAGCTGGGCCAGCTGGAACTGACCGGCGCCGACCCGCTCAACGCCGCGTCCTGGACGAAGAAGTCCACGCCCGTGTTCCAGCGCAATGACGCGGCGGGCGTGTACGGTCCCGGCCACAACGGGTTCTTCACCTCGCCGGACGCGTCGGAGAACTGGATCGTCTACCACGCCAACAGCTCCTCCACCGCCGGCTGCGGCAACGAACGCACCACCCGCGCCCAGAAGTTCACCTGGAACGCCGACGGCACCCCGAACTTCGGCACCCCGGTCGCGCTCGGCAGGACGCTCCCCGGCCCGGCCGGCGAGACGGCGGCCACCCCGACCGCGTACACGCTGGTGAACCGCAACAGCGGCAAGTGCCTGGACCTCGCGGGCGGCAACACCGCCGACGGCGCCAATATCCAGCAGTGGACGTGCAGCGGAGGGGCCAACCAGAAGTGGCGGATCGAGGACCGCGCCAATGACACCAGCCGTCTGGTCAATGTGGCCACCGGCAAGGTCATGGACGCCGCCAACTGCGACACCGCCGACGGAGCGAACTTCCAGCAGTGGTCCTGGCTCAACAACAACTGCCAGCAGTTCCGGCTGGTGTTCACCGCGACCGGTGACTACGTACGGCTCGTGAACGCCAACAGCGGCAAGGTCGCCGACGTGGCCGACTGTTCCACGGCGGACGGCGCGAACGTACGCCAGTGGACCTGGCTCTCCAACAACTGCCAGCAGTGGCAGCTCAAGCCCACCACCTGAACCGACCCGGGAGTACACCCATGAGACGCCTCATCGCCCGGGTGGTGATGACGGTGATCGTCGCGATCGCCGTGCTGACCTCCGGTACCGCCGCCCAAGCGGCCGTCCCCGCCTCACCGGCCGTGACCTTCACCAATCCGATCGCCCAGCAGCGCGCCGATCCGCACATCTACAAGCACACCGACGGCTACTACTACTTCACCGCGACCGTCCCCGCCTACGACAAGATCGTCATGCGCCGGTCCACCTCCCTCCAGGGCCTGTCCACGGCACCGGAGACCACCATCTGGACCAAGCACGCCAGCGGCGACATGGCCGCCCACATCTGGGCCCCGGAGATCCACTTCATCAACGGCAAGTGGTACGTCTACTTCGCCGCGGGCACCTCCAGCGACATCTGGAAGATCCGGATGTACGTCCTGGAGAGCAGCGCCGCGAACCCGCTCTCCGGCGGCTGGGCCGAGAAGGGCCGCATCGCCACACCGCTGGACACCTTCTCACTCGACGCCACGACATTCACCGTCGGCTCCACCCGCTACCTCAGCTGGGCGCAGAACGACCCGGCCGTCGGCAGCGGCACCAACCTCTACCTGGCCAGGATGTCCTCCCCGTGGGCCATCACCGGCGCCCCGGTCATGATCTCCAAACCCACCCACGCCTGGGAAACGGTCGGCCACCGGGTCAACGAGGGCCCTGCCGTCATCCAGCGCAACGGCAAGGTCTTCATGAGCTACTCGGCCAGCGCCACCGACAGCAACTACTGCCTCGGCCTGCTGACCGCGTCCGCCTCGGCCGACCTGCTCAACCCGGGCTCCTGGGCCAAGACCCCCAACCCGGTCTTCACCAGCAACACCGCCACCGGCCAGTACGGCCCCGGCCACAACACCTTCACGGTCTCGCCGGACGGCAAGAGCGACATCCTCGTCTACCACGACCGCAACTACAAAGACATCAGCGGCGACCCGCTCAACGACCCCAACCGCCGCACCCGCTACCAGAAGCTGTACTGGAACGCGGACGGCACGCCCAACTTCGGCATCCCCGTGGCCGACGGTCTCACTCCGGTCCGCTTCTCCTCGTACAACAACCCGGACCGCTTCATCCGCCACTGGGAGTTCCGGGCGAAGACCGAAGCGAATGTGACCACCCTCGCCGACTCGCAGTTCCGCGTCGTCCCCGGTCTGGCGGGCAGCGGCACGGTCTCCCTCGAATCGGCCAACTTCCCCGGCTACTACCTGCGCCACAAGAACTTCGAGGTCTGGGTCGAGAAGAACGACGGCACAGCCGCCTTCAAGAGTGACGCCGCCTTCTTCCAGCGCGCCGGGCTGAGCGACACCGCCGGTGTCTCCTTCGAGTCCTACAACTACCCCGGGCGTTATGTCCGGCACGCCGACTACCTGCTGTACGTCCAGGCTGTCTCCACCACGGCCGCGCGAGGGGACGCGACCTTCTACGCGGAGTAGGGAAGGTGGGCAGGCCCTGTAGGCAACAGCCGCCTACGGGGCTTCGCCCGCCCCGTGTGACGGTGGGGGACGATATGGGTAGGTGAACCGAACCCCGAACGTCCGACGGAGGGTACGGGCCCATGGTCATTCCGGTTCATGACGTGAATCCGGCGCGGCGTACACCCTGGGTGACGTACGCGCTGATCGTGGCGAACGTCGTCTTCTTTCTCCGCACCCCCGGCATGGCCGGTTCGGTCACCGGCGACACCAGTCTCGGCCAGCTGTGCCAGCTGCAGGCCTTCCTGGAACGGTGGGCCGCGGTGCCGCAGGAGCTGATCCACCAGCGCATGCCGGAGCTGGTGCCCAACGGTGACGTGGGGCGGGACGCGTCGGGCTACGGCTGCGTAATCGGACCCCCGGGTTACGACAAGTCGCCGCCGCTGTCCGTGCTGACCTCGATGTTCCTGCACGGCAGCTGGCTGCACCTGCTCGGCAACATGCTGTTCCTGTGGATCTTCGGCAACAACATCGAGGACCGGCTCGGTCATGTGCGCTATCTGCTCTTCTACGGGGTGTGCGGATACGTGGCCGCCTACGGCTTCGCCCTGGCCAACGCCGCCTCCTACGACCCGCTGATCGGCGCGTCCGGCGCCATCGCCGGGGTGCTCGGCGCGTATCTGGTTCTCTATCCCACGGCGAGGGTGTGGGTGCTCGTACCGTTCCTGATCCTTCTGCCGCTGCGGCTTCCCGCATGGGTCGTCCTGGGCATGTGGTTCGGGCTTCAGGCCGTGTACTCGTACGGCAGCGCCGTGTCCGACGTGGGCACCGTGGCCTATCTGGCGCACGTGGCCGGATTCGTGGCGGGAATGGTGCTGGCTCTGCCGCTGCGCCCCGGAACCCGGCCGCCGCCCCAGCCACAGGGTCTGGAGTGGGGCAGGAGGAGACTCCCGCCCTGAGCCGGATCGGGGCGGGCCGGATCGGGGTGGGGGGGATCAGGCGGGCATGCGCAGCACCGCGACCCCCTTCACCCGGCCCGCCGCGAGGTCGTCCAGCGCCGCGTCCGCGTGCTCGAAGTCGTACGGAGTCACCGTGGCCCGCAGCCGGTGGCGGGCCGCCGCGGCGAAGAAGTCCCGGCCGTCCTGGCGCGTGTTGGCGGTGACGCTGCGCACGGTGCGCTCGCGGAAGAGGTGCCGGGCGTAGTCGAGCGCCGGGATGCCGGAGAGGTACACGCCCGCGATGCTCAGCGTTCCGCCGCTGTCGAGTGCCTCCAGCGCCACCGGTACGAGGTCGCCCGCCGGGGCGAAGAGGATCGCCGCGTCCAGCGGTTCGGGCGGCCGGTCCCCGGTGTCCCCGGCCGAGGCGGCGCCGAGCTCCAGCGCGAGCGCACGGGCTGCCGGGGAGCGGGTGAGCACATGGACGACGGCGCCCTCCGCGATGGCGACCTGGGCGGTGAGATGGGCGGAGCCGCCGAAGCCGTAGATGCCGAGCCGGCCGCCAGGAGGGAGGTCGGCCCGGCGCAGCGCCCGGTAACCGATGATCCCGGCGCACAGCAGCGGGGCCAGCTCTTCGTCGGGGTATCCGCCGGGCAGGTCGTACGCGTAGGCCGCGGGCACGGTGGCGTACGGGGCATATCCGCCGTGGGCGTCCCAGCCGGTGTAGAGCGACGAGGGGCAGAGGTTCTCCTGCCCGCGGGCGCAGTAGCGGCACACCCCGCACGTGCGCCGCAGCCAGGGAATCCCCACGCGGGTGCCGACCACCGGCGGCCCGGTCACCCGGGCGCCGCCCGCGACGACCTCCCCGACGGCCTCGTGGCCCGGCACCACCTGCTCGCGGTGGGACGGCAGCTCTCCGTCGCGTACATGGAGATCCGTGCGGCAGACCCCGCACGCGCGCACCCGGACCAGCACCTCGTCCACCTCGGGGACCGGAACGGGCAGCTCGGCGCACTCGATCACCCCGGGGTGGGCGGCAGAGGCCACCCAGGCCCGCATCGTCGTAGGAATCGTCGGAGTCGTCGGAATGGAGCCGTCCATGCCGCCACCACCTGCCTCCAGGCCGGGCCTGAACAGGCCTGACCGCGCCTGACCGGGCCTGCGGGAGAGCGGGTCACGCCTTCTCGAATACCATGCGAACGCTGGTGAAGCGACCCTCACGCAGGAACCTGAGTGCGGTCCTCTGCTCCCTGATGATGTCGGACACCGCGCTCTCACCGATGAGTTCGGCGCCTCGCGCCCGGTTGGCCTCCGATCGTTCCAGCCAGCTCTGCACGGTGGCCACGCCGTCGTCCCGGTCGTTTCGTTCCTCCTCGACGCGGAACAAGCCGCGGCTGGCCTCGCGTAGCTCGGCCGGGGTGGGCAGGAAGCACTCGGGGAACACCTTCCGCGATGCGTGGAGACCCTCGCGGATATTCTTGATGCCGCCGTAGAGAGCCTTGGGGCCGAGGCGTTCCCTGGCGCCGGGTGTCTCCCCGGGCTGTGCCAATTGCTGTGGAGGCAGCATCAGGGAGGCGAGCCAGCCGCGGTCATTCCAGGTGTTGGCCTGGATGGACAGCCGCCCGGCCGGCTTCAGCCAGGAATGGCAGCGCTGGAAGAAGGCCCGGTAGCGGGCGATGCGCCGGGCCCGCCACATGGTGTTTCCCGCGAAGTGTTCGATCGCTTCAATGGCGATGATGGCGTCATAGAGGTCGGCCGGTTCATGGTCGAACCAGTTCTCGACCCGGATCTCGCAGCCCGGCCACTGCTGGTCGCGGACCCATGCGGCCTGGCCCGGGCTCATCGTCAGCCCCACGACGTGGTCGACGTGGTGCGTTTCCACCAGCCGGCGCATGAGACTGCCCCACCCGCAGCCGACGTCGAGCACACGTTTCGCGCCGACGGCGCGCGCGGCCTCGGCGTGGTAGTCGAGCTTGCGCAGTTGAGCCGATTCGAGTGTGTCTCCCGCCTCCCACATTCCGTAGGAGTAGACGAGCTCGGGACCGAGCGTCAGCCGGTAGAAATCGCCCAGGAAATCGTAGTGATGAACGATCGCCTTCGACGACGTGCCCTTGTAGGAGGAGTCCTTTTTCGCTTCGTGTACCACGGTCACCCACCAGTCCGGTTCGAGACGAAGGCCTGAAGGCCATGTGTCAGCGCAGACCACCGCACCAGATAAGCGGGTACCGGGACAGAACACCGACTACACACCGAAACTCTGCTCGCAACCCGCCCGATCGGCGGCGGAGAGTGAGCTCCGAGCCGGGTACCTTCAGAACCTGAGTCGACTATTGTCAAGTTAGTTCATGCGAGGTATATGGATTAGTGGAGAAACCAGCAGGCGGGGCCAGTCTCCATGGCCCCATCACCGTCCGAAAGGAGCGATCCGCGATGCTGTTGCGCACTGATCCTTTCCGTGAACTGGACCGGCTCACCCAGCAGCTGTTCTCCACGGTGACCACCCGGCCGGCGTCGATGCCGATGGACGCCTACGAGAGCGAGGGCGCCGTCCTGGTTCACTGCGACCTGCCCGGGGTCGATCCCGACTCCATCGACCTGAGCGTCGAGCAGAACGTGCTGACGGTGCGTGCGGAGCGCCGGGCGCCGGAGGCGAAGGAGCCGGAGATGCTGGTGGCCGAGCGGCCGTACGGTGTCTTCAGCCGCCAGCTGTTCCTGGGTGAGACCCTGGAGTCGGACAGGATCGAGGCCAGTTATGACGCCGGCGTGCTGACGGTCCGGATCCCGGTCGCCGAGCAGGCGAAGCCGCGCAAGATCGAGATCAGCAGCGGTGAGCGGAAGCAGCTGACGAGCTGAGCTCACCAGCCGGCAGAAGGGCCAGGGCCCGGGGCCCCGGGCGGACAAGTCAGGGCCTCGGGCCGCGGCCCCTGAGCGGCACGGTGCGCCGCTGCTGGGCGCGGCGGCCCACACCCGGCCCGAACAGGCGAAGGACCGCGAAGGACCGCGAAGGACCGATGCGGGGGACGGCACATTGATCGTTGGCGCGACTGGTGAGTACGGACCGGGCGCGCGATGATCGGGGCATGCGCACCTCTCGGGAACGCGATGAGCCGCAGCGGCCCGGCAAGGGCAGGGCGGACGACCGGTCGGAAGGGTTCGGTGAGCGGCTGCTGGGGGTGCTGCTGGACCGGGCGCACGAGATGCCGCCGCAGTTGATCGCTCCGCTGATCGCGGAGGAGGTCTCCCGGATCGGTGGGCGCGAGGTGTCGGTCCTCCTGCAGGACTACGCGCAGGCGCTGTTGGTGCCGCTGCCGGGCAGGAGGCTGCATGTCGGCGAGCCCCAGGTGATCGGTGACTCGCCCGCCGGTACGGCTTTCCTGCGTGCGGATCCTGTTGAGGTCCGGCAGCCCGACGGCGTACGGCTGTACCTGCCCTTGCTGGACGGCAGTGACGAGGTGGGGGTGATGGCTCTCACCCTCGACACGGTCGATGACGACGACCGGCGTCTGCTGCGCAGGCTCGCCGGTCTGGTCGCCGACATGCTGGTCACCAAGCACGCCTACACCGACCGGTTCTTCCAGGCGCGGCGCCGTGAACCGATGAGCGTGGCCGCGGAGATGCAGTGGTCCCTGCTGCCGCCGCTGACCATGTCGTTGCCGCAGATCCAGGTGGCCGGGGCTGTCGAACCCGCCTACAACATCGCCGGTGACAGTTTTGACTACGCCCTCAACGACAACATCCTGCACGCGGCCGTGATCGACGCGATGGGCCACGGCCTGGACGCCGCCACCATGGCAACCGTCGCCGTCGGCGCCTACCGCCACGCCAGACGCGCGGGCATCACCCTGTCCGAGGAGTACGCGTACATGGACGAGGCCATCGCGGAGCAGTTCGGGCCCGACCACTTCGTCACCGCGCAGATGATGGACCTGGATGTCACCACGGGCCGTCTGGAGTGGGTCAATGCGGGCCACCCGATGCCGCTGCTGATCCGTGACCGCCGGGTGATCGGGCAACTGGAGGCTCCGACCACCCTGCCGGTCGGTTTCGGCGGGGATCATCCGCCGATCAGGGAGCACCAGCTCCAGCGCGGTGACAGGGTGCTGTGCTACACCGACGGCGTGATCGAGGAACGTGACGGCAACGGGGAGCTGTTCGGCGAGGAGCGGCTCATCGACTGCGTCAACCGCCTCGAGCAGAGGGAGGAGAGCGTGCGGGCAGAGGTGCTCTGGCTCTCGCGCACGCTGAAGGAGGAACGCGGCGGGCGCACCAGCGATGACGCGACCCTCTTTCTGATCAAGTGGCGCGGGGGCGCCGACGACCACCTCGCCGTCCTGGAATGAGCGGATGGCGCCCTCTGCCTCCGCTGACTTTCACGCTCGGCCCACGCGATCGCGGGGAACCAGCGGCAGCAGCGCCCGCATGGCCGCCGCCGGATCGCGTACGGAAACCGCGAGGCGGCTGTACGGCGCGGAGGGGAGCAGT
Organism: Streptomyces sp. NPDC052236; assembly: GCF_044548015.1. NCBI lineage: Bacteria > Bacillati > Actinomycetota > Actinomycetes > Kitasatosporales > Streptomycetaceae > Streptomyces > Streptomyces sp. NPDC052236. Next base: position 176,492 of record NZ_JBIUBL010000009.1, on the reverse strand, counting down.
TCGACGCACAGCACAGGACCGGCGGCCCGTACCGCCGCGAAGTCCTTGCCCTCCGGCAGCTGCCGGGTCCCCACGCACACCCGCGCGGGGATCCAGGCGCCCTTGCCGGCCTCACCCCGAAGCGCCCGCCACCAGTCGGGCTCGATGTGGACCTGCCGTAGCGCGGAGACGGGGACCCGCACCTCACGACGGCGTGCGGCCACCTTCTCCCACCAGGACAGGCGGACGACAATATCCGTGCCCTCCACCACTACCCGGGCCATGGCGTCTCCTTCGACGGACCGAACCTCGCGTAGATGGGTGCGAGTTCACTGATGTTCTTCTTCGGCGGCCGGTCCTTCCGTGGCAGCCACCATCTGTGCGCCCGCGCCGGAGCTCTCGCGTCCCGTTGTCCGGAGCGTCAGCCAGGCCACCAGCTCCGGCCACGGCTGCATGGGCCACTGTGAAGGCGTAGCGACCTCACTCATCACTCTCCCGTCGTCCAGGAGGTCATTCATAGCGCGGCGGCGGCCCGGAGCCGCGCATTCGTCTCACCGTGGGCGTTCCACCCGGACCGGGCCCGCCCACAACGGCACTTTCGGACGCGGCAGGCGCAGTCGGACGCCAAGTGCCACCACGATTCCCGCATCGCCGGCGGAGTACCGGCGCTCTGCCCGGGTGTGCCGCGGAGGGGGCGCCGGGGCGTGAGTGCCGCGAGTGTGCTGGGCGTCGTATGCCGCGCGCCGCTGGGGGTCACGCAGCGTCGCATAGGCGGCCACCACCTCGTCCAGCTGCTCGCCGCGGACCGGCTGATGGGGATGCGCGTCCGGGTGCAGGTCCCGGACCAGTTCCCGGTAGGCGGTCGTGATCTCGGCGGGCGAGGCCGTGAGGGCCACGCCGAGCACCGCGTAGGGGTTCCGTTTCCCGAGCGCCGCCACAGCCGTCACCTCCTGCTGAAACGCTCTTCCTGAAACGCTCTTCAAGTTTATTCAGATGTGCCGGTCCGCCAAGGCCGGGAAGGTTCAGGGCGCCGGAGGCGGCGGTGGAGCGGTGCCGTGTGTTCCGCCGGGTTTTTCGATGACGCAGTCCGGTCCGGGAATGACTTCGCCCTCGTGGCCGTCGTCGAACATCACCCGGTAAGGGGGTGCTCCGTCGGTGCCGAGGACTTCCACCACCCGGGCCCGGTGTTCGGGTGTGCCCACCGTGCGCCCCGTGAACCGCAGGACATCTCCGACGCTCGCCCGCATCGTCACTCCTTCTTGCCGCCCGCCTGGCGGCACCCGACCGGGCACCTCGCGTGCCCTGGCCTTCACCAGTTTCCGATGCCATCCACCACACCGCACCCGGGACCTGCCCGGCCGGCCGAACAGATGCGTACCGGGCAGCCGGTGTGCACGCTGGTGGGGAGATCTTCCGTACGGGGAGGTCCGCCGCTCCAGGAGGACCGCTGTGGAGTGGTTCACCGACGCCGACTACTGGCTGGGCCGACTGGTGTTCCAGCGGGGCCTGGCCGCCGTCTATCTCATCGCGTTTCTGAGCAGTGCCCACCAGTTCCGGGCGCTGATCGGCGAGCGGGGAATGCTGCCGGTGCCACGGTTCACCGAGGCCGTTCCGTTCCGGCAGTCGCCCAGCGTGTTCCACCTCCACTACTCCGACCGTTTCTTCGCGCTCGTCGCATGGACGGGTGTCGCGCTGTCCGCCGCGCTGGTGGCCGGGGCGGCCGACCGGGTGCCGCTGTGGGCGTCGATGGTGCTGTGGGCCGTCCTGTGGGCGATGTACCTGTCGATCGTCAACGTCGGACAGACCTGGTACGGCTTCATGTGGGAGTCGCTGCTGCTGGAGGCGGGCTTCCTCGCGATCTTCCTGGGCAATGGGCGCACCGCGCCGCCGGTCCTGGTGCTGTGGCTGCTGCGCTGGCTGCTGTTCCGCCTCGAATTCGGCGCCGGGCTGATCAAACTGCGCGGCGATCCCTGCTGGCGCGACCTGACCTGCCTGTACTACCACCACGAAACCCAGCCGATGCCAGGTCCGCTCAGCCGGCTCTTCCACCGCCTGCCGGGCCCGGTGCACCGGGTGGAGACCGGGGCGAACCATGTCGCGCAGCTCGCGGCCCCCATCGCGCTGTTCTCGCCGCAGCCGGCGGCGAGCGTGGCCGCCGGGTTCATCGTGGTGACTCAGCTCTGGCTGGTGGCGTCCGGCAACTTCGCCTGGCTCAACTGGCTGACCATTCTTCTCGCGGTGAGCGCGATCGACGGGTCGGTGGCCGCGGAGGCACTGCCGATGCCGGGGCCCCCGGCCTTCGCCTCCACTCCAGGGTGGTACGAGGGTCTGGTCATCGCCATCACCGCGCTGGTGGCCGTGGCCAGCTACTGGCCGGTCCGCAACCTGCTCTCCCGGCACCAGCTGATGAACTATTCCTTCAATCCCTTGCACCTGGTCAACACCTATGGAGCGTTCGGCAGCATCGGCCGGGTGCGCCACGAGGTGGTGATCGAAGGCACCGACGAGCCGGAGATCACCGAGGACACCCGGTGGCAGGAGTACGGGTTCAAGGGCAAGCCGGGCGACGTACGACGGCTGCCGCCGCAGGTCGCGCCGTACCATCTGCGCTTGGACTGGCTGATGTGGTTCGCCGCGCTCTCACCGGTCTACGCCCTGCCCTGGTTCGTGCCGTTCATCGGCAAACTGCTGGACAACGACCCGGCCACCCTCAAGCTGCTGCGCACGAACCCTTTCCCCACCTCCCCGCCGGCCTATGTGCGCGCCCGGTTCTACCGCTACCGCTTCACCGACCGGTGCGAGGCGCGTACGACCGGCGACCGGTGGCACCGTACCCTCGTCGGCGAGTTCGTGCCCCCGGTCGCTCCCGCGCGGTCCGGGCGTCTTTAGGCCCTGGTACGAGGCCCTGATGTACGAGGTCTTGTTTACGAGGCCCTGATTTACGGCTTGATCTCCTTGGCGCCGCCGCCGCCGCGGCTGATGGCGATCTTGCGTGGCTTCGCCTGTTCGGCGACCGGAATACGTATGGTCAGCACCCCGGCGTCGTAACTGGCCTCGATGCGGTCGGCGTCGAGGGTCTCCCCGAGGAACAGCTGCCGGCTGAAGACACCGGAAGGCCTCTCCGCCACCAGCAGATCGGCTTCCTTGACGTCGGGGGCCTGCCGCTCGGCCCGGACAGTCAGGACGTTCTGCTCCACGTTCAGGTCGATCGAGTCGGGTTCGACGCCCGGCAGATCGAACTGGACCAGGAAGGTGCCCTCGCGCTGGTAGGCGTCGATCGGCATGGCTGCCGGGCGGCTGACCGTCCCCCGGAGCTGCTGGGTGAGCCGGTCAAGTTCACGGAACGGGTCGGTACGCATCAGCATCATTGATCACTCACTCCAAGGTCAGAACTACGGGCCGGGCCGGGCCGGGCCGGGCCGGAAGGGATCCGCCGACCACCCGCCGGGTTCCCGATTCGCACGAATCGACCCAAGATTGGTGGAGATGAAACTTTTCGGTGTTTGTCCGCCCGGCCAACCCCCGGAAAACTTGACAGCAAGACGCTCAGGTTTTATGCAGGAAGCACCGACGCAATCCGTCAAAAGCGCTGGTCACTACCTGGAAGGAGTCGGAGATGGCACGGGCAGTGGGGATTGACCTGGGGACGACCAACTCCGTCGTCAGCGTTCTGGAGGGCGGCGAACCCACCGTCATCACCAACACGGAAGGAGCCAGGACCACACCGTCCGTCGTCGCCTTCGCCAAGAACGGGGAGGTGCTGGTCGGTGAGGTCGCCAAGCGCCAGGCCGTCACGAATGTGGAGCTCACCGCGCGCTCGGTCAAGCGCCATATAGGGGAGGCGGAGTGGCGTTTTCCGAGTTCGGGCAGCGTCAACGGCAAGCGGTACACCGCCCAGGAGATCTCGGCGCGGGTGCTGCAGAAGCTGAAGCGCGACGCGGAGGCGTACCTCGGTGAGGACGTGACGGACGCGGTGATCACCGTCCCGGCGTACTTCAACGACAGCCAGCGCACGGCGACGAAGGAGGCGGGTGAGATCGCGGGCCTGAAGGTGCTGCGGATCATCAACGAGCCGACGTCCGCCGCCCTGGCCTACGGCCTCGACAAGGAGAACGACCAGACCATCCTCGTCTTCGACCTCGGTGGCGGCACCTTCGACGTGTCGCTGCTGGAGATCGGCGAGGGCCTGGTGGAGGTGAAGTCCACCAACGGTGACACGCATCTGGGCGGTGACGACTGGGATCAGCGGATCGTCGACCACCTGGTCAAGCAGTTCAAGAATGGGTACGGCGTCGATCTGTCGAAGGACAAGATGGCGCTCCAGCGGCTGCGCGAGGCGTCCGAGCGGGCCAAGATCGAGCTGTCCGCGGCCACCGAGACGACGATCAACCTGCCCTACATCACGGCATCGGCCGAGGGCCCGCTGCACCTGGACGAGAAGCTCACCCGGGCCCAGTTCGAGCAGCTCACCTCGGACCTGCTGGACCGCTGCAAGGGGCCGTTCCACAACGCGATCAAGGACGCCGGGATCAAGGTCTCCGACATCCACCATGTGATCCTGGTCGGCGGCTCCACGCGGATGCCCGCGGTGACCGGCCTGGTCAAGGACTTGACCGGCAAGGACCCGCACAAGGGTGTGAACCCGGACGAGGTCGTCGCCATCGGTGCCGCGCTCCAGGCCGGTGTCCTCAAGGGTGAGGTCAAGGACGTACTGCTCCTCGACGTGACCCCGCTGTCCCTCGGTATTGAGACCAAGGGCGGCATCATGACCAAGCTCATCGAGCGCAACACCACGATCCCGACCAAGCGGTCCGAGATCTTCACGACGGCCGAGGACAACCAGCCGTCCGTGCAGATCCAGGTCTACCAGGGCGAGCGCGAGATCGCGGCGTACAACAAAAAGCTCGGCATGTTCGAGCTGACCGGTCTGCCGCCCGCCCCGCGCGGCGTGCCGCAGATCGAGGTCACCTTCGACATCGACGCCAACGGCATCATGCACGTCGGAGCCAAGGACCTCGGAACCGGCAAGGAGCAGAAGATGACCGTCACCGGCGGCTCCTCGCTGCCCAGGGACGACATCGACCGCATGGTGCGGGAGGCCGAGCAGCACGCGGACGAGGACCGCCGCCGCAAGGAGGCGGCCGAGACCCGCAACCAGGGCGAGGGCCTCGTCTACCAGACGGAGAAGCTGCTGCGGGACAACCCGGACAAGGTGCCGGCGGATGTGAAGTCCGAGGTCGAGACGGCCGTCGGGGACCTGAAGGAGAAGCTGAAGGGCGACGACACCGCGGCGATCCGCACCTCCATCGAGAAGGTCACCGCGGTCGCGCAGAAGATCGGCACGGCCATGTACGCGCAGAGCCAGCGTGAGGCCGGTGGCGCGGGCGCCACCACTGGCGAAGGCCAGGCGCAGGGCCAAGGCGGCCAGGGCGAGGAGGACGTCGTCGATGCGGAGATCGTGGATGAGGAGCAGAAGGGAGGGGCCGGATGAGCGCGTCGAAGAAGCCGACCCCCAAGGACCGGGAGGAGCGCCCCTCGCTGAGCGTGCACGACAAACGCAGGATCGACCCGGTCACCCTCGAACTGCGGCGCGGGTCCTCCGAAGAGAGGAAGCCCGAAGAGAAGAAGCCCGGAGAGAAGAAGGAAGAGAAGGCAGGGGCCGCGATGCTCACCGGCGGCGCGGGCCCCGCGAACCTCGCGGGACCCGGTACCGACGCCGGCGCGCCCCCGCCCCAGGTCCAGCAGTTGCGGGACCGGGTCGCTGAACTGACCGCGGATCTGCAGCGGCTCAAGGCCGAGTACGACAACTACCGCAAGCGGGTGCACCGCGATCGCCTCGCGGTACGGGAGATCGCCGTGGCCAATGTGCTCGCCGGGCTGCTGCCGGTCCTGGACGCCGTCGCACAGGCACGGGAACACGGCGAGGTCACCGGCGGTCTCACGGCCATCGTCGACGCGCTCGAAAGACAGCTGGCCGCGCTGGGCCTCCAGCCGGTCGGTGAACCGGGCGAGCCCTTCGACCCCATGACACACGAGGCGGTCACCTACACCCAGTACACCCAGGACAACGACGCCACTCAGCCCATCTGTACCGAGGTGCTACGGAGCGGCTACCGCGTCGGCGACCAGCTCCTGCGGCCCGCGCAGGTATCGGTGTCCGGACCGCCCGCCGCTGCCGCGCACGCCTCGGCGCCTACGCGTCCCGCGCCCTGAGCAGCGCTCCTCCCACGCCCAGGGCCACCACCGCATAGGCGGCGAGGACCGCGAGACCCGGCCAGGGCGCGATCGGCAGCTGGTCGAGGTCGCGCGTGGCCTGGATGGCCATGCCCGCCGTCGCGGGGCCGAACCGCCTGGCGCGCTCCTCCCAGTCCGGGTCCGAGAGGAGCCCCGCCAGGATCGGGAAGGCGTACAGCAGAGTCAGTACGCAGGTGACAGCCGCGGCCGTGTCCCGCAGCGCCGCCGCGACACCGAGGCTGAGCAGCGCGATCAGCGCCAGGTAGAGCACCGTGCCGACGGCGGCGCGCAGCGTGGCGCCCTCGTCGAGCGGCAGCGGGTCGAACCCGTCCGTGGGCAGCGCGAAGCGTCCGGCGACGAGCGAGCCGGCCACGCCGAGCGTGCCCGCGGCGACGGCCGCCGCGGTGACGACCGCGGCTTTGGCGGCCAGCAGGCGCAGGCGGTTCGGCAGTGCGGTCAGGCTCGTACGGATGGTGCCGGTGACGTATTCGCCGCTCATCGCGAGCACCGCGAGGACCACGACCGCCGACTGGCCGAGCCAGACCCCGGTCAGCGCGAGTTTCACGGTGTCCTCGCGGCAGCCGCCCGCATCCGGGCAGGGTGCCGCGGACAGCGAGGCGGTGGCCGCCGCGCCCAGGGCGACCGTGAGCGCGACGGTGACCACGATCAGCCACCAGGTGCTGGGCAGCGTACGGAGTTTGGTCCACTCGGCGTGTACCGCGCGTATGGCGTGCGCGGGGTGTACGGCGGCGTGTACGGCGTCCCTCACGCGTCCCTCCTGCGCAGCCGCCACACCGCGAGGCCGAGCGCCACGGCGGCGTACAGACCCAGGACGGCGAGACCCCACCACGGGCCCTGGGGATAGCAGCCTTCCCCGGGAAGGCACGCCTGGCCCGTGAAGTCGTAGCGCGGCGTGGTCTGCTGAATGGCGAACCCGGCGACAGGAGTGAGGCGTTGCACCCACTGGGCGGTCGACAGCGGCAGCCCGGAGACCAGGATCAGCGGCAGCACGACGAGGACGACGACGACGGTGATGGCCGCCGCGGTGTGCCGCAGCAGTGCGCCGACGCCCAGGGCGAACACGGCGACGAGTGCCAGCAACGCGGCGGTGCCGACCACGGCCCGCAGCACCGGACCGTCGGTGAGGGACAGTTCGGGGAAGTAGGGGAGCTTGTGCCCCTTCTCGCGCAGGATCGGCTGGGTCAGGAGGAACGAGACGATGGCGGCGATCAGTCCGGCGCCGAAGGTCGCGCCGCCGATCACGACGGCCTTCGCCACGAGCACCCGGCCGCGGCGCGGGCTGGCGGACAGGGTGGTGCAGATCATGCCGCGCCGGTACTCGGCGGTGATGAACAGCACGCCCAGCGCGGCGAAGAGCACCAGGCCCAGCTGGCTGCCGCTCAGCCCCACCACGGCAAGGTCCAAGCGCGGCTGATGGGGGGTGATGTCGCCGGACCCGGTGACGGTGAAGGTGGAGGTGGAGGTGCCCGCGGTCCGCCGCGACTCACCACTGCCGGCTGGGGTTTCGCCGACATCCGTGTTCTGCCAGGAGCCCTGTCCCCCGCCGCCCGTCCGGGTCACGTCCGAGAAGACCGCCGTGGAGCGGGTGGGGAAGGAGACCGAGCCGGAGGACGCGTTCGCCTCCTCGGCGTTGGGGGACGCGACGAACATCCCGGCCTCGGCGGTGTCCGGCAGTCCGGCGAGCCGGACGGTGCCGATCTTCTGCCATGTGGCGCCGTCGGCGGACTCGTAGCCGGTCAGGCTCGTTCCCGTACGGGTCAGGCGCAGCCAGCGCGGGGTGTCCGCGGACGCCGCGCTGCCCGCGGTGTCGTGGGTGAAGTTGGACTGCATCCGCACCCCGTGTCCCGGGGTGATCATCACGGCCGCGTACGGCGCGCTCGGCTTGGTGCTCTGTTTGACGATGAGACCGGCCTTGGCCCAGCCAGGGCTCTCTCCGTCCTCGCCGGTGAGGCCCGAGACACGGGCGGTGATGGAGCCGTCCCCGGTGAGCGGCTGGTGGACGAAGCGGAAGGCGTCCTGCACGATCAGTCCGTCCGGGCCCGTACCGGGCTCGGGCGGTGCGGCGCCCGACTCCGACGGCACGGGTGCCCGCTGGAAGCTCGCGCCGGTGGCGGAGATGACGGAGATCAGTACGGTCAGCACGGCCGCGGCGAGCAGGGTGAGGGTCCAGCGGCCGATCGTGCGCAGTTTGGTCCACTCGGCGTGCAGCAGCTGCGGGAAGCCGTCCCGGGTCGGCGGCAGTGTGGAGCGGTAGGGCGAGGGGGTCATGGTGGTCATCGGGCTTGCTCCCCGGCCTCGGCGGCGAACTCGACCGCGTCCGCGGTGAGCTCCATGTACGCCTCTTCGAGGGTCGCGCGGTGCGCGGCGACCTCGGCGAAGGGCACCTGGTCCCGGGCGAGCAGCTCCACCACCCGCTCGGCGGGCAGCCCGGAGACGGTGAGGGTCTCCCGCCCGGTGGCGGCAACGGTCGCCCCCGCGCCCGCGAGTACGGTCATGGCCCGGGTGCGGGCGCTCGTACGCAGGGCGACACGGTCCCCGGAGGCGGTGGCGAGCAGCTCCCGCACGCTGGTGTCGGCGATCACCTTGCCGCGGCCGACCACCACCAGATGGTCGGCGGTGTCCTCCAGTTCGCTCATCAGATGGCTGGAGACGAGCACGGCGCGTCCTTCGCCCGCCAGCCGCCGCAGAAAGCCCCTGATCCAGCGGATCCCTTCCGGGTCGAGGCCGTTGACGGGTTCGTCCAGCATCAGCACGGGCGGATCGCCGAGCAGGGCGGTGGCGATGCCGAGCCGCTGGCGCATGCCGAGGGAGTAGCCGCCCGCCCGTCGTCGTCCCGCCTCCGCGAGGCCCACCAGCTCCAGGACCTCGTCCACCCGCCGTACCGGCAGCGCGTGGGAGTGGGCGAGCCACAGCAGATGGTCGCGGCCTCGCCTGCCGGGGTGCACGGCGGTGGCGTCCAGCAGTGCCCCGACGTGGCTCAGTGGCGTACGCAGCGAGGAGTAGCGCTGCCCGCCGATCAGGGCGGCGCCCGCGTCGGGGGCGTCGAGTCCCACGATCACGCGCAGCGTGGTGGACTTGCCGGCCCCGTTGGGGCCGACGAAACCGGTGACCTGCCCCGGCAGAACGGTGAAGGACATGTCGTCGAGCGCGGTGACGGTCCCGAAGCGCTTGCGCAGCCCTTGTACTTGGATGGTTGCTTCCATGAGAAGCGAGGCTAGGGACCGGGCGGCCCGCGGGTCGTCACGGGTGAGAGCCGTCTTCGTATCCCCCGTGCGAGGGACTCCGCCCGGCGGCTGCCCGGCGACAATGGCAGCGATGACATGGGTGAAGCCGAGAACCGCGCTGGTGGCGCGGAGGCTGCGGCGGATGACGAACGCGCCGGAGACACCGGCGAGAGCCGCCGCGCTGCTGGCGCTGTGCGCCGCGTGCGAGGTGATCCTGCGCACCGGGCCGGAGGCCGACCTGCCGCTCGTGCTGCTGCTGAGCCTGGGCACCACCGCGCCCCTCGCGCTGCTGCGGGTGTATCCGGCGGCGGTCGCGGTGACCCTCACGGTGGCAGGGGCTCTGTCGCTTGCCCCGTTCGAGGTGTTCACCGCGGCAGCTCTGCCCGCTCTGCTGCTCTCCTTGTACGGGGCGGCCCGGCGCGGGCCGCGCCTGCTCGCCGTGCTCCTGCCGCTGCCGTTTGTCGGGCACGCCATGGCCGCCTCGGTGTCGTCGGCCGTCGCCCCTCGTGTCCTCGCCGTGCTGGTGGCCACGTCCGCGACGGCGGCTGCCGGGGCGGGCCTGGCGCGGCGGGCGCGTGGAGAGGCCCTGGTGCATTCGGCCACCGAGCAGGCCATCGCCGAGACCCTCCTCGAACACGCGGCGCGCGGTGAGCGGGCCCGTATCGCCCGTGAGTTGCACGATGTCGTCGCCCACCACATCTCGATGATCTCCGTACAGGCGGAGACGGCCCGGCTCACCACGCCCGGCCTGCCCGCGGCGGGCGCGGTACGCCTGCGGGCGATCGGCGACACCGCGCGCGCCGCGCTCACCGAGATGCGGCGCCTGTTGGGCGTACTGCGGGAGGACGCCGGGACCACGCCCACGCGCCGCCCCCAGCCGGGCCTGCAGCAGCTCAACGAACTCGTCGACGAGGCCCGGGACGCCGCGGGCTCCGGCACCCGCCTGATCGTCCGCGGCACGGTGCGCCCGCTGGACCCGGGCGTCGAGCTGACCGCGTACCGCATTGTGCAGGAGGCCCTCACCAACGCCCGTCGGCACGCGCCCGGGGCCGCCGTCGACATCGAGCTCGGCTACACCGACGACACGCTGCATCTGCGTATCCGCGACAACGGTCCGAGTCCGCCGGGCAAGAGCGACGGCCACGGCCTGCTGGGCATGCGCGAACGCGCGGCGACCGTCGGCGGGACGCTGCGCACCGGGCCCGCGCGGGGCGGCGGCTTCCTGGTGGAGGCGGCGCTGCCCACCGTCACCGAAGGGAGCACCGTATGACCACGCCGACCACAGGCACGCCGACCGCGGGCACGCCGGGCGCGCCGGTCCGCATCGTGGTCGTGGATGACCACGAGGTGGTACGCGCGGGCTTCGCCGGGCTGCTCGCCACCCAACCGGACTTCACGGTCGTCGGCACGGCGGGCGACGGCGCCGAGGCGGTGGCGGTCTGCCGCGAGCTGCGCCCCGACCTCGTCCTGATGGATGTCCGGATGCCGGTCATGGACGGCATCGAGGCGACCGCCCGGATCACCACGGCCGCCTCCGCCGTCCGGGTCCTGATCCTGACCACCTTCGACCTGGACGAGCATGTGTACGACGCGCTGGGCGCGGGGGCGAGCGGCTTTCTGCTCAAGGACGTCACCGCGGAGCGTCTCTTCGACGCCGTACGGGTGGTGGCGTCGGGCGAGGCGCTGCTCGCCCCGACCGTGACCCGCCGCCTGATCGCGGAGTTCGCGCGCCTGCGACCGGCACTCGCCCGCGACACGGCCCGGCAGGCCGGGCTGGGCGCGCTGACCCCGCGCGAGACGGAGGTGCTGCGGCTGATCGCCGAGGGGCTGTCCAACCCGGAGATCGCCGCGCGGCTGCATGTCAGCGAGGAGACGGTGAAGACCCATGTGAGCCGTGTCCTGGCGAAGCTCGGCCTGCGCGACCGCACCCAGGCGGTGGTGACGGCGTACGAGTCGGGGCTCGTGGTGCCGCGCTCGGGGATCAGCTGACCAGGTCGTCACGTCTGGCGCCCGGCCTCAGCTCCTTGCCTCAGCTCCTGGCCTCGCGGGTCTTCGAGCGGTTCGCCTTGCGGATGGCGTCCAACAGGTCGGATTTGGTCATATGCGAGCGCCCCTCGATACCGAGCCGCTTGGCCAAGTCGTAGAGATGCTGCTTCGACGCCTGCTCGTCGACGCCTTCACCGCTGCGCCCGCCCTGCTGGCGAGGCCGCGCCGCCTTCGGATCGGAGGGTCCCTTGCGCTGCGCCTCCTTGCGCTCCCAGCGGTCTCCGACCTTCTCGTAGGTGTGCTTGAGCGCGCTGTAAGCCACCCGGTGCGCCCGCTGGCCCTCGCCGTACTGCTCCACAGCGGAGTCATGCGCCTTGATCCAGGTGCGCTGCGCTTCGTCGGGCGACCGTTCCAGAGTCGACGGCAGTTCTTCCCGTCCCGGCACGTGACTCACCCCCCATCCCTGAACAATCGGCAGATATGAGAACGCGATACGGGTGCCCCGCGCACGTCCCCGGAAACCAGGGGGGCGGCCTCCGCGAGCGTTTGCCGGTCAGGCGCGGGGGGGCACCCGCACGCGCAAGGAGGTGGTTACCGTGCCCGAGCCCGGCAGCAAGCGCTACGACACTCGGCGTGCCCGGCTTCGCAAGGACGCCGAGGGCAGTGGTATGAGCGACCAGCAGGCCAATGAGGAGGCCACCAGGACCCTCCAGGAAGAAGACGACTGGCGCAGCCGGGGCCCGCGACCGAGCGCGGCCGGGGCCCGAAGAGCGAGCGCCCCCAGAGCGACTGAGCGACCGACCGGGTCGACAAGGACCGCCTCCCCCCGCGGGGCGAGGCGGTCCTTCCGTGCATTACCACAGCCGCCCCGTCCCAGGACGGAAATGGCACAGCAACGGCTTGTTCCACGATTCACGAACGGTTTTCGGACAACGATCCATGACTTGCGAGCCGACAGACAACCCCTGGCGCGCGCACTCGATCTCACACGCCAGATGCCCGACGTATCAGTCGCATCAGTCGCACTCGCAAGCGAGGAACCGAGGAACCGAGGAACAATGACGAGACCTCACCGCAATCGCATATGGCGTTCCGCACTCGCCGCCTCCGCCGCGCTCACCGTGGTCGCGGGCGTGGCTGCCGCCGCGCCTGTCGTCCGTTCGGTGGCGCCGAAAGCGCCCAAGCTCAGCCTCATCGCCGCCTCCACCTCGGTCACCCTCGACCGGTGGGACTGGGGAGAAGGGGAACCCGGCGGTGTCTTCCTGGACCTCGGCACCTATGTCACCGCCGAGGGCGGACCCCTGGAGTTCAAGGCGACACGCAAGTCCTACAAGGACCCTGTCCTCGTCAAGCAGATCATCCGCGAGGGGACGAAAACCCGGACCAGGACCCTCCCGGCGAGCCTGACGAAGGACTTCTCCGGCCTGTCGGACTTCCTTGAGATCACCCTCACCGACGCCACCGGCAAGACGGTGACGAAGACGACGGAGACCTTCTGCCCGAACAACGCGTCCGGGCGGATCCGGCCCGACGCCCCGGCCACCTCGAAGTATCCCGAGAGCTGTCCGACCAACCCCTTCACGCTGGGCTCGGTATGGGGCGTCGAGAACGGCTGGGCGTCCAACACCTACGCGGGCCACTACTCCGAGCCGGTCGATCTGGAGGTCGGTGAATACACCGCCAAACTGTCCGTGACGAAGGCCTACCGGGACTTCTTCAACCTTCCGAACGAGACCCAGACGCTCAAGGTGACCGTCCGCGACGGCGAGGGCGGCAAGGGCCGGGCGGCCACCGGCGCGCACGGATCCATGGCCGGCGGACACTCCGGCCATACGGCCTCGCCGGGGCAGGCCACGAGTGGCTCGGGCCACGCGTACCAGGAGGACCGCGGAGCCGACGCGCCCGCACCGCCCGCACTGCCGTACGCGCTCAAGAAGGGCCGCGCGGCACAGCACCTGGGTGACGGTCCCGGACACACCGACGGCTCCCGGATCGCGCCCGCGCGGAAGCCCAACGCGCAGCGCCCGACGGGCCGGGCGAGCGTCCCGGACGTGCCCAAGCCCGACCTCCGCTCGCTGCCCGCCTGGGACGTCGGCATCTCCGACGGCGAGGAAGGCGACGCGCCGGGCAAGGACTACATGGTCTTCAGCGCCAATGTGTGGAACGCGGGACCCGCGCCCCTGGTCGTGGACGGTTTCCGCGCTCCCGGCAAGGACCTGATGGACGCCTATCAGTACTTCTACGACGCCGCCGGAAAGCAGATCGGCTACACGCCCACCGGCACCATGGAGTGGGACGCGCGCGCCGGCCACGAGCACTGGCACTTCACCGACTTCGCCAGTTACCGCCTGCTGAGCGCCGACCAGAGCGAGATCGTGCGCAGTGGCAAGGAGGCCTTCTGCCTGGCCAACACCGACGCCATCGACTACACGGTGAAGAACGCCAACTGGCATCCGCAGAACACCGACCTGTCCACCGCGTGTGGCCAGCAGAGCTCGATCTCCGTCCGGGAAGTGCTCGATGTCGGCTCCGGTGACACGTACACCCAGTACCTGCCCGGCCAGTCCTTCGACGTCACCGATCTGCCGAACGGCACCTACTACATCCAGGTGATCGCCAACCCCGAGCAGCGGCTGCAGGAGACCGACCTGACCAACAACGTCGCGCTCCGCAAGGTTGTACTGAGTGGCGAGGCGGGCGCCCGTGAGGTGACCGTGCCCCCGTACGACCTGGTCGACGCTCCCTGACCGCCCCTGGACAGACCGACCAAACCCTGTGAAGGCTCGGGCCCGGCCGCGCTCGCGCGTGACCGGGCCCGAGCCGAAGCATGCGAATATTTCCAGCCAATAAGTCTCCTGAAATTGCCTCAGATCTGCCCGGAACCTTGTGGTGACAGGTTTCCGGTCAGGGGGATACTCATTGGCTGAGGCCATCCAAGATTGAACAAATCGCTCTCCCGGGACCGACTCCTCCATACGCGCGCCACATCGAGGCAGTGACCTGGCGGCCGTGGCCGCCCCGCGACGAAAACGGTGCAAGGAGAGCAGCCGTGCATGACGAATTCCTGTGTCACGTCACCGCTTACGGGGTGGCCGGCGGGCAGCGTATCGGCGTACCGCTGGGTACGTATCGCGCTCCCACTCTGCCGCTCGCGCTGTGGTGGCTGCGTGACCGCGCGACGTGGATAGCCGAGAGACTCGACCCCAGCCCCGAGTGCCCGTACTTACCGGCCCAGGCGCTCTCTCTGGTAGGGGCGCACGTCCCCGATGTGCCGGATCTGCTGCGCGGCTGGCGTGACGACCCCGCCTGCCAGAACAGAGTCGCCGAACAGCTCTCCGCCGGCCGGCTCATCCGGGTCGCGGTCCATGACGAGGTGACCGAGTACGAGTTCCTCGCGGAGTCGGTCGACGCGCTCCGTATGCACCGGGCCGTTCCCCGGGTGATGGCGCCTCCCGCGGGCCGCCGGAGAGCGGCCGCGGGACCGCGCGTAAGACAGCCGGCGCCCTTCAGATGACGGACACCCCTTAGAACGGACCCCGTAGAGGGGAGACCCGCTCGCTCGGCGCCGCGTCCCCTGCCGCAGACTGTTGTGCCATGGACCTGCAGATCACCGCGACCTCGCCCGAGCACCCGGCCGCCCTTCTCGATCTGCCGTGGAGCCTCCCGCTGGAGGAATGGCCGGACGAGTGCCTGGTCTCCCTGCCGCGTGGCATCTCCCGCCATGTCGTACGGTTCGCGCGGGCGGGCGACGAAGTGGTCGCGGTCAAGGAGGTCGGCGAGTGGGCGGCCGTACGGGAGTACGGGCTGCTGCGGGACCTCGACCGGCTCGCCATGCCCGCGGTCGACGCGGTGGCGGTGGTGACCGGCCGCACCGACGCCCACGGTGAGCCACTGGAGCCGGTCCTGGTGACGCGCCACCTCAAGGGCTCGCTGCCGTATCGCTCGATGTTCGAGACGACAATGCGCCCCACCACGATCAAGCGGCTGCTCGACGCGCTCGCCGTGCTGCTGGTACGACTGCACCTCACCGGCTTCGCCTGGGGCGACTGCTCGCTGTCCAACACCCTCTTCCGGCGCGACGCGGGCGCGTACGCGGCGTACCTCGTGGACGCCGAGACGGGGCAGCTCCAGCCGCGGCTCACCCACGGGCAGCGGGAGTACGACGTGGAGGTCGCGCGGGTGAACATCGCGGGCGAGCTGATGGACCTGGAGGCGGGCGGGTCCCTGCATCCGTCGGTGGACCCGGTTCTCTTCGGCCAGGCCATCGCCGAGCGGTACACGGAACTGTGGCACGAGCTGACCCGCCAGTCGGTCTACCCGCCCGACAAGCGGCACTACATCGACCGCCGGGTCCGCCGCCTCAACGACCTCGGTTTCGACGTGGCCGAAATGCAGATCCAGCGCTCACCCGACGGGGACAAGATCACCTTCCTGCCGAAGGTCGTGGACGCCGGGCACCACCAGCGGCAGCTGCTGCGGCTGACCGGCATGGACGCGGAGGAGAACCAGGCGCGCAGCCTCCTCAACGACCTGGAGGCCTGGATGGCCTCACAGGACGACTACGCGCCCGGCGACCCCCTCGGCGCACGCCCGGAGGTGCTCGCCCACCGCTGGGTCCGCGACGTCTTCCGGCCGACCGTACGAGCCGTTCCCCTGGAACTGCGCGGCTCCATGGACGTGGCGCAGCTCTACTACGAACTGCTGGAGCACCGCTGGCTGATGTCGGAACAGGCCGGGCACGACGTGGGTCTGGATGTCACGGTCGCCGACTACATACGTACGGTGCTGAACCACGGCACGGAGGCCTGAGCCACCCGCTGCCGGGCCGCTCCAGCAACCGGGTCGCGATGTCCTCGTCGGCCATCGCGGCGTTCGCGCCCGCGTGGGTGACGGATCGGAACGCGAGGGGTTTACAGCCACGGGAGAACGCTGTAGTCACTGTAGTTGCGCCATCCGAATTCGGGTGAGGCTGTTCGCAGTTGAGCGAATGACCGAAGCCGGGCACGGTGCGGGCAGACAACGTTGTCATACGGTCGTGAGGCGGAGGCTTTCGGTGCTCAGTGGTTCACGTGGGTCGCGTGGCTCCATCGGCTCGAGGTACGGACTTCTGGCGCTGCTCGCCGCCGTGCTGAGCGCCCTGCTCGGCATCAGCGCGCTCACGCCACCAGCCGGCGCGGCCGAGACCGGGGAGAGCACCTGGACCGTCACCGGCCGCACCGCGGCGCCGCCCGGTGACGAGCTGTCGGCAGTCGTACGCCTCGACGGATCCGGGGGCGCGCTGTCGCTGTCCGTGCACCGCGGCGACCGCACCGTCCTGGCGCCCGCGCCCCTCGGCATCGTCACCGGGGCCGCCGACCTGACCTCCGGTCTGCGACTGCTCGGCCGCGACACCCGGCAGGTGACCGAGCAGTACACGACCACGACCGGCAAGCAGCGCCGGCGCAGCGCGCGGATGACGGAGAGCCGGTTCTCCTTCGCGGGCGCGGGCGACGCCCGTCTCGACCTTCTCGTACGCGTCTGTGACGACGGCATCGCCTACCGCTACGTCGTCCCGGCGCCCCCTGGCCAGGACGGCGTGACAGTGCTCCGCGAGGCCTCCGCCTTCGAGCTGCCGGCCGCTTCCCCGGCCTGGCTGACGCCCTACTCCGTCAACTACGAGCGCCCCCACCTCCAGACGACCGCGGCGGGCGCGGCCACCGGCGCGTTCGGATACCCGTCGCTCTTCCAGGTCGGCGCGGACTACGTACTGCTCACCGAGTCGGACGTCGACGGCCGGTACGCCGCCTCCCGCCTGGCCCACCGGACAGGCACCGGCCGGTACGAGGTGACCCTCGCCGACGAGCGGATCGTTTCCCCCGGCCCGCTGGCCACGCCCTGGCGCACCGCCGTCATCGGCGACCTGGCGACCGTCACCGAGTCCACGCTCGTGGACGACCTCGCGCCGGACTCCCGTATCGGGGACACCTCCTGGATACGTCCGGGCACGGTCGCCTGGTCCTGGCTCGCCGGGTTCGCCGGCGCGCAGCGCAGCCTGGAGACGCAGCAGCGTTTCGTCGACTACAGCGCGGCGCACGGATGGGAGTACACCCTGGTCGACGACGGCTGGAAGACCGCCGACTGGATGCCCGAGCTCATCGCGTACGCCGGACAGCGCGGCGTGAAGATCCTGCTGTGGATGCACTGGAGCGATCTCGACACCGCCGCGGAACGGGATGAAACCCTGGCCCGGGTCAAACAGTGGGGCGCCGCCGGGCTGAAGATCGACTTCATGGACTCCGACTCGCAGGAACGCTTCCGCTGGTACGACGACATCCTCAAGGCGACCGCCGAGCAGAAGCTGCTCGTCAACTTCCACGGCGCGACGCTGCCCCACGGCATCCAGCGCACCTGGCCGCATGTGATGACGGTGGAGGCGGTCTACGGGGCCGAGCAGGGCAATGTCTCCCGTAGCGACATCACCACCCTGCCGTACACGCGCAATGTCGTGGGGTCCATGGACTACACGCCGATGGGCTTCCAGTTCGGCACGCGCAACACCTCCGACGCCGCCGAGCTGGCGCTGTCCGTCGTGTACGAGTCGGGCTTCCAGAACTACGCCGGCTCGGTGCGGGCGTACCAGGACCGCCCTCAGCTGGAGCGCTTCCTCGAACAGGTGCCTACCGTCTGGGACGAGACGCGGCTGCTGTCCGGCCGGCCCGGCGAGGCGGTGACCTTCGCGCGGCGCGACGCGGACCGCTGGTTCCTGGGCAGCGTGTCCGCCCCGGCCCCGGGCACGGAGCGCGTGGCACTGGACTTCCTCGGCGCGGGGCGCTGGCGGGTGGAGGTCGTACGAGACGGTGAGGACGGGCTGGTGCGCGAATCCCGCGTCGTCGACCGGCGCGCCACACTGGAGGTTCCGACCGGGTCCAACGGCGGTTTCGCCGCGCTGATCTGCCGGGAGAGGCCCGGGCGCGCCACCTGTGACAAGCCGGTCGTCCGTACGCCGTTGACGACCCTCACCGCCGGGCCGCAGAAGACCGAGGCGGAGCCGGGTGACGTGGTGGACATCGACGGCCGGTTCCTGGTCGAGGAGTTCGGCCCGGCCCAGGACGTCACTCTGCGGGCGAGCGCCCCGCAGGGCTGGACGGTCCAGGGCGGCGGCGCCGGGGCCGCCGAACTGCCCACGGGGCAGGCGCTCGACGGCAGCTGGAAGGTGCAGGTGCCGGCGGACGCCGCGTACGGCTACAGCGAGGTGGTCGTGACGTCCGAGTACCGCGCACCGGGCAGGCCGAAGCGCACTCCCCCGCTGCGTACGCAGCGAACAGTGCGCGTCTTCGTCTCACCGCCGGGGATCGACTACGTCAGCGATCTGCCGTTCGCCGCGGAGCGCAACGGCTGGGGACCGGTCGAGCGTGATCTGTCCAACGGCGAGAACAGCGCGGGCGACGGAGGACCGCTCCGTATCCGTGGCACGGCGTACGACAAGGGTCTTGGCACGCACTCCCTGAGCGAGGTGTCCGTCGACATCGGCGGGACGTACGACCGGTTCACGGCGTACGTGGGCGTGGACGACGAGGTGAGCGGCGCGGCCTCGGTCGTCTTCGAGGTGGTGGGCGACGACCGGGTGCTGGCCCGCACCGGGGTACTGACCCGCGCGGACGCGGCCCACGCCATCGACGTCGATGTGTCGGGGGTGCGGCGGCTCACTCTCCGCGCGACCGACGGCGGCGACGGGATCAACTTCGACCATGCCGACTGGGCGGACGCCCGGCTGCGCCTGGTGGACAGCGCGGACCGCCCTTGAGCCCCGTCCGGTCCAGTGAACTGCTGGGTTTCGATGCCGATGCCCGAGTCCTCATCGTCAACTGCGACGACCTCGGGATGTACGAGGCGGTCAACGTCGCGATCGTGGAGTCGATCGAGGAGGGGATCGCGAGTTCGTGCAGCCTGATGGCGCCGTGTCCGTCGGCGGCGCACGCCATGCGGCTGCTCCGCGGGCGTCCGGGGATCCCGTTCGGGATCCACCTCACGCTGGTCTGCGACACGGCTGAGTACCGGTGGGGGCCGCTGGCGGCGAGGGAGAGCGTGCCCTCGCTGCTCGACGAGCGGGGCGAGCTGTTCCTGCCCACGCCCGCCGGGCGGGCCGGGCTGCTCGCCCGGGCCCGTCTGGAGGAGGTGGAGCGTGAGTTCCGCGCGCAGATCGACGCGGTGGCCGACGCCGGGCTCAGTCCTGCCCATCTGGACTTCCACTGCCTGGCCGACGGCGGACGTGACGACATCCTCGACCTGACGGTGGCGCTGGCCGGGGAGTACGGCCTGGCGGTGCGGGTCTGGCTGGAACCCGCGCGCGGGAGGCTGCGCGGGCGGGGCCTGCCGGTCATCGACAACCCGTTCCTGGACAGCTTCAGTCTCGACGTCGAAGGGAAGCCCGCCCGCTGTGCCCAACTGCTGCGGGAGCTGCCCGCGGGTCTGAGCGAGTGGGCGGTGCATCCCGGTCTGGGCGACGAGGAGGCGCGGACGATCGACCCCAGCGGCTGGCGGGTGCGCCGGACGGACTACGAGTTTCTGACCTCGCGCAGGGCTTTTGAACTCCTCCAGGAGGAAGGCATCGTCGTCATCGATTACGCGGGCATCCAGCGGGCGTGGACAGGAGCGGCGCGCGGCGGCAGCGCGTACGAGACCTGACAGAGCCGCGTTAAGGACGTGTAAGGTTCTTCGCGGTGTGCCGGGAAGCCTGGTCGGCGAACAAGAGACAGCTCTCTCTTCGCTGATCGGAGCACCGTGAACGACTGGCACAGCTGGGCGGCCATTGCCGTTTTCGTCGGTACCTACACCCTGATCATCAGCGAGAAGGTCCACCGGGTGGCCGCCGCCCTCGGCGGCGCCGGACTGATGCTGGCCATCGGGGCGACCGACGACAAGTCGGCCTTCTACTCCGAGCACAGCGGCGTCGACTGGAACGTCATCTTCCTTCTCCTCGGAATGATGATGATCGTCGGCGTGCTCAAGAAGACCGGCATGTTCGAGTACTTGGCCATTTGGTCGGTCAAACGCGCCCAGGCGAAACCGTTCCGCGTGATGGTCATGCTCATCGTCATCACCGCCGTCGCCTCGGCGCTGCTCGACAACGTCACCACCGTGCTGCTGATCGTCCCCGTGACGCTGCTGGTGTGCGAACGCCTCGCGCTGCCCTCCGCCCCCTTCCTCATCGCCGAGGTCCTGGCCTCCAACATCGGCGGCACCGCCACCCTCGTCGGCGACCCGCCCAACATCATCATCGCCAGCCGCGCCGGACTGACCTTCAACGACTTCCTGATCCACCTCGCGCCGCTGTCCGCGGTGCTCATCGTCGTACTGATCGCCCTGTGCCGCTTCCTGTTCCGCAAGAGCTTCGTCTACGACGAGGAGCGCGCCGAGGAGGTCATGGCGCTGGAGGAGCGCGAGGCCATCCACGACCCGCGCCTGCTCGTCCAGGGCCTGGTCGTCCTCGTCCTCGTCGTCGCCGGGTTCATCCTGCACCCGGTGCTGCACTTCGAGCCGAGCGTCGTCGCGCTGCTCGGCGCCGGGCTGCTCATCACGATCTCCACCGTCAAGACCGGTGATGTGCTCGGTGAGGTGGAGTGGCCGACGCTGGCCTTCTTCGCCGGGCTGTTCATCATGATCGGCGGACTGATCGAGACGGGCGTCATCGGCGAGGTCTCCACCGCTCTGGCCGATGTCATCGGCCAGAACGAACTCGGCGGGTCCATGCTGCTGCTGACCTCCTCCGCCGTGCTCTCCGGGATCATCGACAACATTCCGTACGTCGCGACCATGGCGCCCATCACCAGCGACCTCGTCGAGAACATGGGCGGCGCCCCCGACCATGTGATGTGGTGGGCGCTGGCCATCGGCGCGGACCTCGGCGGCAACGCCACCGCCATCGGCGCCAGCGCCAACGTCGTCGTCCTCGGCATCGCCGAACGCAACCGGCAGGCCATCAGCTTCTGGCAGTTCACCAAGTACGGCCTCGTCGTCACCGCCGTCACCGTGGCCATCTCCGTGGTCTACGTCTGGCTGCGCTACTTCGCCCTGGCCTGAGTCCCGGAGACTATGAGGCGTGTCCTCACTTCCCGATCAAGTTCCAGGTCAAGTTCCAGGTCAAGTTCAAGGTCCAGTCGTTCAAGTCCGGGCTCAGGCGGCCCACATCGGCGCGTTCACCGGTCACATGGTGATCTGCGGTGACGACGCGCTGGCCCACCGCCTCGGCGCCGAGCTGCGTGACCTCTACAAGGAGCGGGTGACCCTGGTCATCCCGCCCGACGGCACGGCCGGCAGCCCGCAGATCACGGTGCCGGGGCGGCGGAGCCCGTCCGCGATCTTCGGGCGGGTGTCCGCCGCGATGTCCCGTACGGCCGCCGCGCCCGCGGACACCCGGCGCACCGCCGCCAACACCAGGCGGGAGCCCGCCGACGCCGTCCGGGTGCTCCACGCGGCCGAGCCCGCCGACGCGGTGCTCGCCGAAGCCGGGGTGGAACGTGCCGCCGCGCTCGCGCTCGTCTACGACGACGACGAGACGAACATCCGCGCCGCGCTGACCGCCCGCCGCCTCAACCCCCGTCTGCGGCTGGTGATCCGGCTCTACAACCGCAAACTGGGCCAGCATCTGGAGGAGCTCCTCGACCAGGCCGCCGCGGTCGCCATGCCGGAGCTGGACACGGAGCATCTGGACGCGTCCACGACCGTGCTGTCCGACGCGGACACAGTCGCTCCCGCCCTGGCCGCCACCGCGGTCGGCGGCACGAGCAAGGTTGTCCAGGCGGACGGGCTGCTGCTGCGGGCGGCCGAGCGCACGCCGCCCGGCTCCGGCGAGGTCGCCGACCCGGGCCTGTGCACCCTGGCGCTGCTGTCCGCCACCACCCATGACCCGGCGGGCGCCGAGGGTTCGGACACCAGCGGAGTGGAGGGCCCGCAACTACTGCCGGACGACCGCACGGTCACGTCCGCCGTCGGGCGCGGCACCATCGTCCTGGAGGCGGTCAGCCACGCCGGTCCCGTACTCCCGGCCGGGCGGCTGGCGAGCCGGGGCGTTCCGCTCCGGGAGCTCTTCTCGCGCCGGCTGCGCTGGGCTGTCGTCGGCATCGGCCTGGCCGTCCTCGCGCTGGCGGTCGCCTCCTGGGTCACCACCGGTGATCACCCCCTGCACGCCGCGTATGTCACGCTGCTCGACTTCTTCGCCATCAACGACCCGGCGGTCGGCGCGCCCATGGCCCGCCAGGTGCTCCAGCTCCTGGCCGGCCTCGCGGGCCTGGCGCTGCTCCCCGTACTCGTGGCGGGCGCGCTCGAAGCGCTGGGCGCGTTCCGCGCCACGTCCGCGCTGCGCCGCCCGCCGCGCGGTCTGTCGGGCCATGTCGTCCTGCTGGGGCTCGGCAAGATCGGCACCCGTGTGCTGGCCCGGCTGCGTGAGCTCGACATCCCGGTGGTCTGCGTCGAGGAGGACCCCGAGGCCCGGGGCATCCCGCTCGCCCGGCGGCTGCGCGTGCCGACCGTGATCGGAGACGTCACCCAGGAAGGCGTGCTGGAAGCAGCCAAGATCCACCGGGCGCACGCCCTGCTCGCGCTCACCAGCGCCGACACGACGAACCTGGAAGCCGCGCTGTACGCCCGTACGGTCAAACCGGACCTGAGGGTCGCGCTGCGCCTGTACGACGACGACTTCGCCACCGCCGTCTACCGCACCCTGCGCGCCGCCCACCCCGAGGCCCTCACCCGCAGCCGCAGCGTCTCCACCCTCGCGGCGCCCGCCTTCGCCGGGGCCATGATGGGCCGCCAGGTCCTCGGCGCCATCCCGGTCGAACGCAAGGTGCTCCTCTTCGCGGCACTCGAAGTGGCCGGTCACGCACAGCTCGAAGGGCGCACTGTCGCCGAGGCGTTTCGCCCGGGCGCCTGGCGCGTCCTCGCCCTGGACACCACGGCTCCGGCGGACCGCCGCCCCGACCTGGCCGCGCCACGCCCGGCGGACGGCGAGGAACACCGCACCGCTCTGGTCTGGGACCTGCATCCGGGCTATGTCCTGCGGCCGGAGGACCGCGTGGTGCTGGCCGCCACCCGGCGCGGTCTTGCCGAACTCCTGGCCAGACGGCCCCGCCCGTAGCGCTACAGGTCGCCGCTGACCCGTTAGTGTCACATAACGGATGGACCGAACGGCAGAGACAGGAGCCGACCGTGCGCGCACGTGACCTGGCGGTGGAATACGAGTCGGTGACCGTCGACAGCGATGCCGTGGAGGCGGCCCGCCTGATGGCCGAGCACAAGCTGCCCGGACTGCTCGTCCTGGACGAGCGCGGCGAGCCCAAGGCGATCCTGCCCGCCTCCCAGATGGTCAAGGTCCTGGTCCCGACGTATGTGATCGAGGATCCGACGCTTGCCTCGGTCGTCGACGAGAAGCACGCCGACCGGCTGTGTCAGGCGCTGGTGGGCCGCACCGTGGGCGACTGCCTGTCCGCCACGGCGGCCCCGCCGCCGATCGCCGCGCCCGACGACACCGCCCTGGAGGTGGCGGCGCTGATGGCGCGGGTACGCAGCCCGCTGGTGGCGGTGGCGGAGAAGGCCAAGGACGGCATCCACCTGCTCGGAGTGATCACCGCTTCACACCTGCTTCATGAGCTTCTCAGCGCCGCTGACCGGCGCTCCGAGGGACGCTCCGGGGGATGAATTACCCGAGCGGACCGGCAAGTGCCAGAATGGCAACCATGACGATCAAGGTTTATTTCGACATCACCATCGACGACCAGCCCGCCGGGCGGATCAACTTCAATCTCTTCGACGACGTGGTTCCCAAGACGGCGGAGAACTTCCGCGCCCTGGCGACCGGCGAGAAGGGGTTCGGCTTCAAGGGGTCGTCCTTCCACCGGGTCATTCCCGCCTTCATGCTGCAGGGCGGCGACTTCACCGCGGGCAACGGCACGGGCGGCAAGAGCATCTACGGCGCGAAGTTCCCCGACGAGAACTTCCAGCTCAAGCACACGAAGCCGGGCCTGCTCTCGATGGCCAACAGCGGTCCGAACTCCAACGGCTCGCAGTTCTTCATCACCACTGTGGTCACGTCGTGGCTGGACGGCAAGCATGTCGTCTTCGGTGAGGTCGCCGACAACGAGTCCATGGACGTGGTCCAGAAGATCGAGTCCTACGGCACCCAGGCCGGGAAGACCAAGGCCAAGATCACCATCTCGGACTGCGGCGTCATCTGACCGCCCGCTTCCCCCCGCTCTTCCGTAACCCGAGCGAACTGAGCGCCCCGGCCGACGAACCTGTCGGCCGGGGCGCTGGTGCGTGCCACCAATGGCTGAAGACCCGGCATGCGCGCGGTCAGCGGTCCCGGTGGGCCGTCAGGATTCCTCGAAGTAGGCGTCCAGGACGGCGTCGAGCTCTGCCGTCCACTCCTTGAGCTGGCTCCTGGCCGCCGCCTCGACCTCGGTGTTGAACCAACGGCGGCTCGACAGGTGGACCGTGATGGTGAACCGGCGACCGAATCGCGGCGAGTGGATCTCGACCGCGCCGATTTCGCTCCACAGGAACTCGGCCTCCTGATCGTCCAGCCGGAACCGGACACCGGCTCGGTCCGCGGTGATCGAACCGCGCCGGTCACTGACCTCAAAAACAGGTCCCTCTTCCTCTTCTTCCTCCTTGGCCTCTTCTTCCCTGGCCTCCTCCTTGGCCTCCTCCTCAACTTCGGGGGCGTCGTCGGGCATTGCCTCCTCGGTCTGCTCCGGGACCGCGTCCTCGGACTCGGCAGGACGGGGGCCCGTCAGGCCAGGGATGTACGCCGGGTCTGTCCCCGCGGCGAACTCGGGCTGAGTGTTCGGATCTATGCTCTGCTCCACGGCGGGCAGTATGGACGACGAACCTGTACGAGGCCAGTTGGTCCGCTGCAACCGCGTGGCAGGCCGCCGACCGGCAGCACCTCCAAGTGGGGTGCCCAGCACTGGCAGGCCCGATCGGAAGCCCCAGGGCGTGAGGAAACCCGCCCACTCCGTGCTCAGCAGCGGTGACAAGGGTTTTCCCCGTATCGGGTTCATCTCCGCGTTCCCTACTGTCTGCCGGACCGGCGGATCGCAACCCCTTGACGCTCCGTCGGTGACGGTCCTTGACCCGGGGCCGTCGCGCCGGCGGCGGCGCGTGGGCACCCCAGCCCAGGGAATCGCGGCTGTGCCCCCACGCCGGCCTTGGTTCCCGCGCCGCCCGCCGTGCTCCGCACCGTCAGTTGAAAGGGAACACCTTGAACGGTTCCAGACGGAGACTCATATCCGTTGTGGCCGCCAGCGCCGCCATCGCTGCCGTCGCCGCCACGTCGTCCGTGGCACTCGCCGCCACTCCGCAGTCGCCCGCACCGGTCCCCGCCCCGGCTTCGCAGTCCATGGCTGCCCTGCCGACCGCACCGGTCGAGAAGCTCATCGTCACCTATACGTCCAAGGCGACCGAGGCCAGTTCCAACGCGGCTGCCGCCGGCGACGCGACGGCCAAGGGCGCCGAGACCGGCGAGTCCCTGTCGTTCGAGCGGCGGCTCGCCGGTGGCGCGGCCCTGGTCGACCTCGGCGGCAAGGCGTCCAAGCAGGACCTCACCGAGGTCATGGCCGCTTTCCGCGCCGACCCCTCGGTGGCGTTGGTCGAGCCCGATATCCGCGCCTACGCGATGGCTGTCACCCCGAACGACACCGAGTACGCCAAGCAGTGGGACCTGTTCGAGGCCACCGGCGGCATGAACGTGCCGGGCGCCTGGGACAAGTCGACCGGCAGCGGCGTCACCGTCGCCGTCATCGACACCGGCTACGCCGCCCACACCGATCTGGCCGCCAACGTCGTGTCCGGCTACGACTTCATCTCGTCCTCCGCGGACGCCCGGGACAGCAACGGCCGGGACAGCGACGCCAAGGACGAGGGCGACTGGAACGCCACCGCCGGCGAGTGCGGCACCGGTTCACAGGCCGGCAACTCCTCCTGGCACGGCACGCACGTCGCGGGCACCATCGCGGCAACGACCCACAACAGCAAGGGCGTCGCGGGCATCGCGTACAGCGCGAAGATCCAGCCCGTGCGCGTGCTCGGCAAGTGCGGCGGCTCATCGGCGGACATCGCCGACGCCATCACCTGGGCGTCCGGCGGCACCGTGCCCGGTGTCCCGGCGAACGCCAGCCCGGCCAAGGTCATCAACATGAGCCTCGGCGGCTCCAGCGCGACCTGCCCCAGCGTCTACCAGAACGCCATCAACGGCGCGGTCTCCCGCGGCACCACGGTCGTCGTCGCGGCGGGCAACAGCAACGCCAACGCGTCGGCCTTCACTCCCGCCAACTGCGCGGGCGTCATCAATGTGGCCTCCACCAACCGTGCGGGCAGCCGTTCCTACTACTCCAACTTCGGCAGCAACATCGACGTCTCCGCGCCCGGTGGCGAGACCCGCAACGCCACCGACACCCCCGGCACCGTCACCACCCCCGAGAACGCCATCCTCTCGACGCTGAACTCCGGCGCCACCACGCAGTCGACGGAGAACTACAAGCCTTACCAGGGCACGTCGATGGCCGCCCCGCACATCGCCGGGCTCGCCGCGCTGCTCAAGTCAGCCAAGTCGACCCTCACTCCGGCCGAGATCGAGTCCGCGATCAAGAGCAACGCCCGTCCGCTGCCCGGCACCTGCACCGGCGGCTGTGGCGCGGGTATCGCTGACGCCACGAAGACAGTGAACGCCGTTACCGGAACCACACCCCCCGCCGGTACGACGTTCACCAACGCCACGAACGTCACGATCACGGACAACGCGACCGTCAGCTCGTCGATCGCCGTCACCGGCCGCACCGGCAATGCCCCCGCCGCCCTCAAGGTCGACGTGGACATCAAGCACACCTACCGCGGCGACCTGGTCATCGACCTGATCGCCCCGGACGGCACGGTGCGCAATCTGAAGGCCTCGTCGTCCTCCGACAGCGCCGACAACGTCCTGGCGACGTACACCGTCGACGCGTCCAGCGAGGTCGCCAACGGCACCTGGAAGCTGCAGGTCCGCGATGTGGCATCGAGTGACACCGGATACATCGACACCTGGAGTCTCACTCTCTGAGGCCCCAGGTAGCCCTGCATCATCGCTGGTCAAGGGCGTGCTCGCGGCAGTCTGCCGCGGGCGCGCCCGCCGCTTTTCCGCGCGCGGTTGTCCGTATGGCGGACAGCTGCCCTGGACGGCGGCGGTCTGCTTCGTATTCTCTGCTCGCACGTGTGCGAGCAGAGAGTGGTGGATAGGTGACGACGACGCCGTACCGCCCCGCGCCGGTCGGGCGGGCGGAGCTCCTCGCCCGGCTCGACCGCGTCCTGCACACCCGCGGGCGCGCCCTGCTCACCGGCCCCGCCGGGGTCGGCAAGACGGAGATCGCCCTGGCCGCCGCCGCGCGCGCCGAGTCCCGCGGCGAGCACGTGGTGTGGGTCGCCATGCTGCCCGCCGACCGGGACATACCCGGCGCGGCTGCCGCCGCCCTCGTCGCGACGATCGCGGCGTGCGTGTCCTGGCCCGGGGCCCGGACCCACGGCGATCCCGGCGCGTACGACGTGCTCGCGGGGCTGCCGGGGCCACAGCGGACCGCCATCGCCATGCTGTGCCGCGAGACGCCCATCCCGGACGGCGGCTGGGACCCCATCGCGCTGCGGCTGGCCCTCGCCCACATCCTGCGGACGCTGGCCGCGCAGGGTCCCGTCCTGCTCGTCGTCGACGGCGTGCAGCGCATCGACGCCGACAGCGCCGATCTGCTGCGTTTCGCGCTGCATCTGGCTCCGTCGGCGCTGCGGGTCGTCGCCGTCGAGACCCCGTCGGCGTACGGGCGGCATGAAGCCGCCGCGCGTGCGCAGCGGCCGGACGCGAGTGGCCCGGAGCCGCTGTGGGTGCCGTCCGAGGCCGATGTCCTGTTCGTACCGTCGCTGCACGCCGACGAGATCGCCGAACTCCTCATCCACCACCGGCTGCCGTCCCGGATGGCCGGCCGTATCCACCGGGCCAGTGGCGGCAATCCGCGTCTGGCGCTGGCCGTCGGCCGCTCGCTGGCCGACGCGCGGACGCCCGTGCACCACGCCGAGGAGCTGTCCCTGTCCGGGCGCGCCCGCGATCTCGCGCGGCAGCTGCTGGGCGCCGCGTCGCCCGGCGTCCGCGCCACGCTGCTGGTGGCCGCGCTGGCGCTGCGCCCGACGGCGTCGCTGGTCCGCCGCGCGGGCCGCCCCGCGGCCGAGGCGGATCTCGCCGCCGCCGAACGGGCGAACCTGGTCTGGCTGAAGGAGGACGGTACGGTCGCGTTCACGGCGGGCCTGCTGCCCTCCACGCTGGTGCACGACGCCTGCTGGGCCGAGCGCAGCAGCGGTCACGCGGCTCTGGCGCGCGTCGTGGACGACCCGGTCGAGGCGGTACGGCACCGGGCGCTGGCCACCGACATCCCCGACGAGCTGCTGGCGGCGGAGGTCACCGCCGCCGCCGAGACGGCGCGCCGCCGTGGGAACAGCGCGCTGGCCGCCGAACTCGCCATGCTGGCCGCCGAGTCCACGCCCGTCCAGCACACCGCGCAGCGCATCGCCCGGCTGGTCGACGCCGCCGAGGAAGCCGCCCGCGCCGCCCGCGCGGATCTGGCGATGCGCGCCGCGACGGATCTCCTGGCCCGCGACGCCGCGCCCGCCGACCGGGTGCGCGCGCGGCTCGCGGTGCTGGACACCGCCGGGCAGGGGCTCAGCGGCCTCGATGAGATCTACGTACACGCCATGGAGGACTCCGAGGGTGACACGGCGCTGCGCGCGGCCGTACAGCTGCGGCTCGCGGTGAAGTACGTGCTGGCCGACGGCGATCCCGTACGGTCCCGGGCGGCGGCCGTCGAGTCGGCGGCGCTCGCCGGTTCGGTGGGCGACGACAGGACGGCGGCGCGGGCGCTGACCGTGCGGGCGCGCATGGACCGGGTGCTCGGTTCGCCGGACGCGGAGCGGGTGCTCGCGCAGGCGCGGGAGCTCGAAGTGATCGAGAGCCCGCTCGGCATCCGTAACGCGGCCCAGATCCTGACGATCCGCCATGCGCTGTT
The DNA here is from genome assembly GCF_044548015.1 of Streptomyces sp. NPDC052236. Lineage (NCBI taxonomy): Bacteria > Bacillati > Actinomycetota > Actinomycetes > Kitasatosporales > Streptomycetaceae > Streptomyces > Streptomyces sp. NPDC052236. Next base: position 146,995 of record NZ_JBIUBL010000009.1, on the reverse strand, counting down.
CGACGACCGGCTGACCGAGGCGCGCGACGGGATCAACGCGCTGCTGCCGCTGGTCGAGCGCCGTGGCTCGGTCGAGGACCGCATCGAGCTGTTCCGTACGCTCGCGGAGGTCGAGGCCCGGCGGGGTCAGTGCGCGGCGGCGCTCGCGCACGCCGGGCGGTCGCTCGCGCTGACCCTGGAGGCCGGGCTCTCGCCGGGGCCGGCCTGGTTCGCGCTGGCCCTCGCGGAGACCGCCGGCGGCGGCTTCGGCCGCGCCGCCAGCTACGCCCGGCGCAGCGCCCAGGCCTCCGAGGAGGAGTGCGATCACGTCTTCCTGTCCCGGAGTCTGTACGCGCTGGGCCGGGTGCAGCTCATCACCGGGGATGTGGCCGGGGCGCTGGAGACGCTGCGCCGGGTGCGGGCGGGCGAGCACGCCCAGTCGGCCGTCGACCCGTCGATGCTGCGCTGGCACGAGGAGCTGGCGGAGGCGCTGGTGGCCAACGACGCCCCGGAGGAGGCCGCCTCGCTGCTCGCCGATGTGCGACCCGTCGCGGAGCGCCTGGGCTGTACGACGGTGCTGCTCGGCTGCGACCGGGCGTACGCGCTGTATCTGGCGGCGAGCGGGAAGTCCGAAGAGGCGGCGGTGCTGCTGACCACGACCGCCGACCGCTTCGCGCTGGCGGGGCTGCCGCTGGAGCGGGGGCGGGCGCTGATCGCGCTGGCCCGGGTCGAGCGCCGCCGCCGCAGACGCTCGGCCGCGCAGAGCGCGCTGCACGCGGCGGCCACGGTCTTCGAACGGGCGGGGGCGCTGCCCTGGCTGGCGCTGGTGACGGAGGCTCCGTCCCGTACGTCCGAGCCCGACCCCGCGCGCGGCGGCGCGGTCTCCGGCCTGACCGAGGCGGAGCTGCGGCTGGCGCTGCTGGTGGGCCGGGGGGCGAGCAATCAGGAGGCGGCTGCCAAGCTGTATCTGAGTGTGAAGACGGTCGAGGCGCGTCTCACCCGCATCTACCAGAAGCTGGACGTCCGCTCGCGGGCGCAGCTGGCGACGGCCCTGAGCGGCCGGAGCAGCTGAACCGGACGCAGTGAGCGAACCGGCCCACGTGACCGAACCGGTTGAAGCGGCTGAATTTGCCGAATTGGCTGAACTGGCTGAACTGGCGTCAAACCCGGCGGCGGGCGGTAGCGTGCCGCGATAGGACGCGACAGGAGCAGGATCAGGATCAGCGTATGCGGGTCCACCGGACCCGGTGGATCATGAGAGGGATGACCGGATCCGTGACCACGATCAGTGAGAGCCCGGAGGACCCGTTCTCGCTGGCTCGCGCTGCCTCCGTAGTGCTGGACCACCGCGGCTCGGTGGCCGGCTGGAGCGACCGCGCGCGGGAGCTGCTGGGTTACCCGGCCGAGGAGGTCCTCGGCCGGTCCGCCGCCGATTTCCTGGTCGATCGTGCCGATCGCCAGGTCGTCCGGGAGGCCGCGGCGGCCTGCCTCGCGGCCGGTGGCTGGTTCGGAATCCTGCCGGTGCGGAGCCGCGACGGCCGGACCCTCGGTTTCGGGGTGCGGGCCCGTCGCGTGGTCCGGGGGGCGGGCAGCGCCGACGAATGGTTTCTGGTGGGTGCGCCCGCGGAGGAAGTCGTGCAGTGGGAGATCGACCGGTCGGTGATGGACGGGCTGTTCAGCCGGTCGCCCATCGGCCTGTCCGTCCACGATCCGGGGCTGCAGATCCTGCGGGTCAACCGCGCGATCGCGAAGATCGGCGGCATGGAGGCGGAGCAGGCGCGCGGCCACCGTATCGGCGACTTCCTGCTCCGTCCGGACGCGGAGACGATCGAGACCCGGCTGCGGCAGGTGCTGGACACGGGGATTCCGATGATCTTCACGGAGCAGCCGTGCCGCGTACGGAGCGATCCGTCCCGGGAGCGGCTCGTCGCCGTGTCCGCGTTCCGCATGGAGAACGCCGACGGCCGGACGCTGGGTGTGACGCAGCTGATCGAGGATGTCACCGCCCGGCATCGCGCACAGCGCCGACTGGCGATGTTCAATCAGGCCAGCGCCCTCATCGGGACCACGCTGGACGTGGACACCACGGCGAGGGAACTGGTTGAGGTCGCGGCCCCCGGCATCGCCGACTGGGTGTCGGTCGATCTGCTGGAGTCGGTCAGCCTTGGCGCGGAGCCCGTGCCGGGCGAGACCGGGCCCCTGCGCAGAACAGCGCTCAAGACGGTCACACCGCAGGGGGAACAGCTGCTGGACCCGGTGGGCACGGTGCGCTCCTTCGCCCCGGACACGCCGCAGGCGCGGTGCATGGCCGGGCGGCACCCGGTGCTGGCGGCCGACTTCGACCCGTTGGACGTCGGCTCGGGCCTGGATCCGGAATGGGCGGCGCGGGCACATTCCCGGGGCGTCCACTCGCTGATGGTGGTCCCCTTGACCGCCCGCGGCCTGGTCCTGGGCATTCTCTCCCTGTGGCGGTTCCGGCTGCCCGAGCCGTTCGAGGCCGACGATCTCACGCTGGCCAGTGAATTCGCCGGCCGGGCCGCGCTCTCCATCGACAACGCCCGCCGCTACACCCAGCAGCACCGCACCGCGCTGGCGCTGCAACGCCGCCTGCTGCCCCGCGCGTTTCCCGAACATCCCGCGGTCGTCGTCGCCCACCGCTATCTGCCCGCGGGTGGCGCCGCGGGAGTCGGCGGCGACTGGTTCGACGTCATTCCGCTCTCCGGAGCGCGTGTGGCCCTGGTCGTCGGCGATGTGGTCGGCCACGGCATCAACGCCGCGGCCACGATGGGCCGGCTGCGTACCGCCGTACACACCCTGGCCGACCTCGACCTCGAACCCGACGAGGTGCTCTCCCACCTCGATGACCTGGTGACCCGGCTGGCGGAGGAGCAGGAGCCCGGCACCGAGGGCTCGCCCGGGGACCAGGTGGTGGGCGCCACCTGCCTCTACGCCGTGTACGACCCGGTGTCCCGGTGCTGCTCGCTGGCGCGGGCGGGCCACCCCCCGCCGGCGGTGGCGACGCCGGACGGGCAGGTGAGCCTGCCCGACCTGCCCGCGGGTCCGCCCCTGGGCCTGGGCGGGCTGCCGTTCGAAACGGCGGAACTGCACCTTCCCGAAGGCAGTGTGCTGGCCCTCTACACCAATGGGCTCATCTCGGGGGACGACCACGACATCGACGCCGGGCTGTCCCGGCTGTGCGCCGCGCTGGCCCGTACGGACCGGCCACTGGAGGAGACCTCCCAGGAGGTGATCGACCAGCTGCTGCCCACGCGGCCCGCCGACGACGTAGCGCTGCTGCTGGCTCAGACCCGGGTACTGGCGCCGGAGCACGTCGCCAGCTGGCAGCTGCCCGCGGAGCCCACCGCACCGGCCAGAGCCCGCAAGCTGACCGCCGACCAGCTCGTCGCCTGGGGACTGGACGACATGCTCTTCACCACCGAGCTGATCGTCAGCGAACTCGTCACCAACGCCTACCGCTACGCGGGCGGGCCCGTGACGCTGCGGCTCATCCACCACCACCGCCTCATCTGCGAGGTTTCCGACCCGAGCAGCACTTCCCCCCATCTGCGCCGCGCCCGCCCCACCGACGAGGGCGGCCGGGGACTGCTGCTGGTCGCCCAGCTGACGGCGCGGTGGGGCACGCGGCACGCGCACGAGGGCAAGACCGTCTGGACCGAGCAGGAGTTGCTGCCCTGGCCCACCGGCGGCTGACGTGCCCGGACGTGCTTGAGGTCACACTTTCGGAGCGGGAATGACAGGAACGGACCGGGGTGGTTCCTCGTTCCTATGTATGTGGACGCGGCGACGGCGATCGCCCGCCGTGCCACCCCCTATACGGCCCCGGCTGGTCTCCCCCGTCCAGTCGGGGCTCCTTTTTCGCGCGCTTTACAGGGTTTACGAGCTACGGGCTGTACGCGCGGCTGATGACGGTTGTGTTGCATCGCCCGGTTCGCCGTCCCCATTGACCGGATTGCGTCGTTGGACCTGACATGAGCGTCTTCGGCAGCAACCCGGTCTTCCTAACCCGCGCGGCCCGGAGGGTGACGGCGACAGCGGCGGCGCGGACGGCGATGGTCACTCTGGCCGGGGCCACGATCGTCGTAGCGGCGGTGGCTGTCGTCCTCGGACGCTGATGTCCCGCTCCGGGCGGTGACCTCCCCCGCCCTGCGGACCGCCGACGACCTGGCGCGCACCGTCGCGCCGGCCATGGCGGACTTCCTCGGCGGGCAGGCCGCGGCCGATTGAGCCGATTGACCCGCCTGCCGCTGAACTCCCGGCCCTTGCCCTGCGTACCACCCCACAGCGACGACGGAACGCCGCACGCAGGGAAGGAGACCAGTGTGTCGACACCATCCGGACCCCGGCAGCCCATGCGGCGTCCGACGCTTGAGCCCACCCATGTCCTCCGCCGCCGGCGGCCCCGGCCGCTGTCGGATCTGCTGGATCCGGACGACGGCCCGGACTACGCCTATGAGTCCGTGGCGGTGCCCGCCTCGGACGAGGACACCCAGGAACTGCCGCCCGTCGTGGTCGACAGCGGGAACGAGAGCCACCACGGCGACAGCGACGCGGAGCGCCAGGCAACGGCGACGGTAGCGGCGTACGGCCGCCGGCCGACGGTCACCGTCATGGCCGCGATCGCCGTCGCCGCGCTGGTGGGCTTCGGCATCGCGCTGCTGCTCACCGGCGGCGAGACCGACACCGGACCACGGGCCGGGGCAGGGCCGAGTGCGGGGGCTGGTGGCGGTGCGGGGGCTGCGTCCCCGGCGCCCGCACCTTCCCGGGCGGCGGCCGGCGAGGCGGCCGACCCGGACGGCTCCGGCACGCTCCGCGAGGGAGCCACCGGCCCGGCGGTGACCGGGCTCCAGGAACGGCTGCTGCGCATCCCCAATGTGTACGAGGGCGGCAGCGTCACCGGCAGCTACGACGCGACCCTCACCGCCGCCGTATCCCGTTTCCAGCTCTGGTACGGCATCCGGGGCGACGAGACCGGCGTCTACGGCGACGACACCCGCCGCGACCTCGAATCCCGCACCTCGCCCTGACCGCGGGGCCCGCCCGCGGGCTCACATGGACTAAAGCCGGCCGAACAGCGTGTCGTAGCCCGGTGGCAGTTGGAGCAGGACGCGGCGCGTCAGCTCCTCGTCGGCGGAGTCCACCACCACGCTCAGCACGGCGCTGACGTCCCACTTCGCGGTCTCTTCGGTCGCGCCCTCGATCCACGCCGCTGTCGCCCGTACGAAGCGCTGCGGCGTGAGTGGTTCGGCCGCGGGGAGCGGGTTGAGGAGTATCAGTGCGCAGGTTTCCGGGAGCCGTGCGGCCAGTTCGGACCGCACGGAGCCGACCAGATGCGCTCCCAGAAGTCCGAGCACCACACGAGTCGCCCGATCGGCTTCCTGTCGGGAGGGGTACTCACCCCGCTCCTGAACCGCCGACAGGAACGCGTCCCACATCATCACCATCTCGGCCCCTATGCGTCGATGCGCTCCTTGCCCAGGGTATCGCCGAGGCGGAGCCGACGGCTCCGCGAGTAGCTGGGCCAGGCGGGGGAACTCGGTTGTCCCCGGAGGAAGTGAGGTGGAGCGCGATGATCGGAAATGGGCACCGCCGCCCGGCCGAGACAGCCGAGCATTCGGTGGGAGAGCTGGTCAAACAGGCATCGGAGCAGCTGTCCGCGCTGGTGCGCCAGGAAATGCGGCTGGCGCAGGCCGAGATGACGCAGAAGGGCAAACGGGCGCGTGTAGGCGGCGGGATGTTCGGCGGCGCTGCCGCGGTCGGGTATGTCGCCTTCATGGCGTTCGCCGCAGCCGCGATCGCGGGCCTGTGGCTGGTGGTGCCGCTCTGGGGCGCCGCGCTGATCGTGGCCGGTGCGCTACTCCTCGTGGCGGGGATCCTGGCGCTGCTCGGCAAGCAGCAGATGAGCCAGGCCAAACCGCCGATGCCGGGTCAGGCCATCAGCGGTATGAAGGCCGATATGGAGGCGATCAGGGAGAGGGTACGGCGATGAGGAAGCACCACGAGACGGACGGTTCCGCAGGCGGCCTTGAGGAGCTGCGGGAACAGGTGAAGCACGCCCGCGATCAGCTGGGTGACACGGTGGAGGAGCTGACCGCCAAGGCGGACGTGAAGGCCAGGGCCCAGGAGAAGGCCGCGCGCCTCGCGGAGGGGGCACAGCACAGGGCGAAGCGGGCCGCTCACGCCGTACAGGAGCGGACGCCGGAGCCGGTGCGAAAGAACGCGGCCGCGGCGCCGCTGATCGCCGTCGGGGCCGCGGGCCTGGTGACGGTGCTGGTGCTGCGTCGGCAGCACAGTGGGAGTACCAGCGGCAGAAGCGGCAGAAGCATGAGGACTGTAAAGAGCGTGAGGAGCGCTCGTAGGCCCAGCGGGCGGCGCGGAAGGTGGTGCTGACGCATGGGCAAGCTGCTGTACAAGCCGTTCGGCCTGCTGTTCGGGGCGCTCGGCGGCGTCCTCGCGGGTGCGGTCTTCAAGCAGGTGTGGAAGGCGGTCGGCGGCGAGGAGGAAGCCCCTTCCGCGACCGACGAAGAACGGAGCTGGCGGGAGGTGCTGCCGGCGGCGGCCCTGCAGGGCGCGATCTTCGCCGTGGTCAAGGCGGCTGTGGACCGCGGCGGGGCGGCAGGCGTACGGCGGCTGACCGGCACCTGGCCCACGTAGTAACCCGCCCCGCGCAGAACCCGCCGCCATGGGGCGGCGGGTTCTCTGTACGTACGACTACACGTACACGTACGACTACGCGGGCTTGAGCGGGTCGTGCCCGATGTCCATCAGGCTGTGCCGCCACTCCGCGCTGCCTGCCTTCGGATCCAGCTCCGCGGCCCGCTGCGACCGGATGACGGCGACGACGTGTTCCATGACCCGCACATCGTCTTCGGTGAGGTCGGTACGGCGCTTGCCGAGGACCTCAAGGACCCGGCGGCCCGTCGGCCGCCCCGCCTTGTCGGGGAGTTCCTCGACCTCTTCGCCCGCGGACTCGACGTTCAGCCACTCTTGCAGTTCGCGGGACGTCATATTGACGACCTTGTGGAACTCGTCCCACAGCTCCGCGCTCACCTGCTCCGATGCCGCCACAGCAGCCTCCTCGCTGTGCAGGAACGTACGAACGCGTGCCGGGTTCCCGACCGGCACACCGACAAACCATGACAGATGCGTCGCCGCCAACGGGTGGTGAACGGGACGGTGAGTCGCCACGTATTGAGGTAGGGCATCTTGTTTTCTCTCCGAGGCCCCACGGCGCTCTGGCGCCGTGCCGGACGACATTGGGGACCACGGATGAGGCACGCACGGCGGAACCTCCAGCGGATCGCGCGGCTGGCGGCTGTCGGCGGACTGGTCTGCGGCGGGCTGATGATCTCGAACGCCGTGGCGAGCGAACCGCCCGCCCAGGGGACGGCGGACGGCCCCTCCCAGACCGCCGAGCTGAGCGCGACCCTGGTCTCGCGGCTCGGGGCATCCCGTACCGCCGGCAGCTGGATGGGCGCCGATGGCCGTCCGGTCGTCGCGGTGACCGACGAGGACGCGGCAGCGGAGGTACGCAGGGCCGGGGCGAACGCCAAAATGGTCCCCTACAGCATGAGCCGACTGCGCTCGGCCACCGAGGCTCTGGGCGCGGCCCCCCGGACGGTGGGCACCGCGTGGGCGGTGGACTACGCCTCCAACAAGGTCGTGGTGCGCGCCGACAGCACGGTCTCCGCCGCCGACTGGTCGCGCATGACGGACGTTGCCGAGCGGATCGGCGGCTCCGTACAGATGGAACGGACCAAGGGCACCTTCACCACCAAGCTGAACGGGGCCGTCCCGATTTTCGCGGGCAAAGGCCGCTGCTCCGCGGGGTTCAACGTGACCAACGGGCGGGAGGCGTTCATCCTGACGGCCGGGCACTGCGGCCCGGTCGGCACCACCTGGTTCCGGGACACCCAGGGGAACGGGCGGGTCGGCACCACCGTCGCCGGGACCTTCCCGGGCAATGACTTCTCCCTCGTGCAGTACCAGAACAACGACCCGCGCAATGGCACCAACATTGTGGACATCGGCGGAGGCAAGGGCATACGGATCGTCGGCGCGGCCGACGCCGTCGTCGGTCAGCGGGTCTTCCGCAGCGGCAGCACCACGGGGTTCCGGTCCGGCCAGGTGACCGCGCTGAACGCGACGGTGAACTACCCCGAGGGCACGGTAAGCGGCCTGATCGAGACGTCACTGTGCGCCGAGCCCGGGGACAGCGGGGGCCCGATGTTCGCGGAGGGCCTGGCACTCGGCGTGACCTCGGGCGGCGACGGGGACTGCACCGCCGGGGGGACCACGTTCTTCCAGCCCGCGACAAAGGCGCTGGAGACCCTGGGGGTGACCTTGGCCGGAAGCGCTCCGGCCCCCGGCGAGGGCGCGGACGCGGGTACGCCCCCCGCCCCGTCGGCTGCCGCCGGAACCGTCCCGGAAGGGTCGCCGGGAGCGTCGAACGCGTCGGCGATAGTCACCGACATCGTGAACATGAGGAATCTCGGCCCGGGGCTGACGGTCATCGGCGCGAGTCTGGTGGGGCTGGTGGCAGCGCGCTGGATCCGGTCCAGCCAGGACCGCCGCAACTACCGCAAGTACTACTCCGAGAGCTGGGGCTGAGCCCCTGCGGGGTGCGCCTGCGGCGAGCTTTCCCCTACCCGCCGCTTCCCCTAACCAAGGGGCTCCGCCCCCTGGACCCCCGTACCGCCCTTCGGGCGGTGTCCTCAATCGCCGGACGGGCTGGAAATCCAGCCCCGCCGGCGATTGAGGCGCGGGGGGCACCTCCCATGCCGCTAGGCATAGGGGGAGGGTGTGGGGGCGGAGCCCCCAGCGCACCACCGTCAGAGCGTCTCCGCCAGGGAGTCCGCCAGCCGGCGCCGCGCCGTCCGCGTCGCCGGTACCGCCGCCGCCAGCACCGCCCCCAGCACCGCCCCGCCCACCACCGCCGCCAGCAGCAGCGCGGGCGGCGCATGGGCGATGCCCGCGCCCATCCCGCTGGAGCGGCCCTGGGTGTCCACCAGCCAGGTGCCGGACAGCACCCCCAGCCCCGTGCCGAGTACGGCGGCCACCAGCGCCGTGAAGCCCGCCGCCGCCATGATGGACGAGCTGATCTGGCGGGGGGTCAGTCCGATCGCCTTGAGCGCGAGCAGATCGCGGCCCCGGTCGCGGACGCCGGTGCGGATCAGCGTCAGCAGTTCGGTGAGTCCGATCAGGGCCAGTACCGCGATCAGCGTGGCGATCACGCCCCGCGCCGGTTCCAGCCGGTCCGCCGGGTTGGGGGTCTCGCGGATCTCCAGATGGCCGCCGGCCGCCGCGGTCAGGGCGCTGCTCACCGCCCGGGGGTCGGCGCCCGGCCGCAGTACGAGGTGGTAGAAGGCCGGCCGCAGTGCGGGATCGCGCTCTTCGAGCGTGTCGACCGTCGTCGAGATCACCCGGCCGCCCGCTTCGGGTTCGATGCTGCGTCCGACGATGTGCAGGATCTGCGGCCGTCCCTCCACCGTCATCCGCACCCAGTCCCCGACCCGTACGTCCAGCAGGTCGAGGAGCCCCTGGCCGGCGACCGCCTCGTCGGGCCCGTCGGCCGGGCGCCCCTCGACCACGGTGAACGGATAGGGGGCGCGGTCGGTGCCGAGCCCGCGCAGGGTGATGGTGCCGGTCTGCCCCGGCACCAGGGCCGTGACCTCCACCCCCGGGTGGACCGCGGCGACGTCCGGGGGCGCGGTCAGCGCGCGGTCGAGATCCTGGCCGGTGAGGCTGCCGGGCTGCCCGGCCCGTACGGTCAGCGCGGCCGGTACCCCCATGTCCGCGGGGCGGCTGCGGAACAGGTCCAGCGTGGACCAGGTCACCAGCGCGACCGTGATCATCAGCAGCGGCAGCGCCAGCCGGGCCAGCGTGATCAGGGTGCGTGGCCGGCGCGGGAACGCCGCCCGCCAGCCCAGTACGAGCGCGGGCGGCAGCCGCATACCGAGCGCCCGGCGGCCGAGCCCGGTCATCGGCGCGGCCGAGGGAAGCGCCGCCCGGGCGACGGGCACCGGCGGGACGCGCCCGGCCCGCCAGGCGGCCAGTCCGGTGACGGCCCCGATCAGCAGCACCGCGCCGCTGGGGACGCCGATGATCAGAGCGGTGTGCCAGGGCAGGTCCTGCCACACCCCGGCCGCCTCCCCGATCCGGCCGGGCAGCCGGTCGCCGAGCAGCGTGATCGCCGTGGTGCCCAGGGTGACCCCGAGCAGCGCGAAGGCGAGATGCTGGACGAGGAAACCGCGTACCACCTGGCCGGGGGTGAAGCCGATCGCCTTGAGGATCGAGATGTCCCTCAACTGGCCGCGGATACGGGCGCTGATCGCCCCGGAAGCGGCGAGCGCCGCGGCCAGCAGGGCGCCCAGACCGAAGACGGCGAACAGCAGCCCGAGCAGTCTTTCGTCGCTCCCGGCCTCGGCCCGCGCCTGCCGCCATTTGGTCACCAGGGTCACCCGGTCGGCCCCGAGTACGGTGACCGCCTGCTGGACCATGAAGTCCGTGTCGTCCGGGTCCTTGAGCCGTAGCCCCACGTTCTGCCCGGGGCTCCGCGGCGCGACGCTGCTGAGCGTGCCGGGCAGCACCCAGCCGATGCCGGGTGCGCCTCCCGCCCGGTAGGGGGCTTCCGCGGCCTCGGCGACCCCGGCCACCTGGAGGCTGTGGAGGATGCCTTCGGGTCCCTCGACGGTCAGTGTGTCGCCCGGCTCCGCCCACAGCACGCGGGCGAGTGAGCTCTCCAGGACCACTCCCCCGCCCTGTGTGTCGAGCCAGCTGCCCGCGGTGATCAGCGGCCGGGCGATGTCCGGCGGGCGGGCGTCGGCCGCGCGCAGGACCACGCCCGCCCGCACACCTCGCGATTCAAAGGTGACCTGCCCGGTGCGGTGGGGCCCCGAGACACCGGCGACGCCGTCCAGCGCGCCGAGCGCGGTGATCGCGCCGGGGTCCGCGGGGCCGCTGGTGTGGAGCCAGACATGCGCGCCCCGGGACTGGGTGAAGATCCGCTGCCAGGGGTTGGCCGCATAGCTGAACAGCGCCACGGCCAGCAGCAGCGAGCCGATGATCCCGGCGCTGGCCAGGACGGCGAAGACCGACTGTCCGCGGTGTGCTCTCAGGTCGGCGTGCGCCCAACGCAGGGTGGCCCGCACGCTTACTCCCTCAGTTCGAGTACGCCGGTGACTCCGCGGTCCGCGGTGCGGCGTCCGGCGTCGAGCACCGCGTCGTCGGCTATGCGCCCGTCGAAGAAGCTGATGACCCGGTCGGCCGCGCTGGCCATCCGGGCGTCATGGGTGACCAGCAGGATCGTCTGGCCGCGCTGGTGGAAGCGGGAGAGCAGCCGGAGCACTTCCCGGGTGCCCTTGCTGTCCAGGCTGCCGGCCGGTTCGTCGGCGAGCAGCAGCGCGGGATGGTTCACCAGGGCCCTGGCCAGGGCGACCCGCTGCTGCTCGCCGCCCGACAGCTCGCCCGGCATGGACCGTTCCCTGCCTTCGAGGCCGAGTTCGGCGAGGAGTTCGGCCCGGCTGTCGCGGGCGGCCTTGGGTGAGGCGCCCGCGAGCAGCGCGGGCAGTTCGACGTTGTCGGCGACGGTGAGGTCGGAGACGAGGTTGAAGAACTGGAAGACGATGCCGATGCTGCGGCGGCGCAGCACGGCCCAGCGGGCCTCGCGGTATGCGTCGACCCGGTGGCCGTCCAGCCAGAGACTGCCGCTGTCGGGCCGCTGGAGCCCGCCGATCAGGTGCAGCAGCGTGGATTTTCCGGCGCCCGACGGCCCGGTGACGGCGACGAACTCGCCGGGCTGGACGGTCAGATCCACCGCGCGTACGGCGTGCACCGGCGCGCCTTCGCCGTGGTGAGTCTTGGTCAGCCCCTCGGCGCGCACGATCGGCACAGCGGGAGCGGTCTCCTGGCTCATTCCAGCTCCTCCTGACAGCGTTCCAACCAGTCGAGGTCGGCCTGCAGATGCAGCATCGCGCCCTCGATCAGCAACTGGGACACCTTGTTGTCCCGGTCCTCGGCCGCTGCCAGCCTGGACAGATCCCGCATGGTGTTCAGATACTGCCGCCGCTGTCTGTTGATCAGCGTGATCGGATCGGCCAGCCCGGACAGCGGTGCGAGGGCGATCTTCATGAAGAACTCGTCCCTCACCCGCGGCTCGTCCGTGGTCTCGTCCAGCCAGGCGCGTACAGCCTCGTGCCCGGCGTCGGTGAGCCGGTACGTGCGCTTGTTGGGTCTTCCTGCCTGCTCGACGTCCTCGCCGGCGATCAGTCCGGACTTTTCCAGCCTGCCGAGTGTGACGTAGATCTGGCCGACGTTCGGCTGAGGGTACGCGGCGCCCAGGAGCTTCTCAAGGTCCTGCTTGAGCTCGTACCCATGGGCAGGTCCACGGGTGAGGAGTGCAAGGAGCGGCAGTCGCACGCGCTCCCCTCTCTCTCGCTGCGCAATGTTGGGGATTCATAGTTTCTTGTTGGCTCGGAGAAGGGGGCATGTCCGTGCCACTGGCCTTCTCTGCCTGAACGTCTAGTATCCCCCATGCCTAACAGGTATACATAGGCCGCATGGGACGGCAGCGTGGCCGGATCCATGCACGGGGGAGGAACCTATGCGGTGGGCGCGTGCCGCGGGTAGAGGGCTCCTCGCTGCCGCCGTACTCGTGGCCGGTTACATGGGTCCCGGCACCCCGCAAGGGGTGGCGGATTCCACGGGCCGCGGTCCGATGACCCTGGTGACGGCGGGCGATCTGACCCACTATCTCGGTCCGCTGCTGGACGACTGGAACCGCGATCACGCCGGGGAGAAGGTCACGCTCGTCGAGCTGCCCGATTCCGCGGACGAGACCCGGGCCCAGATGATCAGTGAACTGCGGTCGGGCAGCGACCGGTTCGACGTACTGAACATCGATGTGGCGTGGGTGCCGGAGTTCGCGGCGGCGGGCTGGATCTCTCCGCTGCGGCGGGACCGGTTCCCGCTGGACACCTTCCTCGCTCCGGTGGTGGACACGGCCACCTTCGACGGCCGCCTGTACGCGGTCCCCTATGTCACCAACGCGGGGCTGCTCTACTACCGCAAGGACATTCTGGACCGGGCGGGCGAACAGCCGCCGCGTACCTGGGCGGAGCTGTCCCGCCAGGCCCGGACCCTCGCGCCGGAGTACGGCATGGGCGGCTACGCGGGCCAGTTCCTGCCGTACGAGGGGCTGACCGTCAACGCCACCGAGGCGGTGCTCTCGGCGGGCGGCTCGATCCTGCGGGACGACGGCGCCCGGGTCTCGGTGGACTCCGCCGCGGCCCGCGCCGGGCTGGAGTTCCTGGCGGGCGGGGTACGCGACGGCTGGATCGCGCCCGAGGCCCGCGGCTACAAGGAGGAGGAGTCCCGCCAGGCGTTCCAGGACGGCCGGCTGCTCTTCCTGCGCAACTGGCCCTACATGTACGCGGGGGCCAACGAGCCGGGTTCGAAGGTGGCGGGCGCGTTCGGCACAGTGCCGCTGCCCGGCCCCTCGGGGCCCGGCACGAGTGTGCTGGGCGGCTCCGATCTCGCGGTCAGCAGCCACTCCCGGCATCCGGAGTCGGCCGCCGATCTGATCGCCTACCTCACCAGCGAGCGCGTCCAGCGACAGGTCCTCACGGAGGGCTCACTGCCGCCGGTGCGTGCCGCGCTGTACGAGGACCCGGCGCTGATCCGGGCCTACCCGTATCTGCCGACGCTGCGGCAGAGCCTGCTGGCGGCCGAGCCGCGCGCCAAGAGCCCCAGGTACGACCAGGTGACGCTCGCCGTGCAGGCCGTCGTACAGGACGTCATGGCGCTACGGCAGTCGCCCGAGCAGGCCGTGGCGCGGCTGTCGCGCGAGCTGGGTTCCATCGCCCACCGGGGTTGAGCTGTCGTTCCGCTCCCCCTCCCCTCTTAGTTACTTGTTAAGTAGAAGATCAACCTTAAATACCCCCAGATATCTGGGCATATCCAGGCCACTTCGCGCAGCATCGTTGACACGCCACTGTTACGCCTACATAACATGCATGCATAACAGCGCACCCAGTCGGGGGCGCTCTCGCACCCAGCAGGAACAGGTCACGCGAGATGCTGACAACTCGTCCGGTCGTCCTCGGCCAGTCCTTGCGCACGGCCACCTCCTGGTGGCGCGACGCCGTGATCTACCAGGTGTACGTGCGCAGCTTCCTCGACAGCACGGGCGACGGCATCGGCGACCTGGCGGGCGTACGGGCCGGACTTCCGTACCTCAGGAAGCTCGGCGTCGACGGCATCTGGCTCAGCCCGTTCTACCCCTCGCCGCAGCACGACCACGGTTACGACGTCTCCGACTACTGCGCCGTCGACCCCGTCTACGGCGACCTGGCCGAGTTCGACCTGCTGCGCGCCGACGCCCACAGGCTCGGGCTCAAGCTGCTGCTCGACATCGTCCCCAACCACTGTTCCAGCGCGCACCCGTGGTTCCGCGAGGCCCTCGCCACCGCGCCCGGCAGCGCCGCCCGCGCCCGGTTCCACTTCGCCGACGGCCGCGGCCCTGACGGCGCGGAGCCCCCCAACAACTGGCGCGCGATGTTCGGCGGGCCCGCCTGGAGCCGGATCACCGAATCCGACGGCACTCCCGGGCAGTGGTATCTGCACCTGTTCACCCCGCAGCAGCCCGACCTCAACTGGCGCGACCCCGGGGTCGGCGACTCCTTCGAGCGGGTGCTGCGCTTCTGGCTGAACCGGGGCGCCGACGGCTTCCGCATCGATGTCGCCGCCGGTCTCTTCAAGCACCCGCTGCTGCCCGACTCGCCCGACCCCGAAGCCGACGAGCGCGCCCGCGACTCGGTGAACCCGCTGGCCTGGAACCAGCCCGAGGTCCACCAGGTGTGGCGCCGCTGGCGGTCGGTGTGCGAGCAGTACACCGCCAGGGACGGCAACGAACGGCTGCTGGTCGGCGAGGTCTCCGTGCCGACGATGCGCGAACACGCCGAGTACGTACGCCCCGACGAGCTGCACCAGGCGTTCTTCTTCGACCTGCTCAGCGCCCCCTGGGACGCCGACGCGTTCCGGAAGACCATCACCGAGGCGATGCGCGACATCGCCGGGACCGGCTCCACCGTGACCTGGGTGCTCAACAACCACGACCAGGTGCGCACGGTCACCCGTTACGCGGGCGAGCCCGGCGTGGAGGCCAGCGGACTCGGCGCGGCCCGCGCCCGCGCCGCCGCGCTGCTGATGCTGGCGCTGCCCGGCGCCGCGTACGTCTACCAGGGCGAGGAGCTGGGCCTGCCGGAGGTCCTCGACCTGCCGGACGAGGTGCTCACCGACCCGATCTTCCACCGTACCGGCAGCCGCGCGCGTATCCGGGACGGCTGCCGGGTGCCGCTGCCCTGGTCGGGCCATGCTTCGCCGTTCGGCTTCAGCCAGGGCGCGGCCGGGGCGCGGCCCTGGCTGCCGCAGCCCGATTGGTTCGGCGAGCACGCCACCGACCGGGCGCTGGCCGACACCCGCTCCTTCTGGCACCTGTACCGCGAAGGGCTGCAACTGCGGCGCAGCCTGCCCCAGTTGGGCGAAGGCAGCCTGCGCTGGCTGGAGGCCCCGCCGCAGGTGCTGGCGATGGTCCGTGGTGACGGGCTGATCTGCGCGGTCAACTTCGGCACCGAGCCCGTGCCCGCGCCCGTCACCGGGACGCCGCTGCTCTCCAGCGGGCCCTGCCCGGACGGTGTGCTGCCGGGAGCGACGGCCGCGTGGTGGACGGGCGCCTGCCCGCCCCCGTAAGTCACCGCGAGTCACCGCGAGTCACCGCGCCACATCGATCAACCGCTCGTTCCACTCCTTTTGGCCTCAGGCCACAATCCTTGAGAAGGACAGTCCCATGCGACGACTCACCTCCACCCGCCGGGCCACGGCGACCGCCTCCGCGGTACTCACCCTCGCGCTCGGCGCGACCGCCTGCGGCGACGACTCGCCGGGCCCGGCGAGCGGCCAGGAGCTGAGCGGCCAGACCGTGACCGTGGCCGGGGTGTGGACCGGCAGCGAGCAGAAGAACTTCCGTAAGGTGCTGGACGCCTTCACCGAGCAGACCGGTGCCAAGACGGTCTTCGTGCCCACCGGCGACAACGTCTCCACCTTCGTCGGCAGCAAGATCGAGGGCGGCAACGCGCCGGACGTGGCGATGGTGCCCCAGGTCGGCGTGCTCCAGCAGTTCGCCAAGGAGGGCTGGCTCGCGCCGCTCTCCCCGAAGACGACGACTACGGCCACCGGGAACCTGCCCGACGTCTGGCGGACCTACGGCACCGTCGACAAGACCTACTACGGCCTCTACTTCAAGGCCGCCCACAAGTCGACCGTCTGGTACAGCCCGGACGCGTTCCAGCAGGCCGGAGTGGCGGAGCCCAAAAGCTACGCGGACCTGCTCAAGGTGGGCCGCACGCTCGCCGACTCGGGCCTGCCCGCCTTCTCCGTCGCCGGTCAGGACGGCTGGACCCTCACCGACTGGTTCGAGAACATCTACCTCTCCCAGGCGGGACCCGAGAAGTACGACCAGCTGGCCGCGCACAAGCTGCCCTGGACCGACGCCAGTGTGGTCACGGCGCTCACCACCCTGGGCGAGGTGTTCAAGGACAAGCAGCTCGTCGCGGGCGGCGCCGCCACCGCGCTGCGCACCGACTTCCCCGCCTCCGTCGGAAACGTCTTCGGCCCCAAGCCCACGGCGGGCATGGTCTACGAGGGTGACTTCGTCGGCGGCGTCGCCAAGGACGACTTCGGCAAGAAGCCCGGAGTGGACGCCAAGTTCTTCCCGTTCCCGGCCGTCGGCGCGGGCAAGGCGCCGGTGGTGAGCGGCGGCGACGCGGCCGTGGTGCTCAAGAACGGCAAGAACCAGAAGGCGGCGCATCTGCTGCTGGAATTCATGGCCACTCCCGAGGCGGCATCGGTGTGGGCCGGCGCGGGCGGCTTCCTCTCCCCCAATAAGGACGTCAAGCTCTCCGCGTACGCCGACGACATCACCCGCACCACGGCCGGTTCGCTGGTCGACGCCGGTGACTCGGTCCGCTTCGACATGTCGGACCAGGCTCCGGCCGCGTTTGGCGGCACGGCGGGCGTCGGCGAGTGGAAGCTCCTCCAGGACTTCCTGCGCGACCCCTCGGACCCGAAGGCCACCGCGGCCAAGCTGGAAGCCGCAGCCGCCAAGGCCTACAAGAACTGAGGCCGCGCACCATGGCTGTCAACTCCCCCGCCACCGCCGCGAATCCGCGGCAGCAGGCCCAGCGCAGACGGCGGAACATCGCGGTGCTGTTCTGCCTGCCCGCCCTGCTGCTGCTCGGCGCGCTGGTCGTCTACCCGGTGCTGTTCTCCGCGGGCCGCAGCCTGTTCGACGCGAGCGGCGACCGCTTCGTCGGCGGCGACAACTACGCGGAGCTGTTCAACGATCCCGCCACGCTCAAGGCGATCCGCAACAGCACCATCTGGGTGGTCGTGGCCCCGGCCCTGCTGACCGGTCTCGGCCTGGTGCTCGCCGTGCTCACCGAGAAGGTGCGCTGGGCGACCGCTTTCAAGCTGGTGCTCTTCCTGCCCATGGCGGTGTCGTTCCTCGCCGCCGGAATCGTCTTCCGGCTGGCGTACGAGGAGGACCCGAACCGGGGCGTGCTCAACGCCGTCGCCGTCGGCGTCCACGACGCCTTCGACGACCGCTCCGCCTACCCCACCGCCCGGGCGCGCGAGGGCCAGAGCCTGACCGGCGACCCGGGCGGCGCCTACCGTACGACCGAAGCGGTACGCCCCGGGGAGTCCCCCGGTCTCAGCCTCGGCTTCGTCGGCGTGGCGCCGGACGCGATGCCGTCCGGCGCGCGGTCCGCGCAGAACGCGTCGGCCGCCACGCCCGCCGCGGACGAGGTGCGGGGCGTGGTCTACCTCGACTTCACCCCCGGCGGCGGCGGTAAGCCCGGCACGGTCGACCCGGCCGAGAAGGGTCTGCCGGGGATGTCCGTCGAGGCGGTACGGGACGGAGACGTGGCCGCGAGCGCCACCACCGCCGCGGACGGCTCGTTCGCCTTCCGCGGCCTGGAGGCCGGTTCGTACACCGTCCGCGTCCCGGCGAAGAACTTCGCCGCCCCCTACCAGGGCATTTCCTGGCTCGGGCCCGCTCTGGTCACTCCGGCGATCATCGGCGCGTATCTGTGGATCTGGACCGGCTTCTCGATGGTGCTGATCGGAGCGGGGCTCGCCGCGCTCCCCCGGGAGACGCTGGAGGCGGCCCGGATGGACGGCGCCAATGAGCTGCAGATCTTCCGGAAGATCACAGTGCCGCTGCTCGGCCCGGTGCTGACGGTGGTCTTTGTGACCCTCGTGATCAATGTGATGAAGGTCTTCGACCTCGTCTACATCATCGCGCCAGGACCGGTCCAGGAGGACGCCAGTGTGCTGGCGACCCGGATGTGGCTGGTGTCCTTCGGCGGCGGCAACAACCAGGGGCTCGGCAGCGCGATCAGCATGCTGCTCCTCCTGCTGGTCATACCGGCCATGGTCTTCAACGTCCGGCGCTTCCGAAAGAGCGGATCATGAGCGGTCACAGCACCATCGAGCGCACTCCGTCCCCGAAGCCGGTCGCCAAGACCTCGGTCGGCGCCCCCGCCCCGCCGCCCCGCCGGCGTCCGCGTGCCCTGAGCCGGCTGACCGGCTGGCTCAGCAACGGCCTGGTCCAGGCCGTCCTGATCGTCGTCGCACTGGTCTGGATCACCCCGCTGGCCGGGCTGTTCCTGTCCTCGATGCGCTCCGAGACGGACAACGCGGCCAAGGGCTGGTGGACGGCGCTGACCGATCCCGGGCAGCTGTCCCTGGACAACTACACCGCCCTGTTCGAGAACTCCGGCCTCGCCCAGGCCTTCTGGAACACCGTGCTGATCTCGGTGCCCACCACCGCGCTGGTCGTGGGGATCGCGGCGCTGGCGGGATACGCCTTCGCCTGGCTGGAGTTCCCCGGCCGCAACGCGATCTTCCTGGTGGTCGTGGGTCTGCTCGTGGTGCCCGTCCAGATCGGGCTGCTGCCCGTGGCCAAGCTGTTCGGGGCCATAGGGCTGTTCGGAACGATCCCCGGCGTGGTCCTCTTCCATGTGGCCTACGGGCTGCCCTTCGCGATCTTCCTGCTCCGCAACTACTTCGCGGAGATCCCGCGCGAAATGCTGGAGGCCGCGCGAATGGACGGCGGCGGGGAATGGCGGATCTTCTCCCGGCTGATCCTGCCGCTCGGGAAGCCCGCCGTGGCGAGCCTGGCCATCTTCCAGTTCCTCTGGGTCTGGAACGACATGCTGGTGGCGCTGCTGTTCGCCGACAGTGGCTCGCAGCCGCTCACCGTCGCGCTCCAGTCCGAGATGCGGCAGTTCGGCAGCAACATCGGGATCCTGGCGCCGGGCGCGTTCCTCTCCCTGGTGGTGCCGCTGGTCGTGTTCTTCGCCTTCCAGCGCCACTTCGTCCAAGGGGTGATGGCGGGCTCCGTCAAATAGCCGGGGCAGGATGCGATGGTGGTCGGGGCCCACAGTTCGGATGAAGGAGCATCGTGCCTGTACCGATCATCATCGACTGCGATCCCGGTCACGACGACGCCCTCGCCATCATGCTCGCGGCGGGCGACCCTGCGATCGACCTCCTCGCGATCACCACGGTCGCCGGGAATCAGACGGTCGAGAAGACCACTCTGAACGCCCGCCGGGTCTGCACGGTCGCCGGAATCACCGGTGTTCCCATCGCGGCCGGCTGCGCACAGCCGCTGGTGCAGCCGCTGCTCGTGGCCGACGACGTACACGGGGACTCCGGCCTGGACGGGCCGGAGTTTCCGGAACCGACGGTGGACGTGGTCCCCGAGCACGCGGTGGACCTGATGTACCGGATCCTGATGGAGCATCCCGAGGCGGTCACCCTCGTCCCGACAGCGCCGCTGACCAATATCGCGCTGCTGCTGACCCGCTACCCGGACAGCGCCGCGCACATCCGCGAGATCGTCCTCATGGGTGGCTCCACCGAACGCGGCAACAGGACCCCGGCCGCCGAATTCAACATCCACGTCGACCCGGAGGCCGCGGACATCGTCTTCCGCAGCGGCCTGCCGGTCACCATGTGCGGGCTGAACGTCACTCACCAGGCCCTGGCCACACCGGAGGTGCTGGCCCGCCTGGAGGGTCTGGGCACCGAACTGGGCCGTATGTGCGCGCAGTTGCTGACCTTCTTCGCGGCCACCTACCGGCGGCTGTGGGGTTTCGCGTCCCCGCCGCTGCACGACCCGGTCGCGGTGGCCCGCGTCATCGACCCGGCGATCGTGCGGTGCGTGGACGCGAGCGTGGCCGTCGAACTGCGCGGACAGTACACGCGCGGGGCGACCGTGGTGGACCTGCACCAGTACGTGGACCGGCCCGTGAACGCGCGTGTCGCGGTGGGCCTGGACCGCGAGCTGTACTGGGACCGGGTGATCACCGCCGTCGAGGTGCTCGGGGGATCTGCCAAGGGCGCGCGCCCCTCGACGTAGCATGGCGCGCATGGAAGAGCGTGTGCTGAACAGGGCAGGTCAGAGCGTTTCGGTCGTAGGTCTGGGTACGTGGCAGCTGGGCGCGGACTGGGGTGAGGTCCGCGAGTCGGACGCCTTCGCGGTCCTCGACGCGGCCGTCGAGTCGGGTGTGACGTTCTTCGACACCGCCGACGTCTACGGGGACGGGCGCAGCGAGCAGCTCATCGGCCGGTATCTCCGGGATCACGCCGACGCCGGTGTGTTCGTGGCCACGAAGATGGGCCGCCGGGCCGACCAGGTCCCGGAGAACTACACGCTGGACAATTTCCGCGCCTGGACCGACCGTTCGCGCGCCAATCTCGGCGTGGACACCCTCGATCTCGTACAGCTGCACTGCCCGCCGACGCCGGTGTTCTCCTCCGACGCCGTGTTCGACGCGCTGGACACGCTCGTCGCGGAGAAGCGCGTCGCCGCGTACGGCGTGAGCGTCGAGACGTGCGCCGAGGCACTGACGGCCATCGCCCGGCCGGGTACCGCGAGTGTGCAGATCATCCTCAACCCGTTCAGGCGCAAGCCGCTGGAAGAGGTGCTGCCCGCCGCGTCCGCCGCGGGCGTGGGCATCATCGCGCGGGTGCCGCTGGCCTCCGGACTGCTTTCCGGCAGGTACACGAAGGACACCGTCTTCGCGGCCGACGACCACCGTACGTACAACCGCCACGGTGAGGCCTTCGACCAGGGCGAGACGTTCTCCGGCGTCGACTACGAGACCGGTGTGGAAGCGGCGGCGGAGTTCTCCGGGCTCGCGCCCGAAGGGGCCACATCCGCTCAGACGGCGCTGCGCTGGATCCTTCAGCAGCCCGGGGTCACTTCCGTCATTCCGGGCGCGCGCTCGGTCGCGCAGGCGCGGGCGAACGCCTCGGCCGCCTCGCTGCCGCCGCTCCCGCGGGAGACGCTGGACGCGGTGCGTGACCTGTACGACCGGCGTATCCGGGGGCAGGTCCACCACCGCTGGTAGCCCGCTGAGGGTCGCCCTCCTCCGCTGAGGAGGGCGACCCTGGTGGGGTGTGTCAGCCCTCGGTCAGCTCTCGATCAGCCGGAACGTCGCCCGTGCGCGGCCGGCGCGCCCCGTGGGGGTGGTGAGCGTCAGACTGCCCTTGTCGTGGGTGACGTAGGTCCGTTCGCCGTCCGGCAGCCGCAGAGAGATTCCGCCCGCGCTGTGCGCCAGCCCGGGACGGCGGACGAAGCTCGCCGTACGCCCGTAGGCGTCGCTGTCCTCGTACGGCGCGAGCACCAGCTCTGTACCGACGACACGTACATACCGGTCGGGGAAGTTGACCGACTGGAGCGCGATCCGGTCCGGACCGAGGAAGCCCGGCACGATACGGAACTGGCTGTCGGCGACGTCGCGGATGTCGCTGTCGACCCGCAGCTGGTCCGCGAGGTGGCGTACGCGGGTGTTCGGCGCGTCCAGGGGTGCCAGGCGGATCACCGGACCGCCCTTGCCCACCGGCACGCCGAAGCTCGGGGTGCCGTCGTCGTTCCAGTGCAGGCGCTGCACGCGCGCGTGGCGGTTGGGGTCGTACAGGGGATCGCCCTTGATGTCCCGGTAGTCGCGCGCGTGGTAGACGAGGACGTCGGTGGTGCCGTCCTCGGCGACCGTGAAGCAGTTGTGCCCCGGGCCGTACTGCCGGGTGTTCGGATCGGTCACGAAGACCGGCTGCGGGGATTTGACCCAGGAGGCGGGGTCGAGGAGGTCGGCGCGGGCATCGGCGGTGAGCAGCCCCATGGCGTACCGGGCGTCGGTCGCGCTCGCCGAGTAGGTGAGGAACACCCGCCCGTTGCGTATGATCACGGCGGCCCCTTCGTTCACCTTGAAGCCCTGGATCTCCCAGTCGAGGGTGGGGACGGCGATCCGGACCGGGGTGCCCTTGATCTCGACGGGCGAGGCCATCTCGGCGATGTAGAGGTTGCTGTTGGTGGCGATGCCCGGTTCGCCCTGTGCCCAGACGAAGTAGCGCCTGTCGCGGTGCTCGAACGTGGTCGCGTCGAGGGAGAAGGTGTCCCAGGCGGTGGTGATCCGGCGCGGCGGCAGCCAGGCGTCCTCGCGCGGATCGTCGGCGGCGGACTCCAGTACGTAGATCCGGACCCGGAAGACGTTGTCGGAGTCGCCCGCGGCGAAGTAGATGAACCAGCGGCCGTCGATGCGGTGCAGCTCCGGGGCCCAGATGTGGCCGCCCATCCGGCCGGTGGCCGGACGGCGCCACACGGTCCGCTCGCGCGCCTGGGACAGACCGTCGAGGGTGGGCGCGCCGCGGACGACGATGCGGTCGTACTCGGGCACGGAGCCGGTCAGGTAGTACATGCCGTTGACCGGGCGGGTGATGAAGGGGTCGGCGCGCTGTTCGACGAGCGGGCTGCGGGTCGTGAGGCCGGCGGCGGTTTCATGTCCTGTCGTCTCGGCCGCCTGCGCCTGGCCGGCCGTGGCCAGCGGGAGGGCGGTGGCGGCGGCGAGGGAACCGCCCGCCAGCAGCAGCGTCCGTCTGTCGGGTCGATGGTCGTTCATGAGTGAATCTCCGCTCAGGACTTGGTTTTGATGCGCATGAACGTGACCGAGTTGGCCGGGAAGGTGTACGTGAAGGTGGCGGCCACGCCGGTCAGCGTCGAGTTGCGCGGCTGGACGGGCTGCGACTCGGCGGTGTTGACCGCGTCCGGGTCCCCTTCCAGCGTTGTCACCCGCGCGACCGGCGCGACCCGGGTCTTCCCGAGGTCGACGCTGGTCCTGGCGGGTGTGTCCTGGGCGTTGACGACCTTGACGATGAGCTCGCCGGTCGACTTGTCCCGGGTCACGACCTGGCGGAAGGGCTCGGCGGGCTTGTCGTCGGTGAAGCTGCCCCACTGCTTGCCGTCGAGGAACAGCGTCACCTGGCGGCCGCGGACCTGGATCCGCAGGTCGTAGGCGCGGCCGGTCTCGATCGTCGTGGCGTCCTCGGTCATGATCTGCTTGGCGCCGTCGACGGCCTTCTCCACGACCGAGCGGGTGTTGCCCCAGCCTCCGAGGTTCCACCAGTAGTAGTTGCCGGTGTCCTTGACGCCGAACGCGACGAGGAAGCCCTCGCGCCCGGACTTCTTTGTGGCCTTCACCTGGAGGTCGTAGTTGCTCCAGGCGGGGTCGCCCGCGGTGACCAGGGTGTCTTCGGCCGCGGCGTCGGACTGGACGTACGCACCGTCCTCGACGGTCCACGCGCCGCGTCCCGCCGCCTTCGTCCACTGCGCGTCGCCCGCCGAGAAGTCGTCGCTGAGCAGGGCGCTGCCGTCGGCGGCGGTGACCCGTACGTCGTCGTACGCGGCGCTGGTCGCCCACGTCGAGAGCCCGACCGCGCCGGATATGGGCCCGGCCATGGACGGTGTCGCGGAGGCCCGGCTGGGTACGACCTCGTCGCCGACGTTGGTCATGAACAGCTTCTGCGTCTCGTAGCTCGTCGAGCCCCACGACTTCTGGTTGTCGAACCAGATCATGTCGGGACGCCACTGCGCGGAGTCGGTGTGCGCGAGCAGCGGGGCGTACGAGGCCAGCTTGACAACGTCGGCGTTGCGCTCAAGGCCGGTCATGAAGGCGGCTTCGGAGAGCGCGTTGCGGAAGCGGTTGTCCAGGGAAGCGTACTCACCGAGGAAGACCTTGGGCCCGTTGCGGTCGTAGGAGTCGTAGCGGTTGTTGTTCTCCAGGAACCACTGGGGGCTGTTGTAGTAGTGCTCGTCGACCATGGCCACGTCGGCTTCGCGGTTCAGTTCCCAGGCGCGGTCGAAGGTCTGGCCGGCGTCGTCGGGACCGGAGTTGCTGATCACCGTGATGTCGGGGTACTTCGCCTCGATGGCGTCCCGGAACTGGGTGAAGCGGGCGAAGAACTCGTCGGGCAGATTCTCCTCGTTGCCGACTTCGAGGTGGGTCAGGCCGAAGGGGCGGGGGTGGCCCATCTGGGCGCGCTTCTTGCCCCAGGGGCTGGAAACCGGACCGTTGGCGAACTCGATCAGGTCCAGGCTGTCCTGGATGTGCCGCCGCAGCAGTTCCGGGTCGTCGGTGGCCTTGTTCTGGCCGCAGCCGGTGACCAGCGCCGGGACGACGGGCAGCGCCATCGAGCCGATGTCCTCGGCGAACTGGAAGTACTCGTAGTAGCCGAGTCCGTAGGACTGGTTGTAGCCCCAGAAGTTGGCGTTGACGGGCCGCTGCTCGACCGGTCCTACGGTGTCTTTCCACTGGTAGGAGCGCTTGCGCGGCCAGTCGGGCGCTTCGTAGGCCTCATGGCTGCCGGTGTTGACGAGGCAGCCGCCTGGGAAGCGCAGGAAGCCGGGCTTCAGTGCCGCGATCTTCTCCGCGAGGTCCTTGCGCAGGCCGTTGGACCGGCCCTTGTACGTGTCCCTGGGGAAGAGCGAGACCATGTCGAGGCCGATGGTGCCTTCGCCGCCCGCGCTGACGGTGAGCCGTCCGGCGGCGCTGGAGGTGCGGGCCGTGAACGTGCCGGTGTACTTGCGCCAGCGGTCGCCGCGCGCGGTGACGCGCAGCGGGGCGGCGAGCGTCGCGGTCCCAGCCGCGTCGCCCAGCTCGATGGTCAGGGGGGTGCCCTGTTTGCGGTCGGTGCGGGCCCAGACGGAGAAGTCGTACCTCTTGCCCGCCAGCACGCTCATTCCGGAGAGGAAGCCGGAGTTGGTGACGCCGTACCTGGCACCGGAATCGCCGTTGGCGTCGGACTGCAGCCGCAGGTAGCGGCGGTTGCGCTCGCTCAGGCGGCCGTCGTCGTCCACGACCTGCGCGCTGCCGGTCGCTCCGCCGGTCGCGGTGGGCGTCCAGGCGGTCATGGGGGTGTAGGAGGCGTTGTCGGCGCGGTCGAACTCGAAGGACCGGTTCTGGACGAGCTCCGCGTACAGGCCGCCGTCGGCGGCGCGGTTGATGTCTTCGTAGAAGACGCCGTACATGCTGTCGTCGATGGCGGGGCCTGTCTTGGCCGGGTCGACGGAGATGGTGTAGTCGGCGGGCTCGACGGCGGCGTCTGGCTCGACGGCGGCGTCGGCGGGGGCGGTGACCAGCGTGCCTGCGAGCAGGACCCCGACGGCGAGGGCGAGTCTGGAACGGGTGCGCGGCATAGGCGCGTTCCTCACATCTCGTTCGATATATCGGACGGCGTACGGCATTTCGCTCGACGGAGGATGTCGCTCCGCGTACCGTCCCGTCAACACCCCCGTCACATCGCGGACATGTGAGGAGGGGGCGAGGTCATCCCGTCGTCCGCTTCGCGGATCAAAAAAGCGGTTGCCTCCCGGGTGGCCCTCTGCTGCACTGTGCGACAACGACCGAGCGACCAAGGAGACGATTATGCGCGGAGCATTCATGTCCACCCAGAAGGGAATTTCCACCTACCAAAGGGACATGACGCTCAGTGCACACGTTGAACCTGGGAATCCTGGCGCACGTCGACGCCGGTAAGACAAGCCTGACGGAGCGGCTGCTCCACGCCGCCGGAGTAATCGACGAGATCGGCAGCGTCGACGACGGCTCCACCCAGACAGATTCCATGGCGCTGGAACGACAGCGCGGCATCACCATCAAGTCCGCCGTTGTCTCTTTCGCCATCGATGACCTCACGGTCAACCTGATCGACACGCCCGGTCACCCGGACTTCATCGCCGAGGTGGAGCGGGTGTTGAGCGTGCTCGACGGCGCCGTACTGGTCCTCTCCGCCGTTGAGGGGGTGCAGGCGCAGACCCGGGTGCTGATGCGGACGCTGCACCGGCTGCGCATCCCCACCCTCATCTTCGTGAACAAGACCGACCGGGCGGGCGCGGACGCTGAACGCACCCTGCGGGGCATTTCGGAGAGGCTGACGCCCGCGATCGTCGCGATGGGATCGGTTCGCGGTATCGGCACGCGCGACCCCGGCTTCACACCGTACGGCGCGGCCGATCCCGTATTCACGGCACGGCTGGCCAACCTGCTCGCCGACCATGACGACGCGCTGCTGGCCGCGTATGTCGATGACGAGAGGTCGGTCTCGTACGACCGGCTCCGGGCCGTACTCGCGGAGCAGACCCGGCAGGCGCTGGTGCATCCGGTGTACTTCGGCTCGGCCATCACCGGTGCGGGCATGGACGCGTTGACCGCGGGGATCAGGGAGCTGCTGCCCGCGGCCGAAAGCGACGCGGACGGCCCTGTGTCGGGCACGGTCTTCAAGGTCGAACGGGGTCCTGCCGGGGAGAAGATCGCGTACGTCCGCATGGTGTCGGGAGCCGTACACGTACGGGACCGGCTGCGGTCCGGCAGGGACGACGAGGGGAAGGTCACCGCGGTCAGCGTCTTCGACCGCGGCTCGGAAGCCGTCCCGTGCGGATCGGTCGCCGCAGGGCAGATCGGCAAGCTCTGGGGTCTCGGCGACATCCGGATCGGCGACACGATCGGCGAGTCCGGTCCGGCGCCCCTCCCCGACACACCACAGGAGGGCCACCACTTCGCTCCGCCGACACTCGAAACAGTCGTCGTCCCCTCCCGTCCCGCCGACCGAGGCGCGCTGCATGTCGCGCTCACTCAACTCGCCGAGCAGGATCCGCTGATCAACCTGCGGCAGGACGGAATCCGGCAGGAAACCTCCGTCTCCCTCTATGGCGAGGTGCAGAAAGAGGTAATCCAGGCAACGCTGGCGGACGAATTCGGCGTCGAGGTCGCATTCCGCGAGACGACGACGATCTGCATCGAACGGCCTGTCGCCGCCGGTGCGGCCGTCGAGTTCATCGGAAAGGAGCCCAATCCCTTTCTCGCGACGGTCGGGCTGCGCATCGAGCCCGCTCCGCTCCATACCGGCGTGGAATTCCGGCTGGCGGTCGAACTCGGGTCAATGCCGTTCTCGTTCATCAAGGCGGTCGAGGAAACCGTGCGGGAAGCGCTGGGACAGGGGATCCACGGCTGGGAGGTCACCGACTGTGCGGTCACCATGACGCATTCCGGCTACTGGGCGCGGCAGAGCCACTCCCACGGCACCTTCGACAAGAGCATGTCGAGCACGGCCGGGGACTTCCGCAATCTGACGCCGCTGGTGCTGATGAGCGCGCTGCGGCAGGCGGGCAGCACGGTGTACGAGCCGATGCACCGCTTCCAACTCGACGTACCAGCAGACACGTTCGGGTCGATTCTGCCCGTGCTGGCGCGGCTGCGAGCGGTTCCGCACGCACCGGTGATGCGGGGTTCTTCGTATCTGCTGGAGGGCGAGATCCCGGCTGCTTCGGTGCATGAGCTGGAGCAGCGGCTGCCGGGTCTGACGCGCGGCGAGTCCATGCTGGAATGCGCCTTCGAGCGGTATCAGCCGGTCAGCGGCACGATCCCGGCACGGCCCCGGTCGGACCACAACCCACTCAACCGCAGGGAGTACCTGCTGCACGTCGTACGGCGGGTGGGCGGGTAGCGGTTGATCGTTCGAGCGTCCCGCGGTCGCGCGTGAGGTGCTGCGGAATCCGGCAGGTGATCTCGTCGGCCAGGCGGCGCGGACCACCCTGGGCGGCGGCAGCCGGGCCGTCCTCGGTGTCGGTGGTGGCGATGGTGGCCCAGGACGAGCGGCCGTCGTGCAGCCGCGCGACAGGGCCGCCGTCGTCGAGCCGTGTGGTGATGCGGATGTCCGGCAGCAGCACGCGCAGCGCGAACAGGAGACTGGAGTCGGCCAAGGCTCCGGCCGAACGGGCGAACGGGCTGTCGGTCCCGACCTGACCATTCCTGCGGATCTGGTGCAAGCTCCAGGCCCTGGTCGACGCCGCGGCTCGGCATAAACATTCCCAGCCCCTGCACCCAGTCGGCGGGCGTGGGTGCTCATCAGTCCCATGAGTTGAAGAGCAATCCGCCCAACGTGGTGATCTCGTAGGTGCGAACCTGGCGCCACTCCCCCTCCGAAAGACCAGAAGTGTCCACGTCAGAGAGTTGTGTGGCAAGCAGCTCGCTGCTGAGAACCACCAACCCCGCGTCGGCGAAGAGGTGAGACCAGGGCGGTGGGGCGAGGAACTCCTCTCTGTACCAATCCCTGCGTTCCTGGGCAAAGGCGATCCAGGGGTGATGGGCGTGACACAGGATGATGTGCTCTCCCGCACGGTCGACGACCGATGCGGTGTGGAAGGTCCGGGGGTAGGCCTGTTTCTCAACCTCGCCGACCTCGCCCCCGACGACGCGGGCAGCGGCATGCAGAGCAGTGCGGAACCCCCGCAGGTCAGTCTCCGGAAGCGGGCCGTCCTTCGCCAGGAAGAAACCCGTCGCACCCCGTGGCAGCGTGAATCCTGTGTTCCCGTCGTGGACCATGTCGCCCATCTTGCCGGGTCAACGAGGCGGGCCGCCGGCCAGGACACCACTGGACAATGCGCCAAGCCCGGATTCACGGGCGGATTCGCGGTTACCCGGAGCAGTATGGGGAGCCTAAAGGATCGTAAATCCCAGGAGCACGAGCCACCCTCAGGGCCCGCGAGGCCGACGGAATTGCCCCGGAGGTCGTGGTGGGCCGTGCTGCGCCGTACGGTCGCGGAATTCAAGGACGACGAGCTCGCGGACCGCGCGGCGGCCCTGACGTACTACAGCGTGCTCGCCCTGTTCCCCGCACTGCTGGTGCTTGTCTCCGTACTCGGGATCGCCGGTGAATCGGCGACGCGGAGCGTTCTGGACAACCTCCAGCAGCTCGCCCCCGGCTCGGCGCGGCAGATCATCTCCGATGCGGTCGAGCAGCTCCGGGCGGGCGGGGGCGGCACCGGCTCTGTGCTCGCGGTCGTGGGCCTGCTGGGGGCGCTGTGGTCGGCGTCCGGCTATGTGGCGGCCTTCATGCGGAGCTCCAATGCCGTCTATGACATTCCGGAAGGCCGGCCCGCATGGAAGCTCACTCCCCTTCGGCTGGGCGTGACGGTGCTGCTGATGGTCCTGGCCTGCGTCAGCGCGCTGATCGTGGTGTTCACCGGCGGTCTCGCCGAGCACGTCGGCACGGCCCTGGGCATCGGCGACACCGCGCTGACGGTCTGGTCGATCGCCAAGTGGCCCGTCCTGGTCCTCCTCGTCACCATCGTGATCGCCGTCCTCTACTGGGCCTCCCCCAATGCGCGGGGCCGCGGTTTCGCATGGGTCACTCCGGGGAGTTTCCTGGCTCTGCTGATCTGGCTGGCCGCGTCGGCGGGGTTCGCGGTGTACGTGGCGAATTTCGCCTCCTACAACAAGACTTACGGGACGCTGGCGGGCGTCATCATCTTCCTGGTGTGGTTGTGGATCACGAATCTGGCGATGCTGCTCGGCCTGGAATTCGACGCGGAATTGTCTCGGGAGCAGGCCATGATGCGTGGCCACCCCGAGGGGCGGGAGCCCTATGTCGAGCCGCGGGACACCCGTAAATGGAGCGATGAGCAACGCAGGGACCTGGGCGGCCCCGGGTCCGGCTGACCGTCCGGTCAGCCGATGCGCAGTCCCGCGTAGTTCTCGGCGAGTTCGGCGGCGGCGTGTGGGGAGTTCGCGATGCGGTCGAGCTGGGAGAGCTGGAGCCGGGTGTCGAAGGGGCTCTGCGCCGGGTCGGTGTGCAGCGTGGTCGTCATGAAGTACGAGAAGTGCTCGGCCCGCCACACCCTGCGCAGGCAGGTGTCGGAGTAGGAGTCGAGCAGCTCTGCGGAGCCCGTCTCCTTCAGGTGCGCGAATGCCTGCGCGAGCACGGTGACATCGGAAGCCGCGAGGTTGAGGCCCTTGGCCCCGGTCGGCGGTACGATATGCGCGGCGTCGCCCGCCAGCAGGACCCGTCCGTACCGCATGGGCTCGGTGACGGAGCTCCGCATCGGCAGCACCGACTTGGCGGTGATCGGGCCGCGCGCCAGCGTCCAGTCGCCGTCGACCGCGAATCGCGCGTCCAGCTCGTCCCAGATGCGCTCGTCCGGCCAGTCGGCGGGGTCCTCGCCGTTCGGGACCTGGAGGTAGAGGCGGCTGACGGAGGGGGAGCGCATGCTGTGCAGGGCGAAGCCGCGCGGGGAGTGTGCGTAGATCAGCTCGTCGCAGGAGGGCGGTACGTCGGCCAGGATGCCGAGCCAGGAGTAGGGGTAGATCCGTTCGTACGTACGGATCACGCTGTCCGGCACCGCACTGCGGGCGACGCCGTGGAACCCGTCGCAGCCTACGACGTAGTCGCAGGTCAGCACCTGTTCGCGGGCTTCGTGGGTGTAACGGACGAGGGGCCGGTCGCTGTCGGCGCCCTCGACGGCGTGCACCTGGGCGCCGAAGTGCAGCGGCGGGCCGTCCTTGAGCTGGAGGGCTATGAGGTCCTTGACGACCTCGGTCTGCGCGTAGACCCAGACGCGGCGCCCGCCGGTCAGGCTGGGGAAGTCGATGCGGTGGGCGCGACGGTCGAAGCGCAGCTCGATGCCGTCGTGGGCCAGGCCTTCGCGGTCGAGCCGCTCGCCCGCGCCGGCGGCGCGGAGCACGTCGACCGTGCTCTGTTCGAGGATGCCCGCGCGCTGGCGCTGTTCGACGTACGCGCGGTCGTGGCTCTCCAGGACGACGCAGTCGACGCCGGAGTTGTGCAGCAGGCGGGCGAGCAGCAGGCCGGCGGGGCCGCCGCCGATGATGCCCACGGTGGTGTGCGTCGTCATGAGGTCTCTTCTTCGAGGATGCGGTTGGCGATGGCGAACGCGGCGTTTGCGGCGGGGACGCCGCAGTAGATCGCCGACTGGAGAAGTACTTCCTGGATCTCGTCGGAGGTGAGTCCGTTGCGCAGCGCGGCGCGGACGTGCATGGCCAGCTCATCGTGGTGCCCGTGGGCCACGAGGGCAGTGAGGGTGATGCAGCTGCGGGTCTTGCGGCTCAGGCCGGGCCGGGTCCAGATCTCGCCCCATGCGTAGCGGGTGATGAAGTCCTGGAAGACGGCGGTGAAGGGGGTGGTTGTGGCGATGGCGCGGTCGACATGCGCGTCACCGAGTACGGCGCGGCGTACGGCCATCCCGGCGGATCGCGCGGGCGGGTGGAGACCGTCCAGGTGGGCGAGGAGTGCGGCCAGGACGGGCGCCGGGCGTTCGACGCTCGCCAGGTGGGCGGCGTGGGCGACCTCCGTCAGGCTCGCGCCGGGGATGGAGTCGGCGAGCTCGCGAGCCCGGGTGAGCGGAACGGCCGGATCGAGGCGGCCCGCGACGACGAGGGTGGGCGCGGTGATACGCGGCAGCTCGCCGCGCAGATCGAAGGCGGCCAGGGCGTCGCAGCAGGCGGCGTACGCCTCCGGGTCGGCGGCCCGTGCGTCGGCCACCAGGGCGTGGGCGGTCGGGTCGTCGGCGAATGCCGGGGTGAACCAGCGGGTGGCGGCGGTGTCGGCGACGGGGTCGGTGCCCTTGGCCCGGACGAGCGCCGCGCGCTCGTGCCAGCTCTGCTCGTCGCCGAAGCGGGCCGATGAGCAGACGAGGGCGAGCGACTCGACCCGCTCGGGGTGGTGGACGGCGAGCCAGGCGCCGACGGCTCCGCCGAGGGAGATCCCGGCGTACGCGAAGCGGTCGACGCCGAGCGCGTCGGCGAGTGCGAGCACGAGCCGCCCGAGGTCACCGACGCTGCTGACCGGCAGGCCGGCGGGCGAACCGCCATGGCCTGGCAGGTCCCAGCGGATCACGCGGTGGCTCTGGGCGAGACCGGGGACCTGGGGCTCCCACACGGCGAGCGAGGTGCCGAGGGACGGCCCGAGAATGAGCGGCGGCGCGGAACCCGCCCCGTCCTCACGGTGGTGCGGCAGCCGGGGGGCGGCGCCAGGGGGGGTCATGGGATCTCCTCGACGAGCAGGACGAGTGGGCCGGGCGGGTGGTACGGCGAGGCTGCGGGGGAGATTGGCGGCGGGGCCGTTCCCGCGCCCGGCCAGTCGCCGGGTCGGGGCACTGACGGTGCCACCGCTGGGCGGGCCTCTCGCGGGCCCTCGCGGCCGGACGCGCAACCGCGAGTACGCGCTGCGGTTCCCGCACCCGGCAAGGCACCGAGGCCGGGCACCGGCAGCGCCACAGATGTCACCGTCATACGGCGGGCCGCACGCGATCCCGCGCCCCGCGTGGCGCCGACGCCAAGGGCCGGGCCTCGCCACCCCGACGTACCCGGACCCACCGCCACGGCGGAGACCAGCGGTCCCGAACATGCCACCGCCAGGCAGCGTGCCGCGAGCTTGCACCCGCGAGCAAAGACGCAACCACCCGCGCGCGCCGCGGGGCCGGGCACCGGCAGCGCCGACGGTGCCACCGTCAAGCGAGCCTCTCGCTGGCCCCGGGGGCGATCACACCCGGTCATGAAGCCGTCCCCCCGCTGCCGGGGGCCCGCAGCGCGCGGTCCACCAGTGCGCCCGCCGAGCCCAAGTAGGCCGCCGGGTCGGTCAGTTCGCGCAGCCGCTCCTTCGGCAGGAGACCCGCAAGCGCCGGGTCCTCCTGGAGCAGGGCTTCGAGTTCGGCGCCCTCTTCGGCCGCGCCGGCCGTCGCTCGCTCCAGCAACTGCCTCGCTTCGGTGCGGCCGATCAGGGCGGTGAGGGCCGCCGCGAGGCGTTCGGTGACGATCAGCCCGTCCGTCGCTGCGAGGTTCTCCCGCATACGGTGCGGGCGGACCCGCAGGCCCTCGGTCAGTTCCGCGGCGTCGCGGGCCGCGCCGCCGGTCAGGCGGAGGGCCTGGCGCAGGGGCTGCCACTCCGCGTGCCAGGCGCCCGCCGGGCGCTCGTCCTCGGCCGCGAGGCAGCCGTACAGGACCGAGGCCAGCGCGGGTACCTGCCGGGTCGCGGCGGTGATGAGGGTCGAGCGTACGGGGTTCGCCTTGTGCGGCATCGCGGAGGAGCCGCCGCCGCTGCCCTCGGCGACCTCGCCCGTCTCCGTACGGCACAGCACCAGCACATCGGCCGCGATCTTGCCGAGCGCCCCGGCGGCGAACGCCAGCGCCCCGCCGAGGTCGGCGACCGGCGTACGCAGCGTGTGCCAGGGCAGCGCGGGCTCGGCGAGACCGGTCTCGGCGGCGTACGCGGCGATCAGCCGCAGGCCCAGATCGGGCGGCACGGCCGAGGAGCCTTCGGCTTCGGCGAAGGCGTGGAAGGCCGCCAGGGTGCCCGCCGCGCCGCCCAGTTGCGCGGGCAGCGCCGAGCGGGCCGCGGCGAGGCGGTCGCGGGCGTCGAGCGCCAGGGCACGCCAGCCCGCGGCCTTGAGGCCGAAGGTGGTGGGGACGGCGTGCTGGGTGAGGGTGCGGCCGGGCATGGGGGTGTCGCGGTGCTCGGCCGCGAGGCGTGCCAGGGCCTGTGCCGTACGGTCCAGATCGGCGACGACCGGCTCCAGGGTCCGCCGGGCGACCAGCATCGTGGCCGTGTCGAGGATGTCCTGGCTGGTCGCGCCCCGGTGGACGTACTGAGCCGCGTCCGGGTCCCGCTCGGCGACGGCCGCGGTGAGGTCGGCGACCAGCGGGATGACCGGGTTGCCGCCGGAGCGGGCGCGCAGCGCCAGGTCGCGGGCGTCGTAGCGCGCCGGGTCGGACGCCGCCTCGGTGACCGTGACCGCGGCCCGCGCCGGGGCGAGCCCCAGCGTGGCCTGGGCCCGGGTCAGCGCCGCCTCGGCGTCGAGCATGGCCCGTACGTACGCGGTGTCGCCCGTCGCGCGCTCCGCCGCCGATCCGGCCCAGCCCGGCGCGAGCAGACCGCCGTCCTCAGTGGGATGCGTCGAAGTCAAGGAAGACCGTCTCCTCGTGCGTACCGTCGTACTGCAGACGGATGTCGAAGCGGTGGGTCCTCTCGCCCTCGGCGGCGGCGAGCAGCGTGGCCCGGCGCTCCGGCTCCAGCGAGGCGAGCAGCGGGTCGTCCGTCGCCTCGGTCGGGTGGTTCAGGTACGCCCGGGTGTGCAGATGGCGCATCAGGCCGCGGGCGAAAACGATGACCGCCAGGTACGGCGCGCCGCCGGGCGCCAGCGTACGCAGCGCATAGTGGCCGTCCGCGTCGGTGGCGACCCGGCCGAAGCCGGTGAAGTCCACGCCGTTGCGGCCGAGGTAGCCGCCGGTGACGGGGTCGCGGCGCAGTGACCCGGACGCACGGGGGCGTGAGCCGTCGGGGGCTGTCTGCCAGAACTCCAGCAGCGCGTCGGGGACCGGCAGGCCCGCGCCGTCGTAGACATGGCCGTGCACGGTGACGGTGTCGGGGTGCCCGGCGGGGGCCACGTCTCCGCCGCCCGGGAAGGGCAGGGCGTAGCCGTAGAAAGGGCCGACCGTCTGCGAAGGCGTAGGCAGGGGAAGAGGCAGTGCGGACATCAGCGGCCCTCTTCGATCCAGGTGGCGGCCGGGCCGTCGAGGACGATGTCCCAGCGGTAGCCGAGCGACCATTCGGGGGTGGACAGGTCGTGGTCGTACGCCGCGACAAGACGGCCGCGCGCGGCGTCGTCGGTCACGGACTGCAGGATGGGGTCGTACGCGAAGAGCGGGTCGCCGGGGAAGTACATCTGTGTGACGAGCCGCTGCGTGAACGCCGTCCCGAAGAGCGAGAAGTGGATGTGCGCGGGCCGCCACGCGTTGAGGTGGTTGCGCCAGGGGTACGCGCCGGGTTTGACGGTGACGAATTCGTACCTGCCCTCGTCATCCGTCAGGCAGCGGCCGACACCGGTGAAGTTGGGGTCGAGCGGTGCCGGGTGGTCGTCGCGCTGGTGGGCGTAGCGGCCCGAGGCGTTGGCCTGCCAGACCTCGACGAGCTGGCCGCGCACCGGGTGCCCGGCGCGGTCCACGACCCGGCCGGTGATCTTGATGCGCTCACCGAGGGGCTCGCCCTGGTGCTGGCGGGTCAGGTCGTGGTCGAGCGCGGTGACGTCGGTGACGCCGAAGGCGGGGCCGGTCAGCTCGACGGCCTCGGGGTCGTGCAGGGCGTCGCGCACGGCGACGAGGGGCCGCTTCGGGTGGCGCAGGGTGCTGCTGCGGTACGGGGCGTAGCCGCGGCTCGGGTGGTGTTCGACGGGCGCGCCGTCGGCGACGCGCTTGGCGTACGCCTCGCGTGCCTCCGCGATCTCCTGGCTGATGTGCTCCTGGGTCAGCGGTTCCGCGACAGATGTCATGACGGGTTGTTCCTGACTGGGCTTCACTGACTCTCCTTGGGGACGCATCATCGCTCCAGTACCAGGGCCAGCCCCTGGCCCACGCCGATGCAGAGCGCGGCGACGCCGGTGCCGGAGCCCGCGGCGGCGAGCTGGTGGGCGACGGCTCCGGCGATACGGGCGCCGGACGCGCCGAGGGGGTGGCCGATCGCGATGGCGCCGCCGCGCGGGTTGAGGATCGCGGGGTCGAGGTCGGGCCATTCGGCCACGCAGCCGAGGACCTGGGCGGCGAACGCCTCGTTGAGCTCAAGGGTGGTGAGGTCCCCGAAGTCCGCTCCGGCTCTGGCGAGGGCGCGGTTGACCGCCTCGACCGGGCCGAGTCCGAAGTAGTGCGGCTCGATGGCGGTGACGGCGGAGGCCCGGATCCGGGCGAGGGGCTCGCGGCCGGTGGCCTTCAGGCCCTCCTCGTCCGTGAGCAGCAGCGCCGCCGCGCCGTCGTTGAGCGGGGACGCGGTGCCCGCGGTGACGGTGCCGTGTTCCGTACGGAAGGAGGGCTTCAGCTTGGCCAGCGCCTCCAGTGAGGCGTTGTCGCGTACGCATTCGTCGCGCGCGAAGAGCACCGGTTCGCCCTTGCGCTGCGGGATTTCGACGGGCACGACCTCCGTGTCGTACAGACCGTCCTTCCAGGCGCGCGAGGCCTTCTCGTGGCTGGCCAGCGCGTAGGCGTCCTGCTGCTCGCGGGTGATGGAGTGCTTCTCCGCGATCAGCTCCGCGCTCTCACCGAGGGGAACCGTCCACTGCGGCTCCATCTTCGGGTTGACCATGCGCCAGCCGAGGGTGGTCGAGTACAGCTCCTGGTGTCCCACCGGGAAGGCCCCTTCGGGCTTGGGCAGGACCCACGGCGCGCGGGACATCGACTCGACGCCGCCGGCGAGGGCGATGGAAAGGTCGCCGACCGCGATCGACCTGGCCGCCTGGATGACGGCTTCGAGGCCGGAGGCGCACAGCCGGTTGACGCTCACGCCGGGCACGGTGACGGGAAGACCGGCCAGCAGCACCGCCATCCGCGCGACATTGCGGTTGTCCTCGCCCGCGCCGTTGGCGTTGCCGAAGAAGACGTCGCCGATACGGGCCGGGTCGAGGCCGGGCGTACGGCCGAGGAGGGACCGTACGACATGGGCCGCGAGGTCGTCGGGGCGGACCCCGGACAGCGCGCCGCCGTACTTGCCGACCGGGGTGCGGACGGCGTCGACGATATAGACGTCCTTGAGGCGGTCACTCCGGTTGTTCCGGTTCTTCCGGTCACTCATTTCGATACGGCCTTTCCGGCGGCCTTGAGGGCGCGCAGCGCGGTCAGTTCGGCGGCGGTGGGCTCGGCGGTGACGCCGATGGCGTCGGCGGTCTTCAGCTCCCAGCCGGTCGCCGCCCGCACCTGCTCGACACTGGCGCCGGGGTGGAGTTCTGTCAGGAACAGTTCGGCGGTGGCCGGGTCGGGCCGCAGGATGCCGAGGTCGGTGATGACGGCGGTGGGTCCCTTGCCGCGCAGGCCGAGTCCGCGCCGGTCGCCGGGACCGCTGCCGTGGCCGACGGAGGTGACGAAGTCCAGCTTGCCGACGAAGTTGCGCGGGGAGTGGCGGAGCACGATGAGTACTTCGCCGCAGTTGGCGGCGATCTCGGGGGCTCCTCCGGCGCCGGGGAGTCGGCCCTCGGGGCGGTCGGGGCCACGGTCGATGACCGTGGTGTTGATGTTGGCGTACCGGTCGAGCTGGGCGGCGCCGAGGAAGCCGACGTCGATCCGGCCGGCCTGGAGCCAGTAGCTGAACATCTCGGGGACGGAGATCACGGCGTCGGCGGTCTCGGCGAGTTCGCCGTCGCCGATGGACAGCGGGAGCCGGGTGGGCTTGGAGCCGATGGTGCCGGACTCGTAGATGAGGACGAGGCCGGGGTTGACGGTGGCGCGGGCGAGGTTGGCCGCGGTGGAGGGCAGGCCGATGCCGACGAAGCAGGTCCTGGCTCCGGCGAGGGCGCGGGCGGCGTTGACCTCCATCAGCTCGTCGGTGGTCCAGGTCGCGGTGGCCGAGAGGCTCATCGGGCGGCTCCTTCGGTCTCCAGCACGTGTTCCTTGATCCAGGAAGTGAAGACGTCGCGGTCCCGCGCTATGGGGTCCCAGGCGCGGTAGAAGTCGTTGTCGCGGACGGTGTACCCGGCGGCGTACGACGGGTGGGCACCGCCCGGGACCTCGGCGACCGCCGTGACCGCCCAGGCCGGCAGGAACACCGCGCCCGGCTTCGGTTCCAGCTCGTCGACGAGCTCCTCCACGGTGACCAGCACCCGCGCGGCGGCCAGCGCGGCTTCCTTCTGGACGCCGGGCAGGCCCCACAGCTGTACGTTTCCGGCGCGGTCGGCCTGCTGGGCGTGGATGACCGTGACATCCGGGTTGAGGGCGGCGACGGCCGCGAGTTCCTCGCCGGTGAAGGGGCAGGTCACCATGGCGACCGTGGCGGTGCGCTCGACCAGGCCGGTGCCGCGGTAGCCGCGCAGCACGGCGAAGGGCAGGCCGGACGCGCCGGCGACATAGCGGTTGGCCATGCCCGCGTGGCTGTGCTCCTCGATCTCCAGGGGGCGCGGCCAGCCGTTCTCGACGGCGTCGCGGAAGCGGTGCAGGGAGCCGACGCCGGGGTTGCCGCCCCAGGAGAAGACGAGCCGCTTGACCAGTCCCGCGCCGATCAGCTGGTCGTAGATGACGTCGGGCGTCATCCGTACCAACGTCAGGTCGGTGATCCCCTGGCGGATCACTTCGTGTGCCGCCGCGAACGGGATCAGGTGGGTGAAGCCCTCCATGGCGACAGTGTCGCCGTCATGGATCAGCTCCGCCACCGCCTCCTGCAGAGTCCGGATGTCGGCCACGGGTCCCGTCCTTAGCACTCGCCACTCACCACTGTTCGCCTGGTGAACTTTAGTTCATAATACGAATAGCCCGAGTCTGATCCCAGGCCATCGCCTCTGTCAACGTTGCGAGCCAGTACGGTTGCGACGAGATTTCGCCACGCTGGAGTGCCCATGACATCCCACGCCGCGACCACTACCCCGCCCACCTCGCCGCCCACCGCGCCGCCCACCGAGTGCGTGGGCCCGCTGGTCCGGGGCCTCGCCGTACTGCGCGAGCTGGCCGCGGCCGACGGGCGGCGGCCCCTGGGCGAGCTCGTACGGGCCACGGGGTTGGCCCGCTCCACGGTGGACCGGGTGGTCTCCACACTCGCCCGCACCGGCTATCTGCGCGTCGACGGCCGCTACGCCGTGCTCACCCCCCGCCTGATGGAACTCGGCAACGCCTATCTGGCGGCCTGCCGCCTGCCGGACGCCCTGGGGCCCCTGGCGGACGGACTCGCCGACAGCCTTGACGAGTCGGTTTCCATCGCGGTGCCGGACCGGGACGGGCTGCGCTTCGTCCACCAGGCGACCCGGCGCCGCGCCATGTCCCTCACCTTCCGGATCGGCGACGTACTGCCCGCGGAGCGCGGCGCGCCGGGCCCGCTGTTCGCCGCCGACTGGACGGAGGACGACTGGGAGCGCTGGCGGCTCCGCCGAAACGCAGATCCAGTGGCGTTCGAGCGGCGCACCGCGACCGCGCGCAAGCAGGGCTGGGCGCTGGACGACCAGCTCATCGAGCCCGGTCTCGTCGCCATCGCCATGCCCGTACGAGACGAGCGGGGGCGGCAGGTGTGCGCGGTCAGCGTCGTCAGCCACACCAGCAGGCACAGCGCCGAGTCGCTGCGGCAGGCCGTCCTGCCCCGGCTGCGCAAGGCGGTCACCGGCATGGAGCAGGCGCTGGCCGCCGCTGCACCGGCCGCCGATGTGCCGCCGGCCTCTCCCGCGCCCGCCGCCGCATCGCCCGCGTCCTGGACGCGCGCCTCCAAGCAGGAGCTCGGGCCGGAGTTCGTGGAGTCGCTCGCCCGCGGACTCACCGTCCTGACGGCCTTCGGTGAGGGACGCGCGGAGTTGCCGCTCACCGCCGTCGCCGAGGCCACCGGTCTGGCCCGGGCGACCGTCCGGCGGTCCCTGATCACGCTGGAGCACCTGGAGTACGTGGCCTCGGAGGGCAGGCTCTTCCGGCTCACCCCGCGCGTCCTGGAGCTCGGGTTCGCCCATCTGTCCGGGCTCACCCTCCCCCAGATCGCCGAGCCGCACCTCGTCGAGGTGGTGAAGCGGGTGCACGACTCGGCGTCGATGGCGGTGCTCA
The DNA here is from genome assembly GCF_044548015.1 of Streptomyces sp. NPDC052236. Taxonomy (NCBI): domain Bacteria; kingdom Bacillati; phylum Actinomycetota; class Actinomycetes; order Kitasatosporales; family Streptomycetaceae; genus Streptomyces; species Streptomyces sp. NPDC052236. The sequence continues at coordinate 107,261 of NZ_JBIUBL010000009.1, read as the reverse complement.
CGGCGGACGGCAGCCAGGACGACATCCAGTACGTGGCCCGGGTCCCCACGGTGCGCATCATGAGCGTCAACATCACCGTGGGCACACGCTTCCCGGCGTACGCGACCTCCATGGGCCGCGTCCTTCTGGCAGGGCTGCCGGCCCCGGAGCGCGCCGAGCGCCTGTCGCGCGCCGAGCTCAAGCCGCTCACCGGGCACACGGTCACCTCCCCCGACCGTCTGGCCGGCATCCTGGACCAGGTGGCCCGGGAGGGCTACTCGCTCATCGACGAGGAGCTGGAGGAGGGCCTGCGGTCGATCGCCGTGCCGGTCCACGACCGTGCCGGACGGGTCGTCGCCGCGGTCAACGTCTCGATGCACGCGAGCCGCCGCTCCGCCGACGAGGCGCGCGCCGAGACGCTGCCGCCGCTGCGGGAGGCGGCCAGGAAGATCGAGAACGAGCTGCAGGTGGCCGCCCGTTACGTCCGGGTGCCCCTGGCCTGAGAGCGCTACGCGTAGAAGCGGGAAACGCTCTGCAGGACGCACGCCGGCTTGGTGCCGCCCTCGGTCTCGATCATGCCGTCGACGGTGATCTGCACGCCTCCGGGCACCTCGGCCACCTCGGCCAGCCGCGCCACGAGCCGGACGCGGGAACCGGCCTTCACCGGGGAGGGGAAACGGACCTTGTTCAGGCCGTAGTTGACCTTGGTGGTGACGCCCTCGACGTCCAGCAGCTCGGTGAACAGGGGGATGAAGAGGGACAGCGTCAGATAGCCATGGGCGATGGGGCCGCCGAAGGGGCCTTCCTTGGCCTTCTCCACATCCACATGGATCCACTGGTGGTCGCCGGTGGCGTCCGCGAAGGTGTTGATGCGCTCCTGGGTGATCTCGATCCAGTCGCTGGTGCCGAGGTCGGTGTCCGCGAGCTTCTTCAGCTCGTCCAGGCCGTTGACGGTGATGCCCATGAAGTTCTCCAGGTTCGTAGGTGTGTGTGTGGGGGGGTGGTCAGGCCGAGCCGTACCGGCTGCGGACCCGCGTCTTGAGGAGCTTTCCGGAGGCCGTACGCGGCAGGGCGTCCACCACGACCAGGGACTTGGGGATCTTGTACTTGGCCAGCCGTCCGGCCAGCGAGGCCAGCACCTCGTCCGGGTCGATCCGCGCACCCTCGCGGGCCACCACCACCGCGCGCCCGACCTCGCCCCACTTGCGGTCGGGCACCCCGATGACCGCGCACTCCACGATCGAGGGATGGCCGAGCAGAGCATCCTCCACCTCGGCGGGATAGATGTTCTCGCCGCCCGAGATGATCATGTCCTTGAGCCGGTCGACGATCGTGACATAGCCGTCCTTGTCGACCCGGGCCGCGTCCCCCGTACGCAACCAGCCGTCGGCGAACACAGCTTCGGTCTCGTGGGGCAGCCCCCAGTACCCCGCCATGACATGCGGCCCGCGCACCAGGATCTCGCCGGTCTCCCCCACCCCGGCCGGGGTCAGATCGGGCCGCACCACTCGTACGTCGCTGAAGAAGTGCGGCACACCGGCCGATCCCGCCTTGCTGACCGCGTGCTCGGCGTCCAGGAACAGCACGCCGGGCGCCGCCTCCGTCATCCCGTACCCCTGCATAAAGGTGAGACCGCGGTTCTGATACGTGGCGATGAGCGAGGTCGGCACCGGCGAGCCCCCGCAGGAGAGCATGCGCAGGGACGACAGATCCGCCCCGGCCCAGCGCGGGTGGCAGGCGATCTGGTCGAACATCGCGGGCACCCCGAACATAAAGGTGACCCGGTGGCTCTCGACCAGCCCGAGGGTTTCACCGGGGTCGAACGCCTCCACCAGAACACAGCGGCCGCCCTTGAGCAGCACCGGCAGCGTCAGCATGTTCAGCCCGGCGGTGTGGAAGAGGGGGGCGGAGACCAGCGCCACCTCGTCGGCGATGAAGTCATGGTCGATCAGGACATTCACGGCGTTCCAGCTGAGGTTGCCATGGGTGAGCATCGCCCCCTTGGGGCGCCCGGTCGTCCCGGAGGTGTACATGATCATGCAGATGTCATCGAGGCCGACCGGCTCGTCGATCACCTCGGCGGAGGCGTCGGCGCACGCCTCGGCGAGCAGCTTCTCGTAGTCGGGGCCGACGACGATCCGGATCCGTACGTCGGTCTCGCCGCGCAGCCCCTCCACCAGGACGCTGTGCGAGGGGGCGTGGACCAGGGCCCTCGCCCCGGAGTCCGTCAGCTGGTGGGCGATCTCGGGTCCGGCCAGCCGGGTGTTGAGCGGTACGAAGACGGCGCCCAGCACTCCGGCGGCGAACAGCGTCTCCAGGTAGGACGGATGGTTGGCGCCCAGATAGGCGACGCGGTCGCCGCGCCGGACACCGGCCGCGCGCAGGGCGTGGGCGAGCCGGGTGGTGCGCTCGTGCAGCGCGGCATAGCTGACCACCGTGTCCCGGTGGATGAGGGCAGTGCGGTGTGGGGTCTTACGGGCCCGCCGCGCGGGCCATGATCCCAGTCCCTCGTTGCGCATCGTCGCGCCCCTTCACGAGTGTTGACTGTCGACGGGTTGGGTTGGCGTCTACGAGTGGGGGGTGAGCCCGAGCAGCCGGGCCGCGTTCTCCTTGAGAATCTTCGGACGCACTTCGTCCTTGATGTCCAGTTTGTCGAAGTCGGCGAGCCACCGGTCGGGGGTCAGCACGGGATAGTCGGAGCCGAAGAGGACCTTGTCCTTCAGCAGCGTGTTGGCGTACTGCACCAGCTGCGGCGGGAAGTACTTCGGCGACCAGCCGGACAGGTCGATGTGGACGCCCGGCTTGTGGGTGGCCACTGCCAGCGCCTCGTCCTGCCAGGGGAAGGACGGATGCGCCAGGATGATCTTCAGATGCGGGAAGTCGGCGGCGACATCGTCGATGTGGAGCGGGTTGGAGTACTTCAGGCGGATGCCGCCGCCGCCCGGGAGGCCCGCGCCGATGCCGGTCTGGCCGGTGTGGAAGAGGGCGATGGCGCCGGCCTCCTCGATCACCTCGTACAGCTCGTAGGCGACGGACCGGTCATTGGGGAAGAAGCCCTGGATGCTGGGGTGGAACTTGAAGCCCTTGACCCCGTACTCCTCGACCAGCCGCCGGGCCTGCTTCACTCCCGCCCGGCCCCGGAAGGGATCGATGGAGGCGAAGGGGATCAGCACATCCGCGTTGGCGGCCGCGGCCTCGGCGACCTCTTCGTTCGGGACGGGCTCGGTGCCGGTGGCCGACTCCGCGTCGACGGTGAAGATGACGGCGGCCATCCTGCGCTCGCGGTAGTAGGCGGCGGTCTCCTCCAGCGTCGGCTTCCGCTTGCCCTCGACCTTGAAGTACGCGCTGGAGGCGTCGTGCAGGTCGTCGTCCAGGGAGGAGTGCCCCTTGGACGAGACCTCGGCGTGGGTGTGTACGTCGATGGCGACCAGGTCAGCCACATTCATCGTGGACCGGTTCATGGCGGACACATTCGTGGGGGACACATTCGTGGGGGACACGCTGCTCATGCCTCCGGGATCCGGGGCGCCGGGATGCCGACGGACTCGGGCTCGCTGCCGACCGAGGAGTGCCAGACGGCGGCGATGGTCTCCGGCGTCCAGCCGCCGTCGGCGTACGCGACCCTGGCCTCCTGCGGGTGCGACCACAGGGCCAGCTTGTCGCCGCCGATGCCGATGCACTGCCCGGTGACGTCCCGGGCGGCGGCGGAGGCGAGGAAGGGGACCAGGGCGGCGCAGTCGTCGGCGGTCCCGAAGCCTTCCCCCTTGCGCAGGAAGTCCGGCAGCGGCGCACCGGCGCGGTTCGCCGTGATGTACGGCGCGAAGGCGGGGATGGTCTCGGTCATGGCGGTGGCGGCGACCGGGATGATCGCGTTGACGGTGATGCCCGCCCGGGCCAGCTCCATCGACCACGTACGGACGAAGGCGGCGATACCGGCCTTGGCGGCGGCGTAGTTGGTCTGGCCGAAGTTGCCGCGCTGGCCGGCCGGAGAGCCGACGAGGATCAGACTGCCGCCCTCGCCCTGCTCGCGCAGCTGTACGGCGGCGGCGCGGGCGAGGGTGAACGTGCCCTTGAGGTGGGTGGTGATGACGGCGTCGAAATCGTCGTCGGTCATCTTCCACAGCACCTTGTCGCGGAGGATGCCCGCGTTGGTGACCACGGTGTCGAGCCGCCCGAACTCGGAGACCGCGCGGGCGACCAGGCGCTCGGCGGCCTCGCTCGTACCGACGGCGACCGCCTCGGCGACGGCCTTGCCGCCCGCCTCGGTGATCGACTTCGCGGCCTGTTCGGCGATGGCCTCGTCCAGGTCGTTGACGACGACCGAGGCGCCTGCCTTGGCGAGCGCGGTGGCGTAGGCGAGGCCGAGGCCACGGCCGCTGCCGGTGACGACGGCGACCTTGCCTGTCAGGTCTGTGGAGGCGTTCGACACAGCTCTGTGTCCCTTCGATCGCTGAGAGGAGCTGACGAAATAGAAGCTATGACCAATCATTGTTGACGTCAATAGTTGTCCTGAACTCCGGAAAGCGGCATGCTGGTTCACACACGCATGACGCCCCCGGTACGGGCCCGACCCAGGAGCAGAAGATCACTGACACCGAGACGGACGCGCCCTGGATGCGCGCACTGCACGCCGACACCGGCTATCTCCTCTACCGCCTGGGCCTGCGGTCGGGACAGCTGTTCAATTCCATGCTGGAGGAGTACGGGCTGCGGCTGCGTCACTATGCGCTGCTGCGCTACCTGGTGACCGTGGAAGGAGCCCTCCAGCGCGAGCTGAGCGAGCGTCTTGGCTACGACCCGAGCGCCATTGTGAGCCTCGTGGACGACCTCCAGACCCTCGGCTTCGTTGTTCGCCGCCCCTCCCCCGGCGACCGTCGCAGCCGCGTCGTCGTCCTGACCGACAAGGGCCGGGACGCGCTGCGCGACACCGACAAGGGGAGCCGCCGGGTCACCGACGACCTGCTCGGCCCGCTGGACGCCAAGGACCGCGAGACCCTGCACGCGCTGCTGCTGCGGGTCTCCGACCGGGACCAGGACCGGGGCTGAGCCGTGCCCGCGAGCGAGGTTCCGAGGTCCGCCGCCGACCGGCTGCTGGACGTCCTGGCCGCCTTCGACCTGCGTAATCCGGCGCTGTCGCTGAGCGAGATCAGCCGCCGGGCCGAACTGCCGCTGGCCACCGCCCACCGGCTGGTGGGCACGCTCACCCGGTGGGGCGCTCTGGAGCGCGACGAGTCGGGCAGCTACCACATCGGCCTGCGGCTGTGGGAGGTCGCGGCGCTGGCGCCGCGCGGCGTCGCACTGCGGCAGGCGGCGATGCCGTTCCTGGAGGATCTGTACGAGACCACCCATGAGAACGTCCATCTCGCGGTGCGCGACGGGCTTGAGGTGGTCTATATCGAGCGGATCTCCGGGCGTCTGGCGGTACGCGTACGCAGCGAGGTGGGCGCGCGCTGGCCGCTGCACGCGACGGGTGTCGGCCTGGTGCTGCTGGCCCACGGCGCCGCCGCCGTGCAGGAGCAGGTCTGCGCGCATCCGCTCACCGCCTTCACCCCGTACACCGTCACCGATCCGGCGCGGCTGCGCCGGATCCTGGCGGAGGTGCGCCGTTCGGGGTGCGCGGTGAGCGAGCGGCAGATCACCGAGGACGCGCTGTCGGTGGCCGCGCCGGTGCGGGGTCCGCGCGGGGACGTGGTCGCCGCCGTGTCGGTGGTCGTCCACGCCGGGGATGACCGGACACCGGCGCTGATACCCGCCGTACGGGTCGCGGCGCGCGGCATCTCCCGGGCGCTGGGCTGGCAGCCGAGCGTCCGAACCGGTCCGCCCTGAGCCGTACACGGCGTACACGGCGTCAGAATCGCAGAACGGGCTTGATCGTCTCGCCGGAGACGACGTCGGCGACCGCGCTCTGGATCTCCTCGAACTTGTAGTGCCGCACCAGCCGTTCCACGGGCATGCGGCCCGACGTCACCAGGTCCACCAGGACCGGGATGAGCGCCTCGGTCTCGCTGTCGCCCAGCGTCAGGCCCACAACCGTGCGCCCCGGCAGCATGAAGTTGACGTCCACCGGAACGGTGGACCCGAACGCCGGAGCCCCCACCAGTACGGCGGTGCCGCGGGCGGCAAGCGTGGAGACGGCGGCGCCCGCGACCCCGGTGTTGCCGGTTGTCTCGACCACTCCGTCCGCCCCCTTGCCGCCGGTGAGCTCGACGACCGCCTCGGCGAAGTCGGCGGTTGTGGTGTCGATGGTGTGGGTCGCGCCGAGTTCACGCGCGAGCTCCAGCCGGGCGGGCACCCGGTCCACGGCGATGATGCGGGTCGCCGGGGTGAGCCGGGCAGCCATGATCGCGGACAGGCCGACGGCGCCCGCGCCGGTGACGACGATGCTCGCCCCGGGGCGCGGCTTCAGCACGTTCCACACCGCTCCGGCGCCGGTCTGCACCCCGCAGCCGAGCGGCGCGAGCAGCTCCAGCGGCGCATCAGCCGGAACCTTGACCAGGCTCCGCTCGTCCACCAGGGCGTGCCGCGCGAACGAGGACTGGCCGAAGAAGTGGCCGCCGAGGCTCTCGCCGTCCCGGCTGACGGTGGGCGAGCCGTCGGCCCGCGCGCCGCCGAGCAGATTGAGCGGCAGCCATACGTCGCAGTACGCGGGGTGGCCGTCCCGGCAGTTGGCGCATCTGCCGCAGGAGGTGAAGGACAGCAGCACCTGGTCGCCGGGGCGGACCCGGGTGACCGAGGAGCCGACCGCCTCCACGACGCCCGCGCCCTCGTGGCCGAGCACCCCGGGGAGCGGGAAGGGCAGCGCGCCCGCGGCGACGCCCAGATCGGTGTGGCAGACCCCGGCGGCGACCATACGGACGAGTACCTCGTCGGCGCGGGGCTCGGCGAGCTCGATCTCGGTCAGAGTGAATCCGGCGCCCGCGGATTCAACGACAGCGGCAGCGGTGGTGTTCACGGGAGGCTCCTTGTACGGATGCAACGGGTGCGACGGATGCAGGCGATGCAGCGGATGCAGCAGGTGCTTGGGTGTTTCGGGCTGACGGGCTACGGGTCCGCAGGGCTTGAGTTGCCGACGGCCGGCAGCTCAAGCCCGCCGCAGGCAAGCCCGCGCCGGTCAGGCGAGGGAGATGATGACGGACTTGACCTTGGTGTACGACTCCAGCGCCTCGGGCCCGTACTCGCGCCCGTAGCCGGACTGCTTGACCCCGCCGAAGGGCATCGCGGGGTCGAGCATCGCCCAGTCGTTGACCCACACGATGCCCGCCTGGAGCCGCGCCGCGACCCGGTGCGCACGGGCGAGGTCCCTGGTCTGGAGGCCCGAGGCCAGCCCGTACGGCGTGCTGTTGGCGAGCGCGACGGCCTCGTCCTCGGTGTCGAAGGGCTGCACGGTCAGGACCGGGCCGAAGATCTCCTCCTGCACCGCGCGGGAGTCGTTGGAGAGGTCGGCGATGACGGTCGGCCTGTAGTAGTTGCCGCCGTTGAGTTCGAGGCGCTCGCCGCCCACGACGACCCGGCCGCCCTCCGCCCTGGCGATACGTACGTACTCCTCGACCTTCGCCAGGTGGCGCGCGCCCGCCATCGGGCCGACGACGGTGGCCGGGTCGAACGGGTCGCCGACGGGCACCCCCGCGACGGCTTCGGCCAGGATCCCCAGGACGGTTTCGTAGAGCGAGCTGTGCACCAGCAGCCGCGGGCCGCCCATGCAGAACTGGCCGGTGTTGAAGACGAAGCCCTTGATGGCCGAACCGATGGCCTTCTCCACATCGGCGTCCTCGAAGACAATCTGCGCGGCGTTGCCGCCCAGCTCCATCGTGACGGGCTTGAGCGCCTCGCCCGCCAGGCTCGCGGCGTGGCGGCCGATCCGCGTGGAGCCGGTGAAGGCGATCTTGTCGACTCCGGGGTGGCGCAGCAGGGCCTCGCCGACCACCGCGCCGCCGCCGGTGACGACGTTGACCACACCGTCCGGCACCCCGGCTTCGGCCAGTATCTCCGCCATCAGCAGCGCGCTGAGCGGGGTCTCCTCGGCGGGCTTGTGGACGACCGTGTTCCCGGCGGCCAGCGCCGGGGCGATCTTCGAACTACTCAGGACGAGCGGGAAGTTGAAGGGGGTGATCGCGCCGATCACCCCCAGCGGGTCGCGCGTGGTGTAGGCGTGCGCGGGGAACGGGAGTCGGCGGGACGAGCCGTCGACGCTCTGCGCCATCGCCGAGTAGTACTCGTACTCCTCGGCGGCGGTGGCCACGTCGACCGCGCGGCACAGGGACACCGGCTTGCCGACGTTCACGCTCTCGACCGCGACGATCTCGTCCGCCCGCTGCCGGATGAGGTCGGCGACGCGGTGCAGGACGCGGGCCCGCTCGCGACCCGGGGTTGATGCCCACGGTCCCGTGTCGAACGCCTTGCGGGCGGCGGTGACCGCGGCGTCGACATCGATGGCGTCGGCCTCGGCGACCGTGGTGATCACTTTGCCCGTGGAGGGATCCAGGATGTCCCGGCGGCCCTTCGCGTCCGCCTCGCGCCACTCGCCGTCGATGAAAAGCCTGCCCGGTTCGATATGCGGCCGACTCACACTCATGGCTCCGCTCGCCTTCCCGGTACGGTCGCCGTCCGCACCGCGCTGAGGTCGGCCGCGCCACTGCGACCAACAGGTTTCCTGATGATTACGCCCTCGCGGCATGGAAGGCAAGAGGTCGGGGATAATCAGGAACCCTGAACATCGAAGGAGCCCGCGAGGGCGACGACAGCGAGAGGCGGCGGGGCCCACGTGACGGACACGTACCCAGCGAGCACCGGTAGCGGTAGCGGTAGCGGACCGGCCGGACCCGGCGAAGGACCGCGTCCTTCCCTGCTCTACGCCATCAAGCAGGTCGAACTCGCGGCGCGGTCGCACATGGACGAGCTGCTCAAGCCCGCCGGCATCACCGCCCTGCAGTACACCGCCCTGACGGTGCTGCGCCGCCGGGACGGCCTCAGCTCCGCCCAGCTCGCCCGTAACTCCTTCGTCACCGCGCAGTCCATGGCCGACATGGTCACCGGTCTGGAGCGGCGCGGCCTGATCACCCGCCGCCGCGACCCGGGCAACCGGCGCGTGCTGCTGATCAGCCTCACCGACACCGGGCGCGAGCTGCTCGCCGCGTACGACGAGGCGGTGGGCGCGCTGGAGGAGCGGATGCTGGGAGGCCTGCGGAAGCAGGAGAGGCACGATCTGGAGGACTATCTCAACCGCTGCCGGGCCGCGCTGTCCGACCGTCCCGCGCACTGACCCCTCCCGCCAGGGCTTCCGCCTCCTGAGCGCTGCCGCAGGTGAACAGCCCCATGGACAGAGGGGCCCGGACCAGCCTGGCCTGGGCCCTTTGCCGGGTGTTAGCGCGAGCGCCGCGCCAAGAGCCTGCGCCACCAAGGCCTGCGGGCGGTCACGACAGTCGGCGCAGCCGCAGGTTCAGCCGTCGGGACGGCCGCCGGCAGGGCCTGTCCCACAGGAGCCGTACGCCCGGCGGTGGCGGCATCGCTCTCGTTGTCCCGGGACTGCCGGGGCGTGAACTGCGCGGGCAGGTTGTTCAGCCGGTGGGAGATGAGGGAGGCGGTCACCAGCAGCTCGTCTTCCGGTACGGCGAGCCGCATGTCGGGCAGTTTGCCCAGGAGAGTGTCGATGCCCGTGTCCGCGATGGCCCGTCCAATGTCCTGACCCGGGCATTCGTGGGGCCCGTTGCTGAAGGCCAGGTGCGAGCGGTTGCCGTGCACCGGCGTGCTGAGGTCGGGCCGGATTTCCGGGTCGACGTTGCCGGCGGCCAGCCCCAGGAGCACGATGTCGCCGACCTTGATCTGCTGGTTGCCGAGCAGGGTATCGCCGGTCGCCCACCGGCAGGCCCCCAAGGCAAGGGGGGGAGCGTCCCACATCGCCTGGTCCAGCGCCTCCTCCAGGGTCATCGAGCCGCCAGACAGTCTCGCCCGGAAGCGACCGTCGGTCAGCAGCATCCGCAGCGTGTTGGCGATCAGGTTCGTGGTGTTCTCGTTCGCGGCCACGATCGCGTGCCGCAGGTGCTCCATGACCTCGTCGTCGGTGAGGTTCGCCTCGTGCCGCAGCAGCCAGCTGGCAAAGTCCTCGCCTGGCTCCTCCTTCTTGCGCTTCACCAGCTCCGACATGATGCCGACGACGAACTCGTTGCTCTTCAGCGCTGTCTCGGTGCCCTTGACCATGTCGCGCACGGCCGCGCCGAGAGGAAGCGCGTCGTCCTCGGAAACGCCGAACTGCCGCGCCAGGACCAGGATCGGCAGCTTCTCCGCGAACTCGGCCACCAGGTCGACCTTGCCCGTCTTCGGGAAGCCATCGATCAGCTGCCGCGTGTAGCGGCCAACATAGCGGCGAATTCCGTGACGGTTGAAGCGTCCCAGGCTGTCGGTCACCGCGGACCGCAGTCGCGCGTGCTCCTCGCCGTCGGCGAAAACGAGCAGCGGTTGCCACTGGGTGATCGGGTGCAGCGGGGAGTCCGCCTCCAGGGTGACGTTCCATCTGCGGGAGTCGCAGGAGAACTGCCCAGAAGACCGCATCACCTGAAGGTTTTCCCGGTGCCCGAGAACCAGCCAGGCGGGCACGTCGCCGGGGAGCAGCACCGGCGCCACCGCACCGTGCTCCTGGCGCAGCTGTGCGTACAACTCATACGGCGCGTCGGCCCCCGGCCCGTACATCCGCCGCAGTCCGGCCGGGCCACGCACGTGCGCGGGGCACTGCGGAGGCGGAACGGCGGTGGACGAGGTGCCGGTCGGGTCTGAGTACGGGGTGGTCACGAGGCCTCCGAGAGGGAGCAGCGTAGAGGGAAGGGGCGATGGACGGTCGCTCCGATGCTCCAGCCGATTTCGTGATCATCGACAGTACCCTCGTGAGACACGGATCTGACGGGCTGGGCACCGTTCGCGCGCGCCGCCAGGCCTGCAGGGCAGCCGTACGCACGAGTCCGGTGTCTCCTCGGGTGCGAGTGAAGCAGCGGGCGCTTGCAGCATATCCATGGTCAACTTCGTCCGAGCACCAAACGGGCCTCCCACATCGCCAGTTGGAGACCGGGGCACTCTCGCGCTCAGACGCGTCTGGTGGTGTGATTCCCCAGATAGGCCGCATGCAGCGGCGCCCGGTTACAGCGAAGGATGCCCTGTGTCAGTGCCAGTTGGATTGCAGTCGGTTCCGCGCGCCCCCGGGGCGGTTCCGCTTCTCGGACACGCCCTGGCGCTGTGGCGGGATCCTCTCACCTTCATGACGTCGTTGCGCCAGCACGGAGACTTGGTCCAAGTCGGCCTCGGCACAATGCCCATGATCGTGGTCACCTCGGCAGAGCTGGTCCATGAGGTGACAGTGAAACAGGCCCGCAGCTTCGAGAAGGGCCGCTTCTTCGACCGGCTGCGACCGCTCGCCGGCAACGGCCTGGCCAACAGCGACGGAGAGCTGCACCGCCAGCACCGGCGCATGATCCAACCGATGTTCTCCAAGGAGCGCATCGCGGACTATTCGAAGATCATGAGCCGCAATGCGCGGGAGCTGGTGGACTCCTGGACACCAGGCCAGGTGGTCGATCTGGAGCAGGCGATGGCCAAGTACGCCATAGACACGCTCGCGTCGACCATGTTCTCCACGGAGATCGGGCTGCCGGCAGTCGAGGCGATACGCAAAAATCTGCCCACCCTACTGAAAAACCTGCTGATACGAGCGGCGTCTCCCAAGTTCCTGGATCGGTTCCCGATCCGCGCCAACCGCGACTTCGACACTGCGAGCAAGGCGCTGCGCGCGGTGATCGACGAGGTCGTCGCCGGCGCCCGCCGCTCCGGGCACACGGACAACAAAGGCGACCTGCTGTCCCTGCTGCTTTCAGCCCAGGACGCGGACAGCGGAAAGTCGCTCTCCGATGTCGAGGTCCGCGACGAACTCAGCACCATTCTCTTCGCCGGCGCCGAGACCACGGCGGCCATGCTCGCCTGGACTTTCCACGAGCTGGCCTCCCATCCCAAGGCCGAGAAGCAAGTGGTCGCGGAGATACAGGAGGTCGTCGGCGACCGGCCGGTAACCATCGCGGACGTGCCCCGGCTGGAGGGAATCCGCCGGGTACTGGACGAGGTGCTTCGACTGCACGGCGTCACCCTGCTGATGCGCCGCACAACGGAGCCGGTGGTGCTGGGCGGCGTTGAGATGCCCGCCGGCACCGAGGTCGCCTTCAGCCTCTATGCCCTCCACCGCGACCCGGCTCTGTACGCGAATCCAGAGGCGTTCGACCCCGACCGGTGGCTGCCTGCGCGCCGGGGAGACATCGCACGTGAGGCGTACGTCCCGTTCGGAGCGGGAAACCGCAAGTGCATCGGGGACCAGTACGTATGGACGGAGGCCACCATCGCCATCGCGACCGTACTCGCCCGGTGGGAGCTGACCCCGCTCCCCGGTCACACGCCCAAGGAAGTGGCCTCAGCGGTGGCGCACGCCGACCGTATCCCCATGACCGTCAAACAGCGCCACGTCTGACCACAGCCGCGCCGGGGCAGCGGCGGCTCGCTAATCAGTCACCGAACCGTGCGCAAGACTTACTTATTCGGAGGCTCGGCGGTGACGCCCGACGAAATGCTCGGAGCCGTGTGGACAGACCCTGGCGGGCTCGCCCGCGCGGTCAGGCAGGAGGCGTGGGAATCCTGAGCTCGTCCCAGGACGTCTTCCCCGGGATGCCGTCCGCGTCCGCGCCCGAGAACCCCATTTTGCGTTGCCAATTACTGTAGGAGGCTTTATCCGCCGCCGACCACTTCTTGTCAGGCTCCGGTGGGCTGTAGGCGGAACAGCTTTCCTCCTCCAGGCGATGAGCCATCGCGAGGACGACCGCGTTCTCCGGGCGATGATGGAACCATTCTGCGCCGGGGAAGGGCACGAAGCCGTTTCCTGATTGGGAAACGATCAGGCGCTGCCCGGGGTGGATCAGGTTGACATCTGGAATATGGTTCAACTGCTGGAGCTTCGCGACCGTGGTTCGGAATCGCTCAGCTATTCTGGAGAGGGTATCTCCCTCTACGACGTAATAGATAGCTTCTCGTGTCTTTTCTGTCGTCATAGCTTTGATGCTAGGCCTGCTCGCAGCGGCTCGCATGTTCGGCTAACCGGGTGTGCAGATCAACCCGATCGGGTATATTGCGTGATTCTGTTTGTGGAATCATTGGCGTCTGTGATCGTTGAGGGTGTTATAGATTAGCTGGCCGGGCTGCCGGAAGAGACCCGATACCACAATCTCAAGCACTTCGGAGCGGTGTGGCGAACTGAATACCACACAACCAACGGCAAGCGCCTGACCAGGCCTTTTCCGTAGGACGGAAGGTCTATTGCCGGGGTGTACGCGACACCGTCATGGTGTTGCCGACACAACGTCGAGGATGACGGGACACCCCATGACCGCCTTTGCCAGGAACCAGTGGTACGTCGCCGCTTACGGCCGCGAGATCGGCCGTGAGCTGCTGGGACGTACGATCCTCAACGAGCCGATCGCCTTCTATCGCACCGAGGTTGACGACTCGGCGGCCTCCGGGGCGGCCGACTCCGGTGCGGTCGGCGAGATCGTCGCCCTCGCGGACCGCTGCGTACACCGCCGCTTCCCGCTGTCGGCCAGCCGGCTGGACGGCGACAAGGTGGTCTGCGGCTACCACGGCTTCACCTACGACACCACCGGCACCTGCGTGTATGTGCCGGGCCAGAAGCGCATTCCGCGGACCGCGCGCGTGTCCGCCTATCCCGTCGTCGAGCAGGACTCGCTGGTGTGGGTGTGGATCGGGGACCCGGCGCTCGCCGACCCCGCCGCCATCCCGCGCGCCCGCCACCTGGCCGACCCCGCCTGGGAGACGGTCGGCGGCATGGAGCCCATCGACTGCGGCTACGGGCTGCTGGTGGACAACCTGCTGGACCTCTCCCACGAGACGTATCTGCACGGCGGATACATCGGCACCCCCGAGGTGGCCGAGACGCCGATGACCACCGAGGTGGACGAGGGCGCGGGAATCGTACGGGTCAGCCGCCACATGGACGACGCCGAGTGCCCGCCCTTCTACGCCCGGTCCACCGGCATCGACGGCCGTATCACCCGCTGGCAGGACATCGAGTACCACGCACCCTGCCTCTATCTGCTGCACAGCCGTATCGCGCCGGTCGGGGTGCTGCCGCGCCCCGACGGCACCGACCCGGACGCCTTCCACGTCGAGATCACGTACGCCATCACGCCGTCGACGGACAAGACGGTGTACGACTTCTGGTGCGTCTCGCGGGACTTCGCCCAGGGCGACGAGGAAGTCACCACCTTCCTGCACGACTTCAACCGGTCCGTGGTCATGCAGGACGTGGACGCGCTCAACCTGTTGCAGAAGAGCCTGGACACCGAGGCCGCCGGCTACCAGGAGCTGAGCATCAACATCGACACCGGCGGCCTCGCCGCCCGCCGGATCCTCGCCCGCCTCGCCGCCGAAGGCGAGAGCGAGCGGACCGGACCGGCCACTCCCCTGCCGGCCGCCGCGCGATGAGCGGCGCGCCCACCGCCGAGGTCTACCGCATCGACTGGGTCCCGGGCACCGACACCCTGCACGGGATCTGCCACTGCGGCGCCGAGCGCTCCGCGCAGGACCCGGTGGAGCTGTGGGAATGGATGCTGGCCCACCCGGATCACCCGGACCACCCCGGTCGCGACAAGGAGCGTTCGTGAGCACCACCGAGTACGAGTACGAGAGCGAACTGATCGTCGCCGCCCGCTCCGAAGAGGCCGAGGGCGTCGTATCGCTGACGCTCCGTCACCCGTCGGGCGGCCGACTGCCCGGCTGGGAGCCCGGCGCGCATGTCGATCTGCTTCTGGACGACTGCGGCTCGCCAGGGCTGACACTGACCCGGCAGTACTCGCTCTGCGGTGACCCCGCGGACCGTACGGCCTGGCAGGTCGCGGTGGGCCGCGAACCTGCCGGGCGCGGCGGTTCGGCGTACGTCCACGACAAGCTCACCGAAGGCAGCTCCGTACGCGTCCGGGGTCCGCGCAACAACTTCGCGCTGCTGCCCGCCGCCCGCTATCTGTTCGTCGCGGGCGGCATCGGGATCACCCCGATCCTGCCGATGACCGCCGCCGCCGAGGCGGCGGGCGCCGACTGGACGCTGCTGTACGGGGGCCGGACCCGCGGATCGATGGCGTTCACGGGGCGGCTGGCCGCGTACGGGGAGAAGGTCACCATCGCGCCCGCCGACGAGACCGGGCTGCTGGACCTCGCCTCGTATCTGGGCAGTCCGGCCCCGGACACGCTGGTGTACTGCTGCGGCCCCGAACCGCTGCTGAACGCGGCCGAGGAGCAGTGCGGCACCTGGCCGGCCGGCGCGCTGCACGTCGAGCGGTTCACGGCCAGGGCCGCCGATCCCGAAGCGGCGTCGGACTCCTTCGAGTTGGAACTGCTGCAGTCCGGTCTGACGCTCACCGTGCCCGCGGACCGCTCCATTCTGCAGACCGTCGAGGACGCCGGGGTCCAGGTGCTCTTCTCCTGCACGGAGGGCACCTGCGGCACCTGCGAGACCGACATCGTCGAGGGCGAGGCGGACCACCGCGACTCGGTGCTCACCGCCGAGGAGCAGGCGGCCAACGAGTCGATGATGATCTGCGTGTCGCGCTGCCGGGGTCCGCGCCTGGTGCTCGATCTCTGACGTCGTTCCCCGCTTCCCCCTCCGGGGACACAATTCGCAACACCTTCGACACCACCCATTGACTCGCCCGCGACCGCGTCCTAGCGTTCCGCACAGTTCGAAGACCGCACGAGTGTTCGCATTGCGCACACTCAGGGTTCTCGCTCCTCAGGAGGCGCAATGCGAAGGCGCGTTTTTGGGTTGGTCATGGCGGCGGCGACGGTGGTCGCCGCCGCCGGATGCGGAGCCTCGGCTTCCCCGTCCGGTGGTTCGGTGTCCGCGGACGGCAGCGGAACCACGCAGGTAAAAGTCGGGATTATCCCGATCGTGGATGTGGCACCGCTCTACCTCGGCGAGAAGAAGGGCTTCTTCAGCAGTCGCGGCATCAAGCTGACGATGGAGAGCGCCCAGGGCGGCGCGGCGATCGTCCCCGGTGTGGTGAGCGGGCAGTTCCAGTTCGGGTTCAGCAACGTCACCTCGCTGATGGTCGCCCAGACCAAGGGCGTTCCCATCAAATCCGTGGTCAACGGGGTGGCCACCACGGGCAAGGTCGGAGCCGACATCAGCGGTGTCGCGGTCAAGAAGGACAGCCCGATCACCTCGGCCAAGGATCTCGCCGGGCGCACGCTCGCGGTGAACACCCTGAAGAACATCGGCGACACCACCGTCCGCGAATCGGTGCGCAAGGCGGGCGGCGACCCGTCCGGGATCAAGTTCGTCGAGATGCCCTTCGACCAGATGCCGGCCGCGCTGGACGGCGGGCAGGTGGAGGCCGCCTGGATGGGCGAGCCCGCGCTGACCATCGCCAAGGCCAAGGGCGCCCGCGTCGTGGCGTCGCCGTTCGCCGAGACCCACCCCGACCTCACACTCGCGACGTACTTCACCTCGGCCAAACTGCTCAAGGAGAACCCCGAGCTGGTGAAGAAGTTCGTCGCCGCCATGACGGAGTCGCTGAAGTACGCCGACGAGCACCCGGAGGAGGCGCGCCAGATACTCACCGCCTACACCAAGATCAACGCGACGGTGGTGAAGGACCTCACGCTGCCCCGCTGGCCCACGGAGGTCAACCGCGCTTCGGTGGAAACCCTGGCCGAGCTCGGCAAGAAGGACGGCATCTTCACCAAGTCGCCGGACCTCGACGCCCTGTTCTCATGACGGCGCCGCCCATCGTCCATCCCGTAGAGACGAAGACCGCCGCCACACCCCTCGTTCGGCGGGGTCTGGGACGCGCCGCCACCCCGCTGCGCGGTCTGGCCGGACTGGCCGGTCTCGTGGCGGTGCTGGAGCTGCTGCCGCACACCGGTCTGGTGTCGGCCGACTATCTGCCACCGGCCTCGGAGACCGCGGGCGCGCTGTGGCGGATGCTGGACGACCAGGCGTTCTGGACCGCGCTCGGAGACACCCTGACCGGGTGGGGTCTGGGTCTGGTCATCGCCGTCGTCGCGGGCGTGGTGCTCGGGGTCGTGATCGGCTCCGTTCCCCTGCTGCGGGCCGTGACCGCGTCCACCATCGAGTTCCTGCGGCCGATCCCGTCCGTGGCGCTGATCCCGGTGGCGGTGCTGCTGTACGGCACCGACCTGATGTCGACGCTGCTGCTGGTGGTGTACGCCTCGTTCTGGCAGGTGCTGATCCAGGTGCTCGCCGGCATGCAGGACCTCGATCCGGTCGCGGACGACACCGCCCGCAGCTACCAACTGGGCAGCTGGGGACGGGTGCGGTACGTCCTGTGGCCGACCGCGCTGCCCTATGTGATGACAGGCATACGGCTGGCCGCGACCGTGGCGCTGGTCCTCGCGATCACCGCCGAACTCATCATCGGCTCGCCCGGAATCGGCCATCAGATCGCCGTGGCGCAGGTCTCCGGCGCGGTGCCCGAGGTCTACGCCCTGGTCCTGGTCAGCGGGCTCCTCGGCGTCGCCGTCAATCTGATGGCACGGCAGGTCGAGCGGCGCGCGCTGCACTGGCACCAGTCCATGCGAAGGGAGGGGTAGAGGGTTTATGGCGATGTCCTTCCGCACCGTGGCACGGCGGATTCTGCTGGCCCTGGGCCTGCCCGCGGTCCTGTTCACCCTGTGGTGGTACGCCACCGCCGGGTCCACCAACTTCTACTTCCCGCCGCTGTCCGACATCCTGCGCACCTTCGGGGAGGTCTGGACGGGCGAGCGACTCGCGTCGGACGTGCTGCCCAGCCTGATCCGGCTCACCGAGGGCTACCTCCTCGCTGCCGTCATCGGCGTCGGGCTCGGCCTGCTGATCGGTACGAGCCGGGTCGTCCGGGATGTCCTGGAACCGGTCCTGGAGCTCTTCCGCGCCATCCCGCCACCGGTGCTCGTACCGGTGATCATGCTGTTCGCGGGCATCGGCGACACCATGAAGGTGCTCGTCATCGTCAGCGGCTGTGTATGGCCGATCCTGCTCAACACGGTCGAGGGCGTCCGCGCCGTCGATGACGTGCTGAGCGACACCTGCCGGTCGTACGGCATCGGCGGACCGTCCCGGCTGTGGCATCTGGTGCTGCGCTCGGCGAGCCCGCAGATCGTCACGGGGATGCGCCAGTCCCTGTCGATCGGGATCATCCTCATGGTCATCAGCGAGATGTTCGCCGCCAGCAACGGCCTGGGCTTCACGATCGTGCAGTTCCAGCGGTCCTTCGCGATTCCCGAGATGTGGAGCGGTGTGCTGCTGCTCGGCCTGCTCGGTTTCGTCCTGTCACTGCTGTTCCGGTTCGCGGAGAACCGGGTGCTCGCCTGGTACCACGGCCTGCGCCAGGCCCAGCGGAACTCATAGCCCGGCGGAACTCATAAAGGACCCATAAGGAGGCGCGTCGATGCTCGACGTTCGAGATTTGCAGAAGATCTACACCGGACGCCACCGCAACGTCGAAGCGCTGCGGAACCTCACTTTCCATATCGATGCCGGGGAACTGGTGTGCCTGGTCGGCCCGTCCGGCTGTGGCAAGACCACGCTACTGAAGTGCATGGCGGGCCTGCTCGCCCCCAGCGCCGGAGAAGTACGCCTGGAGGGCCGCCCGGTCGATGGCCCGCCGCCCGGCATGGCGGTGGTGTTCCAGGAGTACGGCCGCTCCCTCTTCGCCTGGATGAATGTGCGCGACAACGTCGCCCTGCCGCTGCGCCGCAAGAAGCTCGGGAAGGCGCGCGAGAGGGAGCTGGTGAACCACGCGCTGGAGGTGGTGGGCCTGGCCGACGCCCACCAGGCGTACCCCTGGCAGCTCTCCGGAGGAATGCAGCAGCGCGTCGCCATCGCCCGCGCCGTCGCGTTCGAGCCGAAGGTGCTGCTGATGGACGAGCCCTTCGCGGCGGTCGACGCGCAGACCCGCGCCGAACTGGAGGACCTCATCCGGCGGCTCTGGCACGAGCTGGGAGTCACCGTGCTGTTCGTCACCCATGACATAGACGAGGCCGTGTACCTGGGCGAGCGGACGATCATCCTGTCCAAGTCGCCGACGGTGGTACAGGAGGATCTGGTCATCGATCTCCCCGATGAGCGCGACCAGTTGCACACCCGCTCCAGTGCGCGCTTCGCGGAGCTGCGCGCGCATGTCTACGAGCAGATCCAGCGCGCCAAGCAGCACAGTGGCGACTCCGACCACTCCGCCCCGGCGCCGGAACCCACGGACATTCCCGGTTTGGCCCTGGAAACGACCAAGCCATAGCATCGTCCTCCTATGCTCTGGCACAGATGGTGTGCTCCGCGGCCTGAACGGCTCCACAGCGACAAGGTCGGTGAAAGATGGTGAGCACGGTGACGGACGACGGACGTGGGCCGTACTTTGTGCAGTCCCTGGAGCGGGGTCTTTCCGTGATCCGGGCGTTCACCGCCGAGACGCCCGAGATGACGCTCGCCGAGGTGGCCAGGACCACCGGTATGAGCCGCGCCGCGGCCCGGCGCTTCCTGCTGACCCTCAGCGATATGGGTTATATGGCCACTGACGGCCGGCTATTCCGGCTCAGCCCTCGGGTGCTGGAGCTGGGGTACTCCTACCTGTCGAGCCTGTCCCTGGCGGAGATCGCCGCACCGCATCTGGAACGGCTGGTCGCCGAGGTCCACGAATCCTCGTCGGTGGCGGTGCTCGACGGTGAGGACGCCGTGTATGTCAGCCGGGTGCCCACGCGGCGGATCATGACCGTCTCGATCAGTGTCGGAACCCGCTTCCCGGCGTACGCCGCCTCCCTCGGCCGGGTCCTGCTGGCGGGCCTGCCGGACGACCGGCTGCGGCGCTACCTGGACTCCGTGTCCCTGGCCGCGCTGACGCCGAAGACGATCACCTGCACGAAGACCCTGGCCGACGAGCTGGAGCAGGTACGGGCGCGGGGCTGGTGCCTGGTGGACCAGGAGCTGGAGGAGGGCCTGATATCGATAGCCGCGCCGATCCGGGACGAGTCCCGGCAGGTGGTGGCCGGGGTGAACCTCTCCACACACGTCAGCCGCGGAACCCCGGACTCGATACGCAGGCACCTGCTGCCGCCGCTGCTGGCAACCGCGGCCAGTATCGAGGCCGAACTGAAGGTGTCCGGCGGCTGACAGCGGCTGAAGTGCCGCCGGGCGCACAGCATGCGGCCCGACGGCACCCACTCAGTGCTACAGCTCTGTGCTACAGCTCTGTGCTACAGCTCTGTGCTACGGCAGCTTCGTGAACGGAGAGAGGAAGTCGCGGGCGCCGGGCGAGTCCAGCCGGTACGTCACGTTGGTGGCGTAGCACGGGGTGTCGCCCGTGATCGTGGTCGCGACCAGGGTGAGCCTGCCGCCCAGCGTGGCGAAGTTGGGGCCTCCCGAATCGCCGTAGCAGGCACCGCCGTTGCCCTGGGGCGCGGTCATGGCCAGTCGCAGCCACGCGTTGTTCAGAGCGTCGTACGTGACGGGGGCCTTCATCCGGACACCGCCGCCGGGGTGGGTGTGGCCGCCGGGACCGCGCTGGGCCTCCTGGGTGCCGTACCCCGCGACAAGGAACGAGGTGTCCTTGAGCCCCTGCGGTCCCAGCGCGTTCAGTGCCCCGGCCTTGGGCAGAGTGGCCGGGGTGAACGTCCAGCGCGCCTTGACCTGGGCGGCGGGCAGTTCGACCACGGATATGTCATGGGTGTCGGAGGCCGGTCCGGGGAAGCCGGGGTGGCTGTGGGCGACGCCCTGGACGGCGACGGCCTTCGCGACGGCGGCCGGGTCGCCGGGGTGGGCGGCGGCGGCCTTGTCGAGCCCGGCCTGTACGTCCTGGTCGAGCGAGACGTAGAACTTCACATTCGCCGGCCAGTCGGTGGTGCAGTGCGCCGCGGTCAGGAAGGTGTCCGCGTCGATCATGGTGCCTGAGCAGACCCAGTCGACCCGGTCGGGGGTGGCGGGGTCGCCGTCGTTGTCCCAGGTGGCGACGAGTACGCCGACCTCGGTGCGCTCCGGCGCGGGCGTCGCGTTGTACGAGTTGATCGCGGAGGACGGCAGTGCCGCGGCGAGCACGAGGGCACAGGCCGCGGCGGTGACGGTAACGCTGATGGTACTCAGACGTACAGGTACGGCAGTCAAGAGAAGCCCTTCGGATGTCATGAACAGGGTCTCCTGTGGGGGTGATCGACAGTGAAGCGTGCGGGCGGCGGGTGCGGCAAGGGCGGCGTCATTCCTTGGCCGGTGCTTGACCGATTCTTCCTCGGCAACAAGCCGCGCACGGTGACGAACACCCCGATTCGGCTGATCAGGACGGATGCCGTACAGTCGACATCAACGGCGCGGGGTGGAGCAGCTCGGTAGCTCGCTGGGCTCATAACCCAGAGGTCGTAGGTTCAAATCCTGCCCCCGCTACTCATGAACGAAGGCCCGGCATACGCCGGGCCTTCGTTGCGTCCGGGCCCGTTCGCGGCCCGCACGGCAGCCGGGAGTTCACCACGCGCGACAGCGGCTGAGCCACCCTCCGCAAAGTCCCTGGAACGGCGCAAACCGTCACACCTTGATAAGAAGGAGGCAAGGCAATCCATCCATGACCCGAAAGGCGCGACGGAGTGGAGCCAACCAGTCTGCGGGAGAACCGGGAGAGCGAGGTCGCGCAGTCCTCGGAGAGCGCCCATCGCTCCGCCCTCACCCTGCACGTCAACGGAACCGCGCACACCCTGACGCTCGACCACCGCACCACCCTCCTGGACGCCCTGCGCGAGCATCTGGACCTGACGGGCGCGAAGAAGGGCTGTGATCACGGCCAGTGCGGCGCGTGCACCGTGCTGGTCGAGGGGCGGCGCACCAACAGCTGTCTGCTGCTCGCCGTCGCCCACGACGGCGCGCACATCACCACGGTCGAAGGTCTCGCCGACGGCGACCGGCTGCATCCGCTGCAGGAGGCCTTCGTCGAGCGGGATGCCCTGCAGTGCGGCTACTGCACCCCCGGCCAGCTCTGCTCGGCCGTGGGCATGCTGACCGAAGCAGCCGAGGGGCATCCCTCGCACGTCACACCCCACCACCAGCCCCCGGGCGGGCCCGCCGCTCTCACACCGGACGAGATCCGCGAACGCATGAGCGGCAACCTGTGCCGCTGCGGGGCCTATCCGAACATCGTGGACGCGATCGAGGAGGTGGCGTCGTGAAACCCTTCGCCTATGTGCGCGCCGGCAGCGCCGACGAGGCCGTCGACGCCTTCACCGCACATCCGGGCGCGCAGTTCCTCGGCGGCGGCACCAACCTCATCGACCTGATGAAACACGGTGTGGAGACCCCGGAGCTGCTCATCGATGTCAGCCGGCTGCCGCTGGACGGGGTCGAGGAGACGCCCGACGGCGGGCTGCGCATCGGCGCGGCCGTGCGCAACAGCGACCTGGCCGCGCACCCCACCGTCCGTACGCGCTATCCCGCCCTGTCCCAGGCGCTGCTGTCCGGCGCGTCGGGGCAACTGCGCAACGCCGCCACCACCGGCGGAAACCTGCTCCAGCGCACCCGCTGCACGTACTTCCAGGACATCTCGAAACCGTGCAACAAACGCGCTCCCGGCACCGGATGTCCGGCCCGCGAGGGCCACCACCGCGAACTCGCGGTGCTTGGCCACTCCGAGCACTGCGTCGCCACCCATCCCTCGGACATGGCAGTGGCGCTGGCCGCCCTCGACGCCACGGTCCACCTGCGCGACCGGCAGGCCGAGCGCGATGTCGCGGTCACGGATTTCTACCGGCTGCCCGGCGACCGTCCCGATCAGGACACCGTGATCCGCCCGGGCGAGCTGATCACCGCCGTGACACTCCCCCCACCGGGCCCTGGCAGCTGCGCGTACCGCAAGGCCCGCGACCGCGCCTCGTACGCCTTCGCGCTGGCCTCCGTCGCCGCCGTCCTCGACGTCGGCGACGGCACCGTACGCCACGCGGCCCTGGCCTTCGGCGGGCTCGCCCACCGGCCCTGGCGGGCGCGCGCGGCCGAAGAGGTGCTGATCGGCGCGCCCGCCACACCAGAGACCTTCGCCCGGGCGGCGAACGCCGAACTCGCCGCTGCCGCGCCGCTGCGCGACAACGGCTTCAAGGTGCCGCTCGCCCGCAACCTCGCCATCAGCGTGCTGGCCGAGCTCGCTGCCGCCGCGTCGTGAGGATGCCCGTGGAGAGGATGCTCGTCGTGAGGATGCCCCGAGGATGTGATGACCCGTCATGACGCATGTACGCACTCCGCTGCTGGGCAGCCCCGCCGTCCGCCGGGAGGCCCGCGAGAAGGTCACCGGCGCCGCGCGCTACGCGGCCGAGCACACCCCGCCGGGCTGCCTCTACGGCTGGCCGGTGCCCGCCGCCATCGCCCGCGGCCGGGTGACCGCCGTCCACACCGACGAGGCGCTGGCCCTTCCCGGTGTGCGAGCCGTTCTCACCCATGAAAACGCGCCCCGGCTCGCCCCTCTGGACGGCCGGGTCTGGCTCGTGCCGCCGGACGACCCGATCGCCGCGCTCCTCCAGAACACCCGGATCCCCCACAACGGCTGGTACGTCGCCCTGGTCGTCGCGGACACCCTGGAGAACGCCCGTCGGGCCGCGCAGGCGCTGCGGATCGAGTACGACGCGCAGAACCACGACGTACACCTGACCGCGGACCATCCGGGCCTCTACACGCCCAAGGAGGCCAACGGCGGATACCCCGGCGCCCGGGAGCGCGGCGACTTCGACACGGCCTTCGCCGCCGCGGCCGTCCAGGTCGACGAGGTCTACACCCTGACCGCGCTGCACAACCACCCGATGGAGCCGCACGCCGCCACGGCCCAGTGGGACGAGGGGCACCTGACGGTGTACGACTCGAGTCAGGGTGCCGGCACGGTACGGGACGTGCTGGCCGGGTTGTTCCAGCTCGGCAAGGAGCAGGTCACCGTCGTCTCCGAGCATGTCGGCGGCGGCTTCGGCTCCAAGGGCACCCCCCGCCCCTCGGTCGTGCTGGCCGCCATGGGCGCGCTCCACACCGGACGCCCCGTCAAGGTGTCGCTCCCCCGGCGTCAGATGCCCATGGTCGTCGGCCACCGGGCGCCCCTGATCCAGCGCGTCCGGCTGGGCGCCGCCGCCGACGGCGTCCTCACGGCCCTCGCCCATGAGGCCATCACCCACACCTCCACCATCAAGGAGTTCGTGGAGCAGGCCGCCGTGCCCGCCCGCGTCATGTACACCTCGCCGCACAGCCGCACCGTCCATCGGGTGACCGCTCTGGACGTGCCGACCCCGTCGTGGATGCGCGCCCCGGGCGAGGCCCCCGGTATGTACGCCCTGGAGTCGGCCATGGACGAACTCGCCGTGGCGACCGGGGTGGACCCCGTGGAGCTGCGGCTGCGCAACGACTCGGACACCGAACCCGACAGCGGCAGGCCCTTCAGCAGCCGCCACCTCGCGGAATGCCTCCGGGAGGGGGCCCGGCGCTTCGGCTGGGCGGGGCGCGACCCGCAGCCCGGCGTCCGCCGCGAAGGGGACCTGCTACTGGGCACGGGGGTGGCCGCGTCGGCCTATCCCGTATTCATCATGCCGTCCAGCGCCTCCGCGCACGCCGCACCCGACTCCACGTACCACGTCCGGGTCAACGCCACCGATATCGGCACCGGCGCGCGTACCGTGCTCGCGCAGATCGCCGCCGCGGCGCTGGACGCTCCGCTGGAGTCGGTACGTATCGACATCGGGTCCACGGACCTGCCCCGGGCCCCGCTCGCGGGCGGCTCCTCGGGCACCGCCTCCTGGGGGTGGTCCGTGCACAAGGCCTGCTCGCTCCTGGCCGAACGGATGCGCGAGCACCCCGGCGGCCTGCCGCCCGAGGGCGTGACCGTCACCGCGGACACTCAGGAGGAGGCGGGTGAGGAAACTCCGTATGCGCGCCACGCATTCGGCGCGCAGTTCGCCGAGGTCCAGGTCGACTCCGTTACGGGGGAGGTGCGCGTACGCCGTCTGCTCGGCGTCTTCGCGGCGGGCCGCATCCTCAACGCCCGGACCGCGCGCTCCCAGTTCATCGGCGGTATGACCATGGGGCTGGGCATGGCGCTGACGGAGGGAAGCACCATCGACGCGGCTTTCGGTGACTTCAGCGAGAGCGATCTGGCCTCCTACCACGTGCCTTCGTGCGCCGACGTGTCGGCGATCGATGCGCACTGGATCGATGAGGATGATCCGCATCTCAACCCGATGGGCAGCAAGGGCATCGGCGAGATCGGCATTGTCGGTACGGCGGCGGCCATCGCCAATGCCGTGCACCACGCGATCGGGGTACGGCTGCGGGAGCTGCCGCTCACACCGGACAAGGTGCTGCCGCGGCTGACGGCCGGGTGAACGCGCTGGGCGCTCTCGGCGGTCTCGGCGTGGCCTCAGGCGTTCTGGGCGTTCTCGGTGGTCTCGGTGGTCTCGGTGGTCAACGGTTCAGTCCGGAGAGGTCGGCCGCGTGCTGGAGGACATCGACCAGCATGGCGAAGGTGAGCCGCCCGGTGAACTGGTTGCGCTGACTGGGGTGGTAGCAGCCGAGGAGACAGAGCTCGGGTAGCTCGCCGCCACTGGTCAGCATCACCTGTCTGCCGTGCCCGAACGCCGGGCGGGGGCGCGGCAGCTGCCACCCCGCGTCGCTGAGAACAGGCAGCAGCGCCTGCCAGCCGAAGGCACCGAGGACGACGATCGTACGCAGGGTGGGGCCGAGCAGCGCCAGCTCGGCCGCCAGCCATGGCCGGCAGGAGTCCCGCTCGGCCGGGGTGGGCTTGTTCTGCGGCGGAGCGCAGTGAACGGGCGCGGCGAGCCGCACCCCGCGCAGCTCCAGGCCGTCACCGCGGTGCGTGGCCGTCGGGTGGGAGGCGAGGCCGACAGTGTGCAGCGCGGAGAACAGGAAGTCGCCCGAGGGGTCACCGGTGAACATCCGGCCGGTTCTGTTCCCTCCGTGCGCGGCGGGTGCCAGCCCGACCACGGCCACTGCGGCGTCCGCCGGGCCGAAACCCGGCACGGGCCGTCCCCAGTACTCCCAGTCCTGAAACGCTGCGCGTTTCGTCTCGGCGACCTCTTCGCGCCAGGCCACGAGCCTCGGACAGGCCCGGCACCGGATCACCTGCGCGTCGAGCTCACCCAGATCCGCGCAGCGTGGCGCGGTACGCGCGGGAAAGTCGCCCTCGTCAGGACTCGGCAGCGGGTCCGGCACGTCAGCTCCCTCCTTCGTCGAGCCACCAGCCACGCAATCGGCCACGCAACCGGGAATGTCCCAGTATCCGCGCATTCGACAGACCCGGATGCAGCAGATGTGCCAGCCGCTCGGAAGGTACAGGGACCGGCGAAAAGGCGCTGGTCAGACGCTTTACGCGGGCGCGGCGCAGCCGGTGGCCGGGGATCCGTGCGGTTGCGTTGGGTGACCCCTCTTTACACGGTGGGGGAAAGTGCAGCCCCCCTGAAAGGAACGTACACATGCGCGTCCCACCGGTGTCCCGTCTCCTTGTCCCCTCGGCCGTCTGCGCCGCTCTGGTCGTGGGAACCGTCGCTCCCGCCACCGCCCTGACCACCGTCCCGGGCCCCGCACCGGAACCCGCCCCGGCCGCGAGTGCCGCTCCTGCCCCCGGCTCCGCGGCGGCGGCCCGGCACGCCGACGCCTTCAGGAAGCTGGTGGTCCCCGCGAACGGCGACCCCGCGCGTGGAACCGTCGCGCCTCTCGTAGGCACCCAGTCCACGAACCCGGCCGCCGCCCGCGATGAAGACACCGACACTGACACCGACACCGACACCGACGCGGCCACCGCCCTCGATCAGGCGATCGACGAGTTCGTCAACTCCATCACCTCCGGAAATACGACCACAGCGGGCACCTCGCTGTTGGACGCCGTGACGGACGTGGTCAACTCCATCATCGACTCCACCCTGAGCGGCCTGGAGGACGCGGAACTGCCCGAGCTCTCCACGACGCCTACGACCTCGGCGACACCCGCTCCTGCGAAACCGGCCACACCGACGGCGGCAGCCACACCCCCGGCACCGACCACACCGTCAGCGGCGGCCACGCCCCCGGCGACGGTCACCCTGCCGAAGACACCCACTGCCGCGCCCGCCCTGCCGTAGCGCCCCGGCCGAGCTCAGGCAGGGCGGCCCAGTTCCTTGCGGAACAGGTCCAGCACATTGCCGCCGAGGATCTTCCGTATGGAGTCCTCGGGCAGACCGCGCCGGTGCAGCGCTTCGGTGACCAGAGGCAGGCCGCGGGGGCCTTCGAGGCCGGGCAGCGCCCAGTCGAAGTCGTAGCTGTCCTCGCAGCAGGGCGGGGTGATGTCGTCGTTGACCTCCTGGATGAAGTCGGGGCCGAGACCCACATGGTCGGGGCCCGCCACCTCACTGATGTGCAGGATGTGGTCGGCCAGCCGGTCCATCGTGCAGTCGGCCGAGTCCGCGGCGAGGAACTCGGGCAGGAAGTTGACGCACACGGTGCCGCCGGTGGCTGCGATGCCCCGGATCTGGTCGTCGGTGAGGTTGCGGTGATGGTCGCGCAGCGCCCGGGCCGAGGAGTGGGTGGCCATGACCGGACGGGTGGCCAGCTCCAGGACATGCTCGACGCCGGAGGCGCTCAGGTGTGAGACGTCGAACAGCATCCCCAGGCGCTCCATCTCGGCGAGCGCCTCGACCCCGGCTTCGGTAAGCCGGCTGCCGGTGGCGTCCTCGCCGCTGCCGTCGGCGAGCGGCGTACGGCTCCAGTGCGCGATGGACGCTATGCGGACGCCGAGACGGTGGAGTGTGGCGAAGAGCTCCACGTTCGCATCGACGCCAGGTGCGCTCTCCAGGGCGAGCACGAGCGCGATCTTTCCCTCGGCCAGCGCGGCGTCGATATCGGCTCCGTCCAGGCACAGCCGTACTTGGTCCGCGTTGCCCTCGGCGAGGGTGTGGGCGCACTCGATCATCCGCAGCGTCTCGCGCAGCGCACCGTCCGGACGGAACCGGTCCCCGATGAAGACGGGCAGCACCTGCAGGCCGACCCCGCCCTCACGCAGTTGGGGCAGCCACCGCTCGCGGAAGAAGTCCGCCCAGCGCCGCGGCGGGCGGGCGGTGACCGCGATCAGCAGGTCGTTGTGAGCGTCCGCGACGAGGGAGCTGTGGTGCAGGGCGAGGGGCACGTTCTTGCCTTCCTGCCGCGGCCGGGCGTGGGCCGGCTCATGGCGGTGTGATGATGCGGGGACCGGCGGACCCGGGGTGTGGAGCGGTTGCCGAGGATAGATCGTTCGGCACCCCTGTGGCGACCGGTTTCCCCCCTCGCGTCAGTCGATGCCACTTTGCTGGCGGGGCACGCGTGCGTCGACGAGGTCGGGAAGGCGGGCCGCCGCTTCGGCATCGGATTCGGTGCCGGTGCCGGTGCCGGTGCCGGATTCACTGGATTCGGCGGATTCCTTGGATTCGGCGTCGGACCCGCCTTCGGCCAGGGCACTGAGCTGCTCACGCAGGCTCTGGTTCTCGACATACAGATCGGCGAGCGCCCGTATCTTCATGCGCACCGCCCAGGGGTCCACGGGCTTGACCAGGAAGTCGGAAACGCCGAGGTCGTAGGCGTGGGCGGCCAGCTCGTCGTCCCTGCCCAGGCCGGTCATCAGCACGACGGGCAGGCTGCTGGTGTGATCCAGCCGCTTGATATAGGCCAGCGCCTCCACGCCATCCATATGCGGCATGACGACATCAAGGATGACCACCGCGATGCCGCCGCGCAGCACGGTCTTCAACGCTTCGTCGCCACTGTGCGCACGGACCACCGGACGCCCCAGGGGGCGCAACAGACTCTCCATCGCGAAGAGGTTGTCCTCGCGGTCGTCGACTACAAGGATCTTCAAGGCACAACCCTCATCCCCATTGCGCCTCCTTCGAGAGTCGGCCACATCAGCGTTCGTGGCACACAGCGGCGAGGTCGGCCCCGTCGTTGCTCTTCGGCGTTCCGGCGTATCGGCGTTCTCCGGCGTCCGGAGTTCTTCGGCTCCCCGCGGGGCTTCGGGCGTATGGGCAGTATGAAGCCTTCCGCGGTCGCCGTCAGGCCACTGTGCCCGCCTTTCTCAGGCGCAGGCGCTTCAACAGGCCTCGGCCGTAAGGAGTTCGGCGCATCGGCAGCAGCCGCGGGCCTCTGCGGACCGCCCCGGGATGAGCCCTGGGATCGCGGCCGGGATCAGCCTTCGGCACCGGTCGGGGCGCCGGGCGCAGGGCTCGCGCCTCTCGCAGGGCGTCGGCCAGACTCGACCGGTGCCAGAGGATCTCGTCCGGGTGGTCCGCCAGCAGAAGCTGTTGCACGACTTCGCTCGCGGCGGGCGAATCGGGGCGTGCGGGAACCAGTTCGGGCCGCAGCACACGCAGGTGCGACCGTTCATATGGATCGGGCACCACCTCGGCCACCGTGACCGGGTCGAGGACGGAGGCGATCGCCGCCGCGCGCTCCCACGGATCCTCGGTCCTGCGCAGCAGCAGTCCAAGCCGCCGCCCCCGCCAGTTCCGCGCGCGCCGGTCCTCGCCCGTGTCCAGGACAGTCCGCAGCGCGGGCGGCGTCCTGCCGCTGAGCAACGCAGGATGGGCGAGGGCGAACTCGCGCAGCTCTTCGGCGAGATAGAGCCAGACGACCGCGCGATAGCGGTTCAGATAGAACCGGATCGGAGTGAAATGGCCCGTGCGGGCGAGCCGGGCGAACCGCGCGGGGCTGATCGAGATGAGCTGCGCGCCTTCCACCGTGCCAACAGTGCGCACTCGCTCCCGCAGCGCGTCCGGGAACCCTTCCAAGCCACGCAGCCGGTCGACCTCCGCCTGCTCGACCCGCGGCGGCCCGCCGCCCGCGCCGGGCGACGTGGTGCGAATGTGTCCCAATTGGACCGCGAGCTCGAACTCGCCGCGCTTGAGGTCCAGTTCCCGAGCGGCCCGGCCCAGCGCCAGGCTGCGCGTCACTGCTTCCTTCGCCGTCATGACAGTCTCCCCCGTGAGTGCGAATAACTCTCGGTGACGACCGTAGCCCGACTGACCACCTTTCCGCCCGGCCTGTGGACAACTACCGATGGTCGCCTGTGGATAACTGCAGGCTGCCCCTCGACCGGTCGGATTCCCGCAGGTCAGCGGGTGTTGGTGCCCGGCTGCCTCGCGGCGACGCCCAAGTGCTCGCCGACCCGGTTGACCATCAACGTCATCTCGTAGGCGACCTGGCCGACATCGGCCTCGGCCGTGCTGAGTACACAGAGGCAGCTTCCGTCGCCGGCCGCGGTGACGAAGAGCAGCGCCTCATCGAACTCGACCATCGTCTGACGTGCCTTGCCCGCGTGGAAGTGACGGCCGGATCCCCGGGCCAGGGAGTGCAGCCCCGAGGAGACCGCGGCGAGATGTTCCGCGTCCTCCCGCGCCAGGCCCGTGCTCGCTCCCGTTACCAGGCCGTCATTTGACAGCACCAGCGCGTGCCGTATGTGCTCGATCCTCTTGGTCAGGTCGTCAAGAAGCCAGTCCAGTCCCTTGTCCAACGCCATGGTCAGTCCTCCCCGCTCAAACGTTCCCCGTGAACCCCGTGTTTCCGTAAGCCTTTCGTACGACGGACGGCAGGGCAAGGTGCGGCTAGCCGACCGAGTCGAGCAGCCGCGCCGTGTGCATGCGCCCGGCATACTCGACAAGTCGTACGAGGACCTCTTTTCCGGAGTCCCGGTCACGTGCGTCACACAGCACAACAGGCGTCCCACGGTCGAGATCGAGGGCGCGTGAGACTTCGTCCTCGCCAAAGGTACGGGCGCCCGCGAAGCAGTTGACCGCGACGACGAAGGGGATCCGGCGGTGCTCGAAATAGTCGACGGCGGGGAAGCAGTCCACGAGCCGGCGGGTGTCGGCGAGGACGACGGCGCCCAGAGCCCCTTGGGAGAGCTCGTCCCACAGGAACCAGAATCGGTCCTGTCCCGGCGTGCCGAAGAGGTAGAGGGACAGGCCGGAGCGGATGGTGATGCGTCCGAAGTCCATGGCGACGGTCGTCGTGGTCTTCTGATCGACTCCCCCGGTGTCGTCGACCGTGCTGCCCGCCAGGCTGAGATGTTCTTCGGTGCGCAGGGGCCGGATCTCGCTGACCGCGCCGACCAGTGTGGTCTTGCCGACGCCGAAGCCGCCGGCCACAAGGATTTTCAGCGCGAGGGCGGTGGACTCCCCACCGGTGCTGTCAGAGCTCTCGGAGGCCATGGGTCACTTCTTCTCTTCTTCTCGCAAGATTCTCAGCGTCATCCCGGTGTCCCGGTATCCCGGTGTCCCGCTAATCCGAGCACCCGGTTTTCCAGCTATCCAGACAGGATGACAAGCTCGGCCCTCCCCCGAGGGGAGCGGACTTCTTTTGGAGCGTTGTGACTGTTCCGGTCCACTCGATGCCCGGATCAGTACGCATGACGACCCTGTCGCGGCGGATATTCGGTGGTGGCCGATGCCGGAGGGGGCCACGATCGAGTCATGTCCCCTTGTCCGGTCACAACCGAGCGGCTGCTCGTCCGCCCTTTCAGCGAGGACGACGTGGACCGGCTGCTCGGCCTCGACAACGACCCCGAAGTCATGCGTTTCCTCAATGGAGGCCGGCCGACCACGCGGGAAGCGGTCAAGGCAGAGACCCTGCCGCCGCTTCTGCACCGCTATCCGTGCATCGACAACCGCGGCTTCTGGGCAGCTGAGGAGAAGACCACGGCAGAGTTTCTGGGCTGGTTCGAATTCCGGCCGCTGACGGACCACGACTCCACGGTGGTCGAGCTCGGCTACCGGCTCGCAAAGGCAGCATGGGGTCGCGGCTTTGCGACAGAGGGCTCGCGCGCGCTGATCCGCAAGGGGTTCACCGAGTTCGGCGTACAGCGGGTGACGGCGAACACGATGACGGTCAACGCCCGTTCGCGGCGCGTGCTGGAGAAGTCGGGCCTGACCTACGTCCGGACCTTCTTCGAAGAGTGGCCGGACCTCATCGAGGGCTCCGAGTCCGGCGATGTCGAGTATGCGCTGACCAGGTCCGACTGGGAGTCGAGAGCAACGGCTACAGAGCCCTCAGGCCGTCGATCACATCCCTGAGGATCTTCTCGTCCGGCAGCTGCGCGGGTGGTACGGGGCGGCTGACCGTGACGTAGCCCGCTTCAAGCAGATCGCCGAGGAGTACGCGCACGACGCCGACCGGCAGATCGGCGTCCGCCGCCAGTTCCGCGACCGACTGGGTCTCCACGCGGCACAGAGTGAGCAGCGCGCGGTGTTCGGGTCCGAGCAGTAACTCCTCGGCGGAGCCGGGTGCGTCGGCCGCCAGGTCGACGAGCGCGATGAGGTCGAACCGTACATTGCCGGGGCCGGGCCTGGTGCGTCCGCCGGTCACCGCGTACGGGCGAACGAGCGGGCCCGCTTCGGCGTCGTACCACTGGCTGCCGCTCATGCCTGCCATGCCTGCCATGCCTGCCATGCCTGCCGGCTCGGCCATGTCGTCGGTCATCTCAGGCTCACCTCCGCCGTGTCAGTCACGTTCGGGTCAGGTCACGACGGTGCGCGGCGGGGTGCGCAGGTGCTCGCCGACGCGCTTGACCAGGCGGGCCATCTCGTAGGCGATCAAGCCGATGTCGGCGACGACGGAGGTGAGTACGGCGAGGCAGGAGCCGTCTCCCGCGGCCGCCACGAAGAGGAAGCCGTCGTCCATCTCCACCATCGTCTGGCGTACGCCTCCGACCTGGAAATGCCGGCCCGCACCCTTGGCGAGACTGTGAAATCCGGAGGCGACGGCGGCCAGGTGCTCGGCCTCCTCGCGGGTCAGCGCCGTCGAGGCGCCCACCGGCAGGCCGTCGCTGGACAGCACGACCGCGTGGCGGACTTCGCCCGCCCGCACGACGAGGTCGTCCAGCAGCCAGTCGAGTTCACCGAAGAGGTGGCGGGCTGCGGCTGGCACGTGCTCAGTCATGCTTCGTCTCCTTCGCTTGGCCGGCTGCCGGGGGTGGCGGCTGTGCCGGGTGGAGCGCCGCCGCCCCTGGTCCAGCCGATGCGGTACGCCGTCATGCGGTCCCGTACCTGTTCGGGGGTACGTTCCTGGGCGGCGTCGGCCCCGGCCGTACGATCCGCCGGTTCCCCCGGCCTCTCCGGCTCCTCCGCCGGGGGTTCTTCGCGCAGTTGCGGGACGAGGTGCGCCTGCCTGATCCGGCGCGGGAGTTCGCCGCCCTCGGCGCTCGGGGCGTGCTGCGCCTGCGGTGGGGCCCCGTGCAGACGCAGCGTCGTGACGCCGGGCGGCGTTGCGCGCTCGGGTCCCTGCGCCTCCAGCGCCGGACGCGGCGCCGGGGCCGGAACGGAGGTGCCGTTGGCGTGCGGTGCGGGCTCATACGGCGCCGGCTGCGGCTGCCACTGCGGCTGCGGCTGCGACTCCCCTTCGCCGGGGCCCGGGGCCGGACGGGTGCCCGCCGGAGCGGGGATGGCGCTCTGCAGCAGCGAGATCGGCAACAGCACGACCGCGGTCGTACCGCCGTAGGGCGACGTACGCAGATGGACCTTGATCTCGCGGCGGACGGCCAGCCGGCTGACGACGAAGAGGCCGAGGCGGTCGCTGTCGAAGAGGTCAAGGGCTTCGGACTGGGCCAGTCTGCGGTTCGCTTCGGCGAGTACGTCCTTGCCCATGCCGAGGCCGCGGTCCTCGATCTCCAGGGCGTAGCCATTGCCGACGGG
Source organism: Streptomyces sp. NPDC052236 (assembly GCF_044548015.1). NCBI lineage: Bacteria > Bacillati > Actinomycetota > Actinomycetes > Kitasatosporales > Streptomycetaceae > Streptomyces > Streptomyces sp. NPDC052236. The sequence continues at coordinate 73,559 of NZ_JBIUBL010000009.1, read as the reverse complement.
TTCGCCGCTGATACGTACCTTGGTGTGCGGTGGGGAGAACTCCGCGGCGTTCTCGATGAGCTCGGCGAGCAGGTGCGTGAGGTCGGCGACGGCAGCTCCGGCGATCGCGGTCTCGGGCAGTTGCCGTACCTCCACGCGCGCGTACTCCTCGATTTCGGAGACGGCGGCCCGTACGACGCTGGTGAGCGGAACGGGCATGCGCCAGGCGCGCCCGGGCGCGGCGCCGGACAGGATGATCAGGCTTTCGGCGTGTCGCCGCATCCGGGTGGTCAGGTGGTCGAGGCGGAAGAGGTCTCCGAGTTCGTTGGGATCGTCGGAGCGGCGCTCCATGGCGTCGAGCAGGGTGAGCTGTCGGTGGACCAGGGTCTGGCTGCGGCGGGCGAGGTTGACGAAGACGCCGGAGATGCCGTCGGCGAGCTCGGCACGTTCGACGGCGGCGCTCAGCGCGGCCCGGTGGACGGTGGAGAGCGCCTCGCCGACCTGGCCGACCTCGTCGTCGGCGAGGGGTCCCGGCGGGGCTTCGGCCTGGATGTCGATGTCTTCGCCGGTGCGCAGCCTGCGCATGGCGTGGGGCAGTTTGTGCCGGGCGATCTCCAGTGCGCTGTTGCGCAGACTGATCAGTTCTACGACGAGGGCGCGGCCGATGCGTACGGAGATGGCCAAGGATGCGGCGACGGCGGCAAGTCCGAGGAGCACCGCCGCTCCGGCCGGGGCGAGGATGGCGCGGGCGACGGGGTCGGCCCGGTCCGCCGCGCCGCGGCGCGCGTCCGTCTCGATGGCGCGCAGCTCGCCGGCGACGGCGTCGTACGCCTCGTCCCAGGCGGCGGCGGGGACGATCTTCGCCGTCTTGCGGCCCGCGGGGGCGGCGAGGACCTTGTCCTCGGCCGCCTGGAGCGCGCGGTAGGGGCGTTGGGCGGTGAGTTCGCGCCAGGCGGTGCGCTGAGGGGCGCGCAGGTCGGGGACCGCTGATTCGGCGACGCTCCTGCGGGTCCAGACGGCGCCGGTGAACAGCCGCAGCCGTTCCGCTCCGAGGGACTTGGTGGGGTGGGCGGAGGTGAGGAGTGCGTCCTCGCGGGCGAGCAGCTCTCCTGCCCGGGCGAATTCCAGGAGGACCCGGGCATCGGAGCCGGAGCCGGCGCCGGGGCCGCGGTCCTGGCCGGCGGCGAGCGCGCCGGTGACGCCGAACGCCGCGGTAACGGCAGCGGTGTACTGCTCGTATGTGGTGTCCCAGGCGGCCTGGCCGCCGAGGACGGCGGCGCGCAGGGTGGGCAGTCTCTCCGCCCGGGTGACGAATTCTTCTAGCCGTCCTGCCGCAGCGGCCGGGAGTTCCCCGCCTGCCGCGACGGTGTGCTTGTCGTCGAGGCGCAGCCGTTTCATGGCGTCGTCGGTGCGCCGTGCCTCCTGCTGGAGTGTCGCAGCGCGCTCGTCCGAGGGGGCCGCCACCTGACGTACCGCGGCTTGCCGTTCGGCTTGCAGGGCCGCGACCGCGACCGCGACAGGTTCGCCGACCTGGGTGTCGACGTGCCGCAGCTCGCGCAGTCGCGACACCTCCTGCGCGGTGGAGACGGTCGCGAAGCCCCAGAGGGCGAGCAGCGAGACGACGGGGACCATCAGCAGGGAGATGATCTTCGCTCGTACGGTTCTGGGACGCGGCAGCCATCGGCTGTCCGTGACGGCCGGGGACGGCGGTGCGGCAGCCCCCGACTCCTGTCCTACGTGTTCGACGGCGGGCCGCCCGGCGTGGGCGCGCCGTCCGCGCACCGCCGCCGATGCGTGCTGCTTGTGAGAGGGGGGCGTTGTGGCGGTGCCAGGGGTCTTGCGGGATATGCGCATGGCCTCCTCATTCCGGGTACAGGGCTGGGGTGCGACAGCCGACCGCCGACCGCCGACTGCCGACTGCCGACCACCGGTCCGGCTAGGCGGTGTGGGCGGTGGCGGTGCTGCTGCCCTCGGCGACGGAGCCCGCGGGTTCGGTGGGCCGCTCGGCGGACGCGTAGGCGGCGCGCTCGCCCGCTGTCGGGGAGAGCGCGACAAAGGCGGCGGTGACGAAGAGATACGACCCGAGGCCGACGGCGAGGGGGAAGATGAACTGCATCGCCGTGGCTCCCGGCAGCTCTCCCCCGGACGGAACGACCCGCACGGTGACCGCGAGCATCCCGGTGTAGTGCATGCTGCTGACCGCCGCCCCCATGACCAGCGAGGCGCCCGCGACCGCACCCGGTGACTTGATGTTGAGCGCCGCCCACAGGGCCGCGGTGGCGGCGGCCACGGCGATCACGACGGAGAGGACGACGAGCAGCGGGTCGTAGCGCACCGAGCCGTGCAGCCGCAGGGCCGCCATGCCCAGGTAGTGCATGCTCGCGACGCCGAGCCCGGTGGTGAGCCCGCCGATCAGCAGTGCCGTGACACGGTCGCGGCCGAAGCCGACGCAGAACACCCCTGCACCGACGACGAACATGGCGACGAGCAGGCTGAGGATGGTCAGCGGCACGTTGTAGCGGATCTCGGTGCCGCGTACGGCGAAGCCGAGCATCGCGACGAAGTGCATCGTCCAGATGCCGGTGCCGATGGCGGACGCGGCGGTCATCAGCCAGTTCCGGCGGGCACGGCCGCTCGTGGCGAGCGCGCGCACGGTGCAGCGCAGCCCGAGGGCGGCGCCGATGACGGCCATCGCGTACGACAGCACGGGGGTCAGCAAGCCGAAGGCGGCGTGGTCCAGGTGTCCCATGGCTCAGGGACGCTAGACCCGCGGGAGGCGCGCGCTGGGGGCGCCTTTCGAAAGCTGATGCAATGTGACACAGAGACGTTCGTGAACGATCGCGCAGCGCTCGAACGTGCGCACTCCCAACATCAAATCCGCACAGGGATGCCAGACTTGAGTGATCAGGCTTGAAAGATCGGCGGCAGCCGCCGCGCAGGGGGAAGGTCGTCCGCATGCTCAATGGATTCCGCAGGCTCCGCAACTTCTTTGCGAACCGTTCCGACGACACGCCGGCCGCACGGCCTCCGGCGCGGCAGCACAACATATTCGAGGCCGCCGCGGTGTACGTGGCCGGGCGCGCCGAGGACGATCAGCAGCAGATCGACGAGGCAACGACCTGGGTGTCCCCCGAGGCGCTCTCCTTCGGGGTCAGCGAACTGGCGTGCCGCGCGATCATCGTCCTCGCCCGCGAGCGCGACGAGTCTCCGCAGACAGTGGCGCGCAGCCTCCTCGGTCTGCCCGCCGCCTGACCTCCACCCTGACCTCCACCCTGACCTCCGCCCTCGCCGCCGCCCGCCTCCCCCGCGGAATCGCCCTCATCACAATCGTGCCGACGCCCCTCGACTACCGGGTTACCCACTGGTTAGGGTGCGCCGACAAGCGATCGGATGGGGAGGGTGGTTTCCGTGGCCGGGACGGACGACGCCATCGACCAGGACGCGCTGTATGTGCTCACGGCACTGCTGCTGACGCCCGCCCAGTTCCCGAGCGTGCTCGGCGACGACTTCCCGGCCGCGTGCGCGGCGCTCGGCCTTGAGCCGTACGCCGAGGGATACGGGCTGGTGCTCGGCCAGGACTCCGACGGCGCCCGCTGGACGGTCGTCGTGGACGATGTGTCGCTCGTCGCCGTCGCGATCGCGTCCTGGGACTGCGGCATGGAGTACGACCTGTCGCCCAGCGAGCGCACGGTGGTCTCCGCGCTGCCCGGCTGGCCACTGGCCCTCGCGGTCGCCGCGCCGGGCGTCCCCGAGCCGCACGATCCGGCACCCGAGGAGGGCGACCGGCCGCCGCTGACGCCGCCCGACACCGGCGACTGGGGACCCGCACAGCGCCGCCTCGGGGCGGACGAGATAGCTCTCCAGTGGGTGGAGTGGCGCCGGCAGGTGGACGAAGACGACACGTTCGACGTCCCCGGCGCATCGGATTCGAACCCGCCGAACCCGCCGGACACGTCGGACACGTCGGACACGTCGAGCACGTCGAGCACGTCGAGCACGCCCGAGGCGCCTGTGCCCGACACGCCGAAAGGCGAGGGGAACGAAGAGGCCAAAGCGGCCGGACAGGGCCATGAGGGCGTCCGCCGGGCCCTGACGGAGGCCCGCGGCTATCTGGAGTCGGCCCCGCCCGTCGGCCGGATCCGCTCCAGCTTCGCCCCCGGCGGAGCCCGGACCCTGCGCGCCGACGGCCCTGGCTGGTCCCTGGTCGCCAGGACCGACGACATGGCTTTTGTACTGCTGGACGAGGAGCCGTCCGAGGTGCTGCCCGTAGGCCGCGGACCCGAGCTGCCCGGACTGCTCGAGTCGCTCAACAGGATCGCCGTACGCCCGGCCTGAGATCTGCGTCAGCGATCAACGCTCAGGCCGGGCGTACCGAACTCAGGCTCCGCAGTCAGGGTGGTCCGCAGTCAGCGGCCGATCTCCTTGCGGTTGATGCGGCGGAGCCTGCGCCGCTGGCTGGGGTCGAGCGCCAGATACGCCACCGCAGGCACTCCGAGCACCACCAACAGCGACAGCCAGAATCCGATCAGCGGCATCAGGAGCAGGCCTACAGCCACTCCCCCTACGACGATCTTCGTACGTGTCGACATCTTCGACGCCTCCTCCGCGGCCACGCCGCTCCTGCTGTGAGAACGCGCACCCGCGCCCCACGGTTCCACTATGCGCTGGTCCGCAGGGGTTCGCCGACCTTGTGCAGGTGGCTCAGCACCTGCCGGTACGAGTCGACGAGCCCGGTCTCGGTGTACGCCATCCCCAGCGTCCCGCAGTGGGCGCGCACCAGCGGCTGGGCGAGCCGCAGGTGCGGGCGCGGCATGCTCGGGAAGAGGTGGTGCTCGATCTGGTAGTTCAGTCCGCCGAGGAACCAGTCGGTGAGGAACCCGCCGCGGACATTGCGGGAAGTGAGGACCTGGCGGCGCAGATGGCCCCAGCGCTCCCCGCCCTCGCCCTCCTCGTCGGGCACTTCCATCCCCTTGTGGTTGGGCGCGAAGGCCATGCCGAGGTGGAGGCCGAGGAGCATCTGGTGGATCAGCGCGAAGACCACGGCGATGCCCAGCGGCATCGTGGTCAGCAGCAGCGTGACGTACGCGGCGACATGCGCGAACAGCAGCATGCCTTCGAGGACGCGCGAGCTGACGGACTGACGGGCGCCCGCCTCCTTGGAGAAGACGGACTGGAATCCGTAGACCTTCAGGGCTATGCCCTCAAGCGTGGTCAGCGGGAAGAACAGCCAGGCCTGGTGGCGGGTGAGCCAGCCACGCGCTCCCGTACGGCCGACCGCCTGCTTCTCCGCGAAGACCAGAACGTCGGCCTCGACATCCGGGTCCTTCTCGGAGTGGTTCGGGTTGGCGTGGTGGCGGTTGTGCTTGTCGTTCCACCACTCCTGGCTCATGCCGAGGAGCAGATTGGCATGGAAGAGCTGGATGAGCCTGCTCTTGCGGCGGTCGCCGGTTATCTGGGCGTGCCCGGCGTCGTGGCCGAAGAAGCCGGTACGAGCGGACAGGACGGCCAGCAGCGGTGCGAGCAGAAGCACCCACCAGGAGCCGCCGAACAGGACCACACCCGAGATGACGGCGGCGAGGCCGAGGAGATTGAGGGTGATGCCGCGCGTGTACCAGCCGGTGCGGCGCTCCAGGAGACCCTGCTCCTTGACGGCCCGCAGAAGTGGCGCGAAGTCGCTTCCCGCTCCGGACCGCGCGCCGGGGACCGCGGCGGGCGGTGAGGTCGCGGTTGCGGTTACGGACGCCACGAGCGGCGTGGCGATGGCCTGGGGCATGAGCGGTCTCCGGTCTATGGGCGGCCGTGCGTGACCGCACTGGCTGGACTGACTGCGCTACATGCGCCGACCTTCCCAAACGTACGGGTTGTCAGACTCTTTCGGCCATGACGCCAGCCCCCGATTACTTCTGGGGGCCAACCCGTGGCCGAGGGTGGGGCTGAGCACACCGCCACGGGGCGAAAGTGACACACATCACGGGCATGTCACGGCCATCCATTCGCGATGCGGGGTACCCTCGGCGACTCCGGCCGCAGTAGTCAAATTTGAGGAATGCATCATCGCTGTGCAGAGGCTCCCCGCTCCAATGCTCTCCCCGGTCGCCGAACCCGCCCTCGACCCCGTCCCCCACCCCGACCCCGACCTCGCGCCACTCGCCCGCTGCTCCGTGGTCTTCCTTCCCGGCGATCCGGCCCGCGCAGGCCGAATCGCCTTCTGGTGTACCGACGGTGACGAACCCCCCGCCGCAGTGCCTGGCTCCCCCTCCGTCGAGCAGCTGACCGTCGTCACGGACGACGCCCGCCCCCACGCCGTACCGGCGCTGCTGCTGCCCGTACGGGACGCCCTGCCGGTCCTCACCAGGGCCCGCGTAGCGGCGAACGCCTCCCCCGCGGCCGCCTTCTGGGGTACGGCGGCGGTCCTCGCGCTCCAGTTCGCCGCGCGCGGGCTGCTGCTGCCGGGGCTCAGCGCGGGCGACCACGACGCCTGGCGGGTGGGCCCGCTGACGCCCGAAGACCTGGAGCGTGTGCGTACGCTCGCGGCCTCGATGCCGCCCGCCGCACACGCCGTACCGCTGGACGAAGCGGCCGACCCGGTGCTGCTGCCCGACCCGGAACGGCTGCTGCGGGCGTTCCTCGACGCGGTCGCGGACGGGCTGCCGCGTACGCCCGCCGCGCCGATCGCCGCGGGCGGCCCCGCCTTCGCGGCGCGCGAGCCGCGGCTGCTGCCCGACCAGCGCGCCTGGGCGGCGGATGTGGCAGCGGGCCACGACGCGGGCGTACGGCTCTCCCTGCGCATCGAGATCCAGGGCCTTGAGCAGAGGGATGCCGGGGCCGGGCAGCCGGACGCCGGGCCGGTCTTCCGTGCCGTCCTGCAGATGCACAGCGTCAGCGATCCGACGCTGGTCGCCGACGCCGCCGAGGTCTGGGCGGGGGCGGGGGCGGCGGCGGAGGCGGGCCCGACCGGAGCCGCGTTCGGCCCGCGCGCCCGGCTGGACGCCCTGCTGGCGCTGCGCCGCGCCGCCCGCGCCTGGCCGCCGCTGACGCCGCTGCTCCAGGCCGCCGTGCCGGACGCGATCGAGCTCGCCGACGAGGAGGTGGGCGAGTTGCTGGGCGAGGCGTCCAGGACCCTGGCGACGACCGGCTTCCACGTCCACTGGCCGAAGGAGCTGGCGCGCAAGTTCACCGCACGTGCCGTGATCGGCCCGCTCGAGGAACCGGATGAAGCAGAACCGGATGAGGAAAACGGCAAGGGCCCCCGCAGGGACGAGTCCGGGCTGCCCTCCTTCCTCTCCGCCGACGCTCTGCTCGGCTTCAACTGGTCGTTCGCGCTGGGCGATCAGCAGCTCACCCGGGCCGAGCTGGACCAGCTCGCCGAGGCCAACCGCCCCGTCGTGCGCCTGCGCGACCAGTGGGTGCTCATCGACCCGGAGGAGGCCCGGCGCGCCCGCGACAACCAGGACCGCAAGCTGACCCCGGTCGACGCGCTCGGCGCCGTACTGACGGGTTCGACGGAGGTCGACGGCCGCCGCGTCGACGTACAGGCGTCGGGGTGGCTGGCGCGGCTGCGCGACCGGCTCGCCGATCCTGAGGGGGGACAACAGGCCATCGGGCAGCCCGCGGCCCTCGCCGCGACGCTGCGCGACTACCAGCTGCGCGGCCTCAACTGGCTGCACGGCATGACCTCGCTGGGCCTCGGCGGCTGCCTCGCCGACGACATGGGGCTCGGCAAGACGATCACGCTGATCTCGCTCCATCTGCACCGGCAGACCGACGAGGCGGCCGCGGGCCCGACCCTCGTCGTCTGTCCGACCTCGTTGATGGGCAACTGGCAGCGCGAGATCGAGAAGTTCGCTCCCGGCACACCCGTACGCCGCTTTCACGGTGCCTCGCGTGGTCTCGACTCCCTGGCGGCCGGGGAATTCGTCCTGACGACGTACGGCACGATGCGGCTGGACGCCGAGAGGCTCGGCCAGGTGCCCTGGGGCATGGTCGTCGCCGACGAGGCGCAGCACGTCAAGAACCCGTACTCCGCCACCGCCAGACAGCTGCGCACCATCGGCGCGAAGGCACGCGTCGCGCTCACCGGCACGCCCGTGGAGAACAACCTCTCCGAGCTGTGGGCGATCCTCGACTGGACCACGCCCGGCCTGCTCGGCAAGCTCGGCGCCTTCCGTACGCGCTACGCCAAGGCGGTCGAGGGCGGCCAGGACCCGGCGGCGGCCCAGCGACTGGCCACCCTGGTACGGCCTTTCCTGCTGCGCCGGCGCAAGTCCGACCCGGGCATCGCGCCCGAGCTGCCGCCCAAGACGGAGACCGACCGGGCCGTCTCGCTGACCCGCGAGCAGACGGGGCTGTACGAGGCGGTGGTGCGCGAGACCCTCGCGGCGATCGCGGAGGCGGACGGCATGGAACGGCGCGGCCTGGTGGTGAAGCTGCTGACCGCGCTCAAACAGATCTGCAACCACCCGGCGCAGTACCTCAAGGAACCTCAGCCACGGATCCAGGACCGTTCCGGCAAGCTGGAGCTGCTGGACGAACTCCTCGACACCATCCTGGCCGAGGAGGCGAGCGTGCTGATCTTCACGCAGTACGTGCAGATGGGGCGGCTGCTGGAACAGCATCTGGCGGCGCGGGGGGTGCGTACGCAGTTCCTGCACGGCGGCACGCCGATCGCCGAGCGCGAGGCGATGGTGAACCGCTTCCAGGCAGGCGAAGCGCCCGTCTTCCTGCTGTCGTTGAAGGCCGCGGGCACCGGGCTGAACCTCACGCGCGCCGAGCATGTCGTGCACTACGACCGCTGGTGGAACCCGGCCGTGGAGGCGCAGGCCACCGACCGCGCGTACCGCATCGGACAGGACCGTCCTGTGCAGGTGCACAGGCTGATCGCGGAGGGCACCATCGAGGACCGGATCGCCGCCATGCTGGCGCGCAAACAGGAGCTGGCGGACTCGGTCCTCGGCTCCGGCGAGAGCGCGCTGAGGGAACTGACGGAACTGACCGACGCCGAGCTGGCGGATCTGGTGGAGCTGCGAGGGGGCGGCGGACGATGAGTGTGAGTGACCACAGGAGTGACAACAGGAGTGAGACCGGGGAGCGGGCGGAGCGGACGTTCGCCGCGCTGCCGCCTGCGCGGGGCCGGGGATTCGCGCAGACCTGGTGGGGCCTGGCCTGGCTCAAGGCGCTGGAGGACACGGCGCTCGACGGCCAGCAGCTGAAGAAGGGCCGCAGGCACGCGCGGGAGGGCGCGGTCGGGGCGGTCTCGGTACGGCCGGGCCGGATCACCGCCGTTGTACGGAACCGGGACGGCAGCGGGCAGCGCAGCGATGTGCTGCTTCAGGAGCTGAGCGAGGAGGAGTGGGACCGCTTCCTGGACATGGCGGTGGACCGTGCCGGGCATATCGCGGCGCTGCTGGACCGCGAGATGCCGCCGCACCTGGTGGAGGACGCGGCGGCAGCGGGGGTCGAACTGCTGCCGGGCATCGGGGACCTGGAGCCCGAGTGCACGTGTGAGGCGGCATGGGACCACTGCCCGCATACGGCGGCGCTGTGCTATCAGGTGGCACGGCTGCTCGACGAGGATCCGTTCGTGCTGCTGCTGATGCGGGGGCGCGGGGAGCGTCGGCTGCTGGACGAGTTGCAGCTGCGGAGCGTGAAGCAGGCTCAGGGCCAGCCGGAGAGCCAGAGCCAGGAGGCCGGTCGGGCCGCCATGGGCATAGGCATAGGTGTACGGGCCGACGAGGCGTTCGCGGCCCGCGACATCCTGCCGCCGCTGCCCGCTCCCCCGCCGGTACCGGACGAGCCGGGCACGCCGCCCGCGCTGGACACGGAGACCGCTCCGGCGCCCGGGATCGACGCGGCGGCGCTGGAGTTCCTGGCCGCAGACGCGGCGGCACGGGCGTACCGGCTGCTGTCGGAGGCGCTGTCGCCCGGCCATGAGCAGCGGCCGTTGGAGCCGGAGTTGACGCCGGACCAGGATGCGGTACGGCTGGCAGCCACAGCCGCCCCGGGTCTTGATCCCGGCCCGGCGGCGGTCTCGAAGCGCCTCGCCGAGGGCACCGGCCGGCACCCCGCCCAACTGGACCTGGCCGTGCGCGCCTGGCGCTACGGCGGGGCGGCCGCCCTCTCGGTCCTCGAAGAGGAGCGCACCCCGGAACCGGAGGCGCTCGCACGGGCCGGCACGCGGCTCGCCGAGGCCTGGGAGGCGTCCGACCGTCCACAGCTGCGGGCGAGCGGTCCGGGCCGCTGGACGGTGGTGGGCGCCCAGGCACAGCTGCGCCTGGGCCAGGACGGCCGCTGGTGGCCGTACCGCAAGGAGCGCGGACAGTGGGCGCCCGCCGGGCCCGCGGACCACGATCCGGCGGCGGCGCTGGCGGAGGCACTGGCGGACGCACTGGGCCAGATGGGCTGAACTTCCCCCGACACGACAGCGGTTGCCGCGGCCACCTTCCACCACTCACGCCACAGCCCGTACCGTGGGTGCGCCGCCAACGACCGACCAGGAAAGGTCCCATGGACCGTAGAGGATTACTTCAGGGCGCCGCAGCAGCGGCCGTCAGCGGTGCGCTGCTGCCCGCCCCCCGTGCGCATGCGCATGCGCATGCGGCGACCATCAGGGCCGGCATCGATTATCCGCTCGCGCAATGGACACCCGCATCGACCGCCAACTACACGGTGTCCGGCCGCCCTTCGGCGTACCCCGTCCAGTATGTGGTCATCCATGTCACCCAGGAGACCTTCGCCAGCACCATCGGGATCTTCCAGAATCCGGCGAAACGGGTCTCCGCGCACTATGTGGTCCGCTCGTCGGACGGTCATGTCGCACAGTGCGTACGGGAGAGCGATGTCGCCTGGCACGCGGGCAATTGGGACTACAACACACGCAGCGTGGGCATCGAGCACGAGGGCTGGGTGGACCGGCCGGCGTACTTCACTCATGCGATGTACGAGCGGTCCGCGGCGCTCACCTCCTCCATCTGCGACCGGTACGGCATCCCCAAGGACCGGGCGCACATCATCGGCCACAACGAGGTGCCGGGCGCCGACCACACCGACCCCGGACCGCTGTGGGACTGGGTCCGCTACATCCGCCTGGTCAACTTCGCCTGAGGCCTGTCGGCCCCTGCCGCTTGTCGGCCCTCGCGGATGGGGTCACGATGGGCTCGGGAGGCCGAGTTGAGCGACGCATGGGTGGCCCTGGAGTCCGGAGCGGATCCGGCGGAGCGGCTCGCGGTCCTGCGCCGGGCGTACGACGCGTATCTGACGGCCGGGCGGGTCGAGCGGCCGGTACGGTCCGTGGTGGCCGAATCCTGGCGGCGCTCGGCCCGCGCCCACGTCAGCCCGGACGGTACGACGGGCGTCGAGCTGGCCGACGACGAGGTGGGCGCGTACCGCGAGAGCCACCCGCTGGCGCGAGTGATGCCGCTGATACGGGAGTTGATGGGCGCGTACGCCATGGACGGCGAGCACCTGGTCGCGGTGTGCGACGCGCACGGACGACTGCTGTGGGTCGAGGGGCCGCCTGCCACCTGTAGCAGGGCGAGCCGGATGAATTTCGTGCCGGGCGCGCGCTGGGCCGAGGCCGTCGCCGGGACGAACGCCCCCGGTACGGCGATCACGGTGGACCGGCCCGTCCAGGTCTTCGCCGCCGAGCACTACCGGCGGCCGGTGCAGGCCTGGACGTGCGCGGCGGCTCCCATTCACGACCCGGCGACCGGGCGACTGCTCGGCGCGGTGGACATCACCGGCGGCGACCGGCTGGCGCATCCGCACAGTCTCGCGTTCGTCGGCGCCGTGGCGCGGGCCGCCGAGTCGCAGCTGGCGCTGCTCGCCCCGCCGCCCGCCGCCGACTGTGTGCGGCTGTCCGCGCTGGGACGGGACGAGGCGCTGCTCGTGGCGGGCGGGCGCAAGGTGCGTCTGAGCCGCCGCCACAGCGAGATCCTGGTGGCGCTGGCCCGCCGGCCGGAGGGCATCGGCGGCGACGAGCTGCTGATGGACCTGTACGAGGACGAGTCGGTCACCCCGGTCACGCTGCGGGCCGAACTGTCCCGGTTGCGCGGACTGCTGGGCGCGGAGCTGCTGCGCTCACGCCCGTACCGGCTGGCGGTGCGCGTCGACGCGGACTTCGACACGGTGGCACGGCGGCTGGCGTCGGGGGCGGTGACCGGGGCGCTGAGCGCGTACGCGGGTCCGCTGCTGCCTGCCTCCGTGGCCCCGGCGGTGGTGCGGCTGCGCCGGCGCCTTGCGGACGAGCTGCGGGCCGCGCTGATCGCGCGCGGCGATCCGGGGCTGCTGGCGGACTGGGCGTACAGCCCGTGGGGCGAGGACGACCTGCCGGTCTGGCGGGCCCTGGCGGCCGTACTGCCGGTGCGGCAGCGGCCGTCGGCGCTCGCGCGCGTACGCGCACTCGACGCCTGGCAGCGCTCGTAGCCCCCACACCCGTCCCACCGCAACCTGCCTGCAACGTCCGGGCTTCTAGCCTCGCGGCGAGTGCCGTCCAATGGCGGGCGGCACCCTCACCGGGAGGCCATGGAGATGACCCGATACGCAGCGCCGGGCAGCGACGGCGCGATCGTCTCGTACGAGTCCCGCTACGACCACTGGATCGGTGGCGAGTACGTCGCGCCGGCCCGCGGCCAGTATTTCGAGAACCCGAGCCCGGTCAACGGCCGCCCCTTCACCGAGATCGCCCGCGGCACCGCCGAGGACATCGAACGCGCCCTGGACGCGGCACACGCCGCCGCGCCCGGCTGGGGCGCCACCTCCGCCGGTGACCGCGCCTCCGTGCTGCTGAAGATCGCCGACCGGATGGAGGCGAATCTCGAACAGCTCGCGGTGGCCGAGAGCTGGGAGAACGGCAAGCCGGTACGGGAGACCCTGGCCGCCGACATCCCACTCGCCATCGACCACTTCCGCTACTTCGCGGGGGCTCTGCGCGCCCAGGAGGGCTCGCTGAGCGAGCTCGACGACGACACGGTCGCGTACCACTTCCATGAGCCGCTGGGCGTGGTGGGCCAGATCATCCCCTGGAACTTCCCGATCCTGATGGCTACGTGGAAGCTGGCGCCTGCGCTGGCGGCGGGCAACGCGGTGATACTCAAACCGGCCGAGCAGACCCCGGCCTCGATCCACGTCTGGCTGAGCCTGGTGGCCGATCTGCTGCCGCCGGGGGTCGTCAACATCGTCAACGGCTTCGGTGTGGAGGCGGGCAAACCGCTCGCGTCCAGCGCGCGCGTGGCGAAGATCGCGTTCACCGGCGAGACGACGACGGGGCGGCTGATCATGCAGTACGCCTCCGAGAACATCAAACCGGTCTCGCTGGAACTGGGCGGCAAGTCGCCGAACATCTTCTTCGACGACGTGTGGGCGGCCGACGACGACTTCCGCGACAAGGCGCTCGAGGGCTTCACCATGTTCGCGCTCAACCAGGGCGAGGTGTGCACGTGTCCGTCGCGTGCGCTGATCCAGCGCGGGCACTACAGCGAGTTCCTGGAGGCGGGCATCGCCCGCACGGAGAAGATAGTGCCCGGCCACCCCCTGGACACCGACACGATGATCGGCGCGCAGGCGTCCAACGACCAGCTCCAGAAGATCCTTTCGTATCTGGACATCGGCCAGCAGGAGGGCGCGAAGGTGCTGACGGGCGGTCGGCGGATCGAGTATGACGGCGAGCTGGCGGGCGGCTACTACGTCCAGCCCACGGTCTTCGAGGGCGACAACCGGATGCGGGTCTTCCAGGAGGAGATCTTCGGTCCGGTGGTCGCCGTCACGTCGTTCTCGGACTTCGATGACGCGATCAGGACGGCGAACGACACGCTGTACGGGCTCGGGGCGGGCGTGTGGACGCGGGACATCAACACCGCGTACCGGGCGGGGCGCGCCATCCAGGCGGGCCGGGTCTGGACGAACTGCTACCACACCTACCCGGCGCACGCGGCGTTCGGCGGCTACAAGCAGTCGGGCATCGGCCGCGAGAACCACAAGATGATGCTGGAGCACTATCAGCAGACGAAGAATCTGCTGGTGAGCTACTCCCCCAGGAAGCTCGGCTTCTTCTAGCGGCCGGAAAGAAGGTGCCTGACCTGGGCTTATGCCCGTCAGGCACCTTCCATGCGATCCGATCCCAGAGCAGCCCGAATAGCGCCGTCTACACCAGTTCCTCCCACCGGTATCCCACTCCTGACCAGCACTTCCGGACCAGTGGCGGACCAGATCCGGCACTCAGCTCTGATCAGCCGCGCCTTCGCCACGCCGGTCCCACTCCTGCATGGACTGCTCGATGAGCCGGTTGGCGTGCTCCTGAATGCCGACAAGGAACTTGGCGTAATGCCGGAAGAGGACTTCGATGCTCTGCCCGGCTCGGCGCGCGCATTCGGCCGGGTCCACGCCGGAGTGCAGCCAGAAGGAGATCCCCGCGTGCCGAAGGTCGTAGGGCCTCTTGGCGAGAAGGGAGGCATGCTCGGCGGCAGTCAGGGCGTCCGTGCGTGCCCGGGCCCAGGTGTTGCCGTAGGCAGAGGCGTCAACGTAGCGCCCTGCCTCGTTGCGGAAGAGTCGACCGTCCGGCGCCACGCCGAACCGGTCGATGTGTGCTCTCAGCTCGGTCACGAACGACGGCGGAATCGGCACCGGGCGCGTGGCCTTGGCCGCACGTCGTTTGAGGGAATGCACCTCATGGACCTCGCCGTTGTCGGTCCACTCCTTGCCGGAGGTTACGACCCCGCCGGTCAGGTTGAGCATGCCCCACCCGGCCTTTGGGAGGTGGCACTGCGAGAGGCGGAGGTGAATGACCTCTGCCGGCCGCATGGCCGCGTAGTACATGCACCCTAAAGCGCTAAGACGATGATGTCGTCGGCCCCGCACCCGCGGGGATGTTCCGCTGTCTGATCCGCCCTCACCCCATGTAATAGGGTCGGCCCCGCCAGCGCCCGCAGATAGGTGTCGGGGGCCGGCTTGGCCCTGACTCCGGGTCCCACGCAGTTCACCGAGGTGAAGCAGGACCGGATACCGAGCCGAGCCGCCGCCAGACTTCGTGGAGGCGGGCGCGGGCGGAGTCGACGCCGAGTAATTGCCCACGGCCCTGGCCGCGAACGCCTCGCCGCTCACCCGCTCGACGCGGTCGGTCACTTCGACCACGAGGGCCAGGAGCGCGGGACAGCCCGTCGTACGCGTCTGCCGCCGCGACGGCCGGGAAGCCCCCAGCCTCGGCGCCGTGACCGTCGACAAGCCCAGCGTGAGTCTGGTGATCACCTGAAAACTCGGACAGCCCCGCTGGGTGGTCCGGATCCACGTCTCCTGGCGTCGAGCCCTGGCGTCGAGCCGGGAGCCTGATTGGAGGGAGTGGGCACCTCCGCCCCCACTGCGGCGTCCGTGGTGGGCCCAGTCACCTGCCGAACCGCCGCCCGCACAGCCGTCAACGCCGGTACGGTCGGACGGCTGTGCGGGCGGGCCGGCGGGAGATCGGCGAGCTCCGCAAGGGCCTTCCGGAGCCCAAGTCCTACGCGTGTGGGAGATGCCACAGAGGTTGTACATCGATGTAAAAAAAGTTGCGCACGTCTGTATACATCGATGTACAAGCGGCTCTACTCTGGCGCTCGCAGCCAGTGCGCCCGCCCGTGCCCGTACACATAGGCAACCGCGCCAACGACTGTGGCACCGCCCACGAAGCGACGGCGGGCCGGGCTCCGCCGTGCTGCGCGACGGCGGCGCACTGCCCTGCCGTACACGCTGTGCGCTCAGGAAGGAGCTCCGTGTTCCGTCTCCGCCAACCCCGCTCCCCCAGACCCCGCAGACCTCTCTCGCGCGGCCTGCCCCCCACATCTGCTTTCCCGGCCCACTTCGATACCGACGGCCACCCCCTTCGGCGAACGGCCCGGGCCGTACTGCTGGGGCTGGCCGGGGCATTGAGCCTCACCCTGCTCGTGCCCGCCGCCCCCATCCTGGCCGCAGGTGCCGCGGTGAAGGATGTCACCCCCGCCGCCACAGGTACGCCGCTGCGAAACGGTACGGGGCTGTACCCCCGGGCCATCCGGTTGGCGCACAACGGCGCTGCGAACGGACGCGTACTCGCAAGTGTCACCACCTTCGATGGCAACAACGGCATCGGCGCCATCCACGAGAGCACGGACAACGGATCGGTCTTCCGTGAGGTGGGCAAGGTCGTCGATCCGGAATCGTCCGCGGGCCAGGGGCAGTGCTGCGGCACTCTGTTCGAACTTCCCCGGCAGGTGGGCGGGCTGTCGGCCGGCACCCTTCTGTGGGCGGCGTCCGCCGGGCAGGACGAAGCGAACCGGCGTATGGCCCTGCGTGTCTGGCGCAGTAACGACGTGGGCCGCACCTGGTCCTACCTGTCGTCCTGCGCCACCGCGAGCGGGACGGGCGGGCTGTGGGAACCGGAGTTCTCCGTAGCGGCCGACGGGGCGCTCGTCTGCCACTACGCCGACGAGACCGACGGCGGGCACAGTCAGAAGCTGTCCGCCTCCCGCAGCTACGACGGTGTGCACTGGCAGGACCGTCGCGACACGGTGGCGAGCAGTTGGCAGCCCGACCGGCCTGGGATGCCGGTGGTGCGCAAGCTGCCGAACGGCACGTACTTCATGAGCTACGAGATCTGCAACCCCGGCGGCCAGTACCAGTGCGTGGTGCATTACCGGACCTCGGCGGACGGCTGGGACTGGGGGGATCCGGCCTCGCTCGGGTTCCGGCCGGAGACGGTCGACGGCAGGTACTTCAGGGCCGCGCCGACCGTCGCCTGGGCGCCCGCGCCGGATGGCGGACCGAACGGCCGGCTTCTGCTGATCGGGCAGATGCTGCTCAACCGTGACGGCACCCCGGCGGCGGACAGCGGACACACGATCCTCGCCAACACGGAGAACGGCGCCGGGCCCTGGTACGAGATCGAGTCGCCGGTGCGGGTTGCGAACCCGAGTGCGAACTACTGCCAGAACTACAGTTCGCCGCTGCTGCCCTCGGCCGACGGGAAGCGGGTCCTTCAGATCGCCACCGACTGGGACGGCACCGTCTGCAAGCCTTACTACGCCACCAGCGGGATCACCGGCAGCGGTGACGCGGCCGGTGTGGCGGACGGCGCCCTGTACCGGCTCGTGAACGCCAACAGCGGGCACTGCCTGGACGTGGCCGAGGACTCCCGGCTGCCGGGCGGCAACGTGCAGCAGTGGACGTGCAACGGCCTGGCGCCGCAGGAATGGTCCCTGCGTGCCCGCGGCGGCAACCACTTCACGCTCACCGGCCGCAACAGCGGGTACTGCCTGGACGTGAAGGACGGCTCGCAGACGCCGGGCGCCAATGTCCGTCAGTGGCACTGCAACGGCTTGGCCGCGCAGGACTGGCGGCTGGAGAACGTCGGCCGCGGCTACTACCGGCTCATCGCCCGGTCCAGCGGCCAGTGTCTGGACGTGGCCGAGGGCTCGCGCGTACCGGGCGCCAATGTGCGGCAGTGGACGTGCAACGGCCTCCAGCCCCAGCTCTGGCAGCTGCAACAGGTCTGACGGCCGACCGAGTGACAACAGCACACCGCCTCCCCGGCACCAGCCGGGGAGGCGTCGGCGTGCGGGGAGCCCCCCCGAGGCACCCCTACGAGGGGTCCTGCTCCTCGATGGCTGCCGGACGTATCTGCGCGGCGCGGATTCGTTCGACGTCCAGCTTGGTGCCGCGGTCGAAACGGTAGATACCGTTGCGTTCCTGGAACACATCGGTCAGCTGGGTGTAGCAGTAGCCGAACATGGCGGGATCGTCCAGCAGAACGCCCGTGAGCCCTGCGAACCGGGCGTGGAACTCCTCCTCGTCGCGCACCCGTTCGCCGTACCCCCAGGACTCCGTCCGGTTCTCGCCGGACTGCGCGGCGGCCGCGGCGGGGTCCCACCAGATACCGCCGAACTCGCTGACGAAGTAGGGCTGGCCACGGTACGGCAAGGAGTAGGGGGCGCCGTTCTCGTGGGTGTTGACGAACGGCTCGTCCTTGGCGAGGCCGGACATCAGGTGTTGGAAGGCGGCCGGGTCCTGTTCATAGCTGTGGGAGTCGTAGATGTCGGTCTCGGTGACCCGGTGGGCATATCCGGATGTGTCGAGGACCGGCCTGGTCGTGTCCATGGCCTTCGTGGCCAGGAACATCGCCCGGGTCACGGCGTCGAGCTGGGTGATGCGGTCGTGCAGTTTCTGGTACGTCTCGTTGAGCGGGCACCATCCGATGATCGAGGGGTGCGAGTAGTCGCGTTCCAGCGCCTCGAGCCACTGGCCGGTGTACGAGGCGTCCGGCTGCTGGTTGTCGCCCGACGAACCGCCCGTCTCGCAGCCCCAGTCACCGAACTCTCCCCAGACCAGGTAGCCGAGGCGGTCCGCGTGGTAGAGGAAGCGCTCCTCGAAGACCTTCTGGTGCAGCCGTGCCCCGTTGAAGCCCGCCGCCATGGCGAGGACGATGTCGTGGACCAGGGCCTCGTCGGTCGGCGCGGTCATCAGGCCGTCCGGGTACCAGCCCTGGTCGAGCACCAGCCGTTGGAACAGTGGCCGCCCGTTGAGGGTGACGGCCTTGCCCCGGATGCCGACGGCCCGGAGTCCTGCGTAACTCCCCGCGGTGTCGACCACCTCGCCTGCCGCGTCGAGGAGTTCGATCCGCAGGTCGTACAGGTGCGGATCCTGCGGGCACCACTCGCGGCGCCGCTCCTGGGGTACCGGGAGATGCAGGCGCGGTGCGAGATCGAGGTCGGCGCGGACCTCCGCGCGGCAGACCTCGCCGTCGGCGTCGGCGAGGACGGCACGCACCCGGTGGCCGGGACGATTGCCGGAGATTGGCAGTTCCAGATGGAACGCCGATCCCCCGAGGTCGGGCGTGATACGGGGACGCCGCAGGTGGAGGTCGGGTACGGGTTCCAGCCACACGGTCTGCCAGATGCCGGTGACGCGGGTGTAGTTGCAGTCGTGGTTGGCGTACTGGACGGCCTGCTTGCCCCGGGCCTGCGGGCCCGACCGCGGGTCGCGGGCGCGGACGGTGAGGGTGACCTCTCCGGAGCCGGCTATGTCACCGAGGTCGGCGGTGAACGGCGTGAAACCGCCGCGGTGGCAGGCCACTTCGGTGCCGTTGGCCCACACAGTGGTGTCGTAGTCGACAGCGCCGAAGTGCAGCAGCACACGGCGTCCGGCCCACTCGGAAGGCAGGGTGAGCACCCGCCGATACCACACGGCCTCCAGGAAATCGGTGTCACCGATGCCGGACAGCTCCGATTCGGGAGGGAAGGGGACGAGGATCTCGCCGGTCAGGGCGCGGTCCAGGAGGCCTCGTTCCAGGCCACTGTCCCCTCGGTCGGTCTCGAACTGCCAGGCGCCGTTGAGATTGAGCCAGTCGTTACGGACGAACTGCGGTCGCGGGTACTCCGGGCGCGGTACGGAGGGAGTGGGCACACATGCTCCAGTCGGTGTGTAGGCGGGCGATGCTGTCGCCGCGCCCACAATGTACATCGATGTAAATATGTTGCGGAGGACTGCCGGCCCCGGGGGCCGCACAGCAGAGGTCAGGAGCCGCCGAAGCCCGTGGTGGCCACCGATTTGACGATGCGCCGCTGGAAGAGGAGGAACATGGCGATCAGCGGCAGCGAGGCGAGCAGCGCGGAGGCCATGGACTGGGCGTACTGGATGCCGAAGGAGTCCTTGACGGTGGCCAAACCCACCGGAAGTGTCATGAGGCCGGGGTCATTGGTGACGATGAACGGCCACATGAAGTTGTTCCAGGCACCGATGAATACGAAGATCGCGACGGCGGCCACGATGGGCCGGGACAGCGGCAGGACAATCGACAGGAAGACCCTGACTTCGGACGCGCCGTCGATCCGGGCGGCGTCCTCCAGTTCCCGGGGCACGCCCTCGAAGAACCGCTTCAGGATGAACACCATCATCGGCGCAACCACTTGGGGCAGGATGACCGCCGCGTACGTGTCCACCATGTTGAACAGGAGCATCTGCTCGAAGAGAGGGACGACGAGCAGCTGCGGCGGCACCATGATGGCGGCGACGGTAACGGCCAGGAGGACCCGGCGGCCCCGGAACGTACCACGCGCGAAACCGTAGGCTGCGAGTGTGGAGACGACCACGGTGATCAGCGTGACCAGACCGGCCACGAGAAAGCTGTTGAAGGCCCAGGTCAGTACGTTCCCACGGTCGAGGATCTGCCGGTAGGACTCCAGCGTGAAGGCGCCCTTGAACGGGGACAGGCCCGGCGTCGCCACGTCTTGCTCGCTCTGCAGGGAGGTGACGACCGCCCAGACGAGCGGCAGCAGCCAGACGGCCGCCAGCACGACCAGCACGGTGCCGACCAGTACGCGCGGCAGCCGCCCCTGGCCGAGAAGCATCGGTGAACCGTCGGCTGCGCGGGGCGCGCGGCGCCGCGGGCGCACAGGAGTTGCGGTAGCGGACACGGTCAGTCCTCCTGGCGGAAGAAGCGGAGCTGCGCGATGGAGATGACGATCACGAGCGCGAAGAAGACGTAGGAGATGGCCGAGGCGTAGCCCAGCCGGTAGCCGGTGAACCCGACGTCGTAGACGTACTCCAGGATGGGACGGGTGGCGCCGTTCGGGCCGCCCTTGGTGAGGATGTAGATCTGGTCGAAGACCTTGAGCGAGGCCAGGACCTGGAGCATGGCCACCAGCACCGTGGTCCTGCGCAGTTGGGGCAGGGTGACTGACCACAGCCGCCGCCAGGCGCCCGCACCGTCGAGCGCGGCAGCCTCGTCGAGAGTCTCCGGCAGGGCCTGGAGAGCGGCCAGGTAGAGCAGGAAGTTGAAGCCGACCGTCCACCAGACCGTGAGGGCGGCGACGGACCACATGGCGACCGACTCGTCGGACAGCCAGCCGACGGGCTCCATGCCGAGCGCGCCGAGCAGTTGGTTGCCGAAGCCGATGTCCGGCTGGTACAGCCACTGCCAGATGAGGGTCACCACGGTGACGGGCAGCAGATAGGGCGCGAAGAACGCCAGCCGCCACGCCCACTGGCCGGCCAGTCCGCTGTGGACCAGCAGCGCCATCACGAGTGCGACCAGCACCAGGGGAACGCATGAGATGAGGGTGAAGAAGAGCGTGTTGCCCAGACTGCTCCAGACATCCGGGTCGCCGAACGCCTCGGTGTAGTTGGCGAAACCGACGAAGGCCGTGTCGCGCAGCGCGAGTGAACTGTCGGTGAAGCTCATCCAGATGCCATGGCCGACGGGCCAGACCAAGAAGAGGCCGAAGAGCACCAGGAAGGGCAGGACGAAGAGCAGGCCGTTGCTCCGGCCGGCGGCGCTCCTGTTCCCGAAGGGGCGTCGGCCGCGAGGGACGGTGGAGGGTGGCGTGCCGGTGGGCACGGGGGCGCCGGTGGGTAGGGTTGTTGTCACGTCTGTGGCTCCTTGAGCTCCGGTCAGGCCACCGGGTTGGGCTGATGAAGCAGCGCGTTCGCCTCGCGGACCATCTGCCGCACCGCCTTCTCGGCCGAGGTGTTGCCGAGCAGCGCCGACTGGAGCGGCTGGCACATGCGGTTCTGGAAGTTCGAGGCCGCTCCCGCGAACCAGTTCGGCGGATCGAGCACCGCCACCTTGCCCGCCTCCGCGTAGGACGACTGGGGGTTCAGCGCCGCGTACTCGGGACGGGCCAGTACGGGCTGGTACGCGGGGATGTGGCCCGCGCTCGCCCAGGTGAGGCTCTGCTTGACCATCTGCGCGACGTACCGGTGGGCCTCGCGCCGCCGCCCGGGGTCGGGATCGGCCTGATGGGGCAGGACGAAGCTGTGGGAGTCGGTATAGACGGCGGGACGTTCGAAGACCTGCGGGAAGGGAGCGGCTCCCAGGGGGATGCCCGACTTCCGCAGGGTCGGCAGCTCCCACTCGCCGATCATGGCCATGCCACCGCGGCCTCCGATGAATCCGGCCATCGCCCCGTTGTAATCGAGGTTGTTGGGGTTGGTCCTGCCGTCGAAAAGCTGCTGCATGAACGCCACGACCCGGATCGCGGCGTCGGTGTCGATCTCGGCCGGGCCGCCTTCGGGCAAGGTGAAAGCGGCGCCGGTCTGGGCGTAGAGAGCGGCGAACTGCCGCCAGTTCTGCGCGGTGTCGGTGACGTGACCGAAGAGGATGCCCGAGCCGCCGGTGGCCTTCGCGAGCGCCTTCCCCGCGTCCAGTAGGGCCTCGGGGGAACCCATCGGGGCGAGTTCGCCCGAGGAGTCGAGCAGCCCGGCCTTGTCCGCGGCGTCACGGTCGTAGAAGACGATGAAGGGGTGGACGTCCAGCGGGATCGCGTAGACGGCCCCCTCGTGCCGCGTCCGCTTCCAGACAGCCGGGGCGAAGTCAGCCTCGCTGCAACCGAATTCGGCGAGCAGGTCCAGGTCGAAGTGGTCGAGCAATCCGCCGGGGGCGTATCCGGCCAGCCGGGAGAGGTGGAGAACGGCCACATCGGATGCCCGGCCTCCGGCGGCCGACATGGCGAGCTTGGTGTAGTAGGACGGGCCCCAGTCCAGGATGGTGCGGTCGACGGCGAAGCCGTCGCCGGCGCTGGAGACGGCCTTGATCATGTCGTTCATCAAGATGCCATCCCCGCCCTGGAAGAGGTCCCAGACCCTCAGGGCCGAGGCATCCGAGGACGCGGCAGGCGAGGCGCAGCCGGTCAGCGGGCCGGAGGCGAGCAGCGCGGCGCCGGCGCCGGCCATGCCGTAGCGCAGGAGCCCGCGGCGGCTTACGCCCGCCGTCGGCGGGGGCGTGAACGCGGGCCGCGGCCCGGGGGCAGGTGGGAAAGAACTCATCACGGACCTTTCGACGGCCGGTCGACCATGCCGGTTGACGGCGGCCACCGGCATGGGCAACCGGTGGCGGCCCACCGCGGACAACGGGTGGGCACCGCTCCGGCGACCGGCGCGATGCCATGTTTTTACATCGATGTACAACAGCTGTAAAGAGTTGCGGCACTGCCTGTTGTACGGCGGGAAGGCCAGGCCGCGTCGGATGCCGCCGGGATCATGCGGCCTGCTACGGCATAGACTCGGCAGTGCACAAGGACAGGGGGAGCTGGCGATGGCACGACCCAGGATCAAGGACGTCGCACGGCACGCGGGCGTGTCGGAGAAGACCGTCTCGAACGTGATCAACGACTACGTCCATGTATCCGACCGGACACGGCGCGTGGTCCGTGAGGCCATCGACCATCTCGGCTACCGGGTGAACCTGGCGGGCCGCCATCTGCGCACCGGGCGCAGCGGGGTCATCGCTCTGGTCGTACCTGAACTGGACGTCCCATACTTCGCCGAACTCGCCCGGCACGTCATCCGCGAGGCCGAGCAGTGCTCGCTGACCGTGCTGGTCCACCAGTCCGGCGGGGAGCGTCGGCACGAACTGGCGGCGCTGTCGGGGTTCGGCTCCGATTTCGTCGACGGCATCATCCTCAGTCCGCTCGCCCTCACCTCCGACGATCTGCGCGAAAACGCGGGGTCGCCGCCAACGGTCCTGCTGGGAGAGCTGCTTGAGGAGGGGGCGGACCACGTGGCGATCGACAACGAACAGGCAGCACGCGAAGCCACCGAGCACCTGATCGCCTGCGGGCACCGCAGCATCCTGGTCATCGGGGGCCGGGACAAGCCGGGGCTGGGAACCGCCGAGGCGCGCACCCGCGGATACCGGGCGGCCCTGTCGGCAGCGGGCATAGCCTATTCCGCAGCGGCACTGCTGCCCGTGGCGGCCTTCCGGATGCCCGACGGGGCCGAGGCGGCGACCCGGGCTCTGAGCGGCGGCGCGCGCCCCGACGCACTGCTGTGCCTCAACGACCAGTTGGCTCTGGGGGCGTTGCGCGCGTTGCACGAGCACGGTGTACGGGTGCCCGAGGACGTCGCCGTGATGGGCTTCGACGACGTGGAGGGCGGGCAGTACAGCGTACCGACACTGAGCACTGTGGCTCCCGACAAGGGAGCGGTGGCCAAGGTCGCCGTGCAACTGCTGCGGCACCGCATCGACGAGGCGAACCGGCCGCAGGACCGGGCGGACGAGACGGCAGCAGCCCCTCTGTCACCACAGGACCGTGTCGTGCCGCACCGTCTCGTCCTGCGGGAGAGCACCGAGGGCGCGCGACACTGATCTGTGCGACGGCGGACTCGGAGCCCCCGGCCTCGCCCCGCCGTTCCGTCACGCCGGAGTTCAAGGCCGAGATCGTTCGAGCTGTGCCGGCGTGGTGACCGCTCGGTCGGTGAGGTTGCCGAGGTGGCAGCGTGGCTCGCGAGGCTGGGAACACCGGCCGACGGCGGGCAGCGCCGGACACTCCTGGGGCAGGAGACCGCTCATTACGACTACGCGAGACGCTGTCCCCGCACGCGGACAGGTCGCCAAGTCCCTGGCCGACGACCACTTTCCGGGCGCGCGGCGGATCCACTGCGTACGCATGGCCCCCGACGAGATCGAGTGGCACAAACTCGGACAGCAGGACGACGCGGGCATGCGTGCGGACGCACGCAGCCGGATCGAACTCGCCCCGGCCTCGGATGCGGCGCCGGCCTTCCGGTCGGGCCGAGGCTCGATGCCTGGCTACGACGCGAGCTGCGCGGCCTGAACTCCGCCTTCGGTCCGAGGGCTCCGGACGGCGCCCAGTTCACTCCGGACCGGTCCGCGACGGACGGGAATCCGCTGCCGCCGTCCGGTCGGATCCGTACCGCGAGGATCTGGTGGACGCTTGGCCTCGAAGCCGCCGGTGACCCCGGCGCCGCCCGTCTGCGCCGCGAGGAGGCGTGGGCGGCTTTCGTCGCCCTCCGCCACCCCACCGCCGACCTCATCCGCGCCGGACTCGACGGCGTCGCCCCGAACAGGCTCGGGCCCGTCGGGCAAAGCCCCGTCGGCTAACGCAGAAGGCCCAGGACCTGTTCGGCCACGGTCGCCCAGGTCCGCTCGGCCTCCGCGGCACGGCGTATCCGGTCCGCCGTGGCGAACGCCGCGACCGGGTCGCGCAGCACCGCCGCGATCTGGTGGCCCCACCGCATCACATCGTCGGTGTCGTGCAGGGTCACGGGGACCACGGCGCGTGCGGCCTCGGCCGGGGGAAGGATCTCCCTCAGCAGCATGCCGAGCCCGCTCCTGCCGCTGACCAGAACCGGAGTACCGGCCGCGACCGCCTCCAGGCCCACCAGCCCGAAGCCCTCCGCCCGGGACGGCATGAGCGCGAGCGTGGCCTCGTCACCTGCCGGACCCGCGAGTACGACGACCTGATCGACGACCCGCTGCGTGGCGCCCGGTTCGGCGACCGGCGGTGCGAGGCGGTCCGGCTGCCCGTCCTGAGACGGGAGGAGATCCTCCAGTGGGCCGGCCACTACGCGGCGCAGTTTCGCGAACATGTCGGCGAACCGCTCGCGATAGGGGCCCAGCGCCTTTTCGCTGGGCCCCCCACCGCTTCGGCTGCGGGACGAACCCCTTGTCCTGCGGGTTGCGTTCGGCGGTTTCGACGTCGATGCCCAGGCGGGTGCCGTGCGCGGCGACCTGGTTCTTGAAGCCCTGGTCGATCAGCGCCTTGCGGACGGTGTCACCGGTGTGCTCGGCGACCTGGTCCAGCAGAGCGACGCCCGCGGTGTTGTCGTGCGTGTTCGCGGCGAGGACGGTGACGGCGATGACCAGGCCCGGCATGTCCACGGCCAACTTGCGGCCCGGCATCCGTTTTGCCAAGTCCAGACCGGTCGTGGAAGCGGGACCCCCGGCAGCCACGTGGACACTCTGCGTGTCCAGCACCACCAGGGTCGGGTCCTCACCATATTGCAACCGTATCTGTGTGTGTCCTCGGTGTTGGTAGTGGCGGCGGCGGGCCGCGCGGGCTTCGCGCAGCATCGAGGACGTCCAGCGGTCGTACGACGGCCGCCCTGTCGAGGTAAGTGGCCAGGCACAACGGCGCGGACGGTCCGCCAGTCATACGGGCAGATCGGCGAGCACGGGCACGAGCCCACCCGCCCATCGGAAGGCGCGGCCAGACACAATCGACGGCGGGCGACGACATACCCGCCCGCGGCCCGATTTACGACCTTCCCCGACGCGTCCGGCAAATGCCCACCCCGTCCCTCACGCCGCGGGGTTCCACCGCGCCGCCGGGCGGGTAGGCGCAGACGTAACGTCGAGGCACACGCCTCGCCTTTCGTGGCCGGGACCGCAGGCCACGGGCCCGAGTCTCGCCCCTGCACAGCAGCCGACGACGGCAGGGCCGGGCCGTCCCTTGCGGGGACGGCCCGGCCGTTTGGTGAGCGGGTCGGCGCGTGACAGGCGCGTCGCCTTGCGGCTAACGGATCACCGGACCACGCAGGTACCGCTCTGCAGAGTGAAGACCTTCGGGTCGGCCACCTGGCCGCTGGAGGTGCCGATGAATCCGAAGGCCACCGAACCGCCGGGAGCCACACTTGCGTTCCAGCTCGACGGCTTCGCGATGACGGCACTGCCGCTCTGGGTGACCACGGCGTTCCAGGCATGGTTGACGCGCTGGTTGTCGTCGAAGGACCACCTCAGCTCCCACGGGTTGATCGCCGAGGCACCGGTGTTCTTCAGGGTCACCGACGAGGTGAAGCCGCCGTTCCACCGGTTCGAGTCGTAGGAGACCTCGCAGACCGACGTATTGCCGTCACCGTCGCCGTTGCCGAGGTCGTCGACGTACGAGGCGATCCAGGCCAGCGGGGCGTTCCAGTTGATGGTGATCTCGTTGGTCGCCCAGGACCCGATGTCGTCGATGTAGCACATCGCCGGGGCGCAGCCCTGGAGCTTGTCCTGCGCCACCGGGTCCTCGATGCCGGTGTTCGGTCCGCCGGCGACGGACCCGGGTGCCGGGTTGGGCAGGTCCGGGTTGATCTGGTGGGCCCAGAACCGGTGATGCTGGTTGTGCGAGTCCCGCTCGCCGTACCCGGTGACGTAGGACTGGTTGAGCGGGTTGCGGCCCAGCAGATAGTCCATGCCGCGCAGTACCGCGTCGCGGTAGGTGACATCACCGCTCAGGTCGTGCGCGGTGGCGAGCACCACCATGTTGTTGAGGACCTGGCTGTTCGATCCCCACACATAATTGTTCCTGTCGGGGGCGTAGGGCACGCCGTAGGCCGCGTTCGCGGAGTCGTCGGCGTAGCCGTCGGCGGCCTTTGTCACCGTGGCACGTGCCGCCGCGAGCTGGCTGCTGGTCAGCTTGTTCGGCACGGTGGCCAGGCTCAGGGCACCGAGACCTGCGGTCGCGCCCCAGGACATGCCGCCGCGGGGGAAGACCGCGTCGGTGTCGCCGTGCAGCGGGGAGCCGAGGACGGCCTGGCGGTAGGCGTCCTCTGCGGTGGTGACGAACAGTTCGGCGGCGGCCCAGTAGAACTCGTCGCTGACGTTGTCGTCACTGTACGTACCGCCGCCCGTTCCGTCGGTGGGGCTGGCGAGCACGCCTGGGTTGGCCTGGGCCGCGTTCCAGGCGGTGCGCGCGACACTCAGGCAGCGGGCCGCGAAGCCCGCATCGTACGGCTTGAAGAGCCGAGCGCACTGCGCGCCGGCGGCCGCGACGTTGAGCGTGGCAGCGGTGCTGGGAGCGTGCAGCTCACGGGGCTGAGGGTCCTGGTGCGGCAGCAGCGGAAGCCCTGTCCACTGCCGGTCGTGGATCTTGTGGTGCACCATGCCGGCCAGCGGCTTGCCCGCCGGCACCTGCATGCTCATCAGGAAGTCCAACTGCCAGCGGGCCTCGTCGAGGATGTCGGGCACGTCGTTGCCCCGCTCGGGCACGCGGAGCTTGCCGTCACCGAGGGGCTTGCCGTCGGCGCCCTCGGTGGTGAGGGTCCGCTCGTAGCTCGCCATCAGCTGCGCCACCGAAATGCCGCCGTTGACCACGTACTTGCCGTGGTCTCCGGCGTCGTACCAGCCGCCGGAGACATCGAGGCTGTAGTCGCACAGGCCTGCCTGGCACGGGACTTGGATGTCGCCCTGGTTGGGGGCCACATCCAGGTGTCCGGCCGGGCGGGCGTACTCATCGCCCACCAGATTCGCATCGATCTCGATGCCGCTGCGGTTGTGGTAAAAGTACGCGAGCGCGTCAGTGCGCAGCGAGGCATACAGGTCGTCACCGATGGAGAACGGCTCGCTGGTCTCTTCGCCGATGGTGACGGTGTATCCCTCACCGGCGGTGGTGACGTTGCTGAAGTCGAAGGTGTGCACGTTCTGCCGCGACGTCGAGTCCACACCGCCCGGCCTGGTCGTGCCGGATGCCGCGGTTCTGCCGTTGGCCGCCTTGAGTGCCCATGCCAGCGGCGAGGTGGCTTCGGTGACGACCGTGCCGCTCTTCGGGCCGTCGGTCAGGTAGCCGACCTGGTTGACCCGGACGGGGGAGCCGGTGTCCGGCTCGTACACGGGCGGCACGGCGCCGCCGGTCAGCGAGACGTCATCGAGGCAGAAGGTATACGCCGTCGCGCTGCCACCGATCTGGAAGGCGAGTTGCGCGGCCTCATGGTCGGACGATGTGGTGAAGACATGGCTGATGGGCTCTGCCGTACTGCCGATCGCATCCGCCGCGGCGAGTTCTGTCGTCCAGGGATCGACGGCCATCTGCACATTGGCGCGGATGGTGATCGGTGCCGTGGAAGTGGCGGTGTACGTCAGCGTGTAGCTTTCCCCGGCGGTGAGGGGGAGGTCGTTCTGCCCGATGATGGCATCCCATGGATTGGCCGTCCCGGCGGGGACGTCGGCGCAGAGGCGGCCGTCCACGACAGTGCCGGGGTTGGCCTCCGACCACCACCACGAGGTGGTGCCGCCGGAGAAGTCGCCGTTGGAGATCAGATCGGGTGCGTCGGCGCCGGCCGCGGGTGTCGATGCGAGGGCACCGGCTAACAGACTTGCGGCGGCCAGGGTTCCCAGTACTCGGCTTCTGTCGCGGCGCGGGACGCCGGGCTCGCGTAAATGACGAGGCGGACGAGGGGGCACAGTTGGTGTCCTTCCAGGGGATGAGCAAAAGGCGTGGGAGCGCTCCCATAGCATGGTGGTGCCCATGGCAGGACTCGTCAAGAAGTACGGCGCACCATCTACGCCACCCGCTATCTGGCGGACGAGACCTACCGCCGCGAGATCGCCCGGCAGCTCGACAAGGGCGAGTCCCTGCACTCGCTGCGCCGGGACCTGCACTACGCCCACCAGGGCAAGATCCGTGAACGGTTCCTGGCTGGGCAGACCGAGCAGGCGTGGTGCCTGACCGTGCTGACCAACTCCGTGGTGACCTGGACGAGCGAGTACTACGGCCTGGCCGTCGCGGCTATGCGGGCCGAGGGGCGGGCGGTGGACGACGAACTCCTCGCGCACATCTCTCCCGCGCACAGCGAGAACGTCAACTACCACGGCACGATCAACGTCGAGGTCGACACCGAACTCGCCAAGCTGGACCCGGCCGGCTACCGGCCGCTGCGGGCCCGCCGCCGCGAGCGGCCCTGAACGCCACGGGCTTTCCTTCGTCCGGATCCACATCACGGGGATCACCTCAGCTTAGGTCGTCCCTCCCGGGCGTTCGGCGAGGCGGTCTGGGCGCCCATCGCTGAGGTAGCTGAGCATTCAATCCTGGCCAGCTCAGTCGGAAGTTGCCGCGCCTGCTCCGGCAGCACCCCCCACCACGGGTCCTGCACTCCCGCGACACGCAACATCGCCACCACCCCCAGGCCACCCCGCAGACAGCCGGCACCAGCTCACCCCAGAGGTGAACCCAGCGCCACCACCGACTTCTTCCGACGCAGGACACTAGGTACATATCGTGGAAGCGGATCCCGCACGATTGGGCAGCCCGGTAGGTCCGCCGCCAGCGTTTCAGCGCAATGCTGGTATTCCTCACCGGCAACGTCATGATCGAGACGACTCCCCGGCCGACGGTGGACCACCCCACGTTCACTGCGATCCGCTTTCCCCGTCCAGGCAGGTCCCTGACCTCTGTCAGCAGCGACGGGTCTGGTACGGCACGGGGGCGGGTTCCGGTTCGGGCGGTGTCGGGCACCGCCTCAAGGCGACGAGGAAGGTCAGCGCGATTCCGCCTGCCACGGCGAACAGCGTGGTGCTGATCCCGTCGGCGGCGGCGATCCGAAGCTGTTCACCGGAGAGGCCATCGAGGCCGGCAGTCGCTACCAGGACGAGGACGGCGAGGCCGACAGCCGCGCCCGCGCCTGAGCCGGTGGAGGCAATGCCGGAGGCGATGCCTTGTTGTCGGTCGGAGATTCCGGTGGCGGCGGCGATGAACATGGCGGTGAAGACCACCCCGTCGCCGATGCCGAGCGCCACGAGGCCGGGGACGAGTGCGATGTACGTGCCGTTCGGCGAGATCGCGAGGCCGAGTGCGACCGCACCGAGCGCACCGACGGCGAGGGCGGCGGCCAACGTGCGCCTGAGACCGAACCGCGTCACGAGCTGGCCCGCGGTTGCCGAACCGGCCACCACCACTGCCGTGGGGATGAGGAAGCCGGCGCCGGTCTGCAAAGCGTCGTAGCCAAGAATGTCCTGGAAGTAAAGGGACAGGAAGTAGAGCACGGAGCCGAAGGTCGCCATGAACATGAACGCGATGACGACACCGGTGATCAGGTTCGGGTTGGAGAGCAGCCGGGGTGGCACAAGCGGGTCGTGGCTGCGCCGCTCGATGACGACGAAAGCTCCGATCAGCAGCAGGCCCGCCGCTGCACTGACCAGGATGCCCGGCGAAAGCCAGCCCCATCCGGGGCCTTGCACGAGGGCGAACACGATGAGTGTGACACCAAGAGTGACGCTCAGCGCACCGGGTAAATCGAACGTGCGGCCTTTTTCGCGTTCACCGTCCCGGGGGATCACTACGAAGGCAAGCAACAGCGCGGGGCCGGCCAGGGCGACGTTGACGAAGAAGACCGCTTCCCAGCCGAACGCCCGCGTCAGCAGACCGCCGAGCAGCACACCGATGACGAGTCCTGCCGCGCCTGATCCTCCCCAGATTCCCAATGCACGGTTGCGGGCGCGGCCTTCGGCGAAGGTGGTGTTGATGAGTGCCAGGGTGGTGGGGAAGACGAGGGCCCCGCCGAGACCTTGGAATGCGCGGGCCCCGAGGAGCATTCCGGGGCCGGTCGCGAGTCCTCCCGCGAGCGCTGTCCCGGCATAGAGTGCGAGGCCGGTGGCCAGGATGCGGCGTCGTCCGAGCAGGTCGGCGGCACGCCCGCCGAACAGTAGGAAGCCGGCCGAGGCTACCGCATAGGCGCTGATGACCGACTGCAGCGTCTGCGCGGAATAGCCAAGGTCACGTGCGATGTCGGGGAGCGCCACGACCACGATGTACTGGTCGAGCGAAACGATCAGCATGGCAAAGGACAGGAGCGCCAGCGTCGCTGTCTCACGGTTCCAACCGAAGCTGCCGGGCGCAGACGATGTCTCCATTGGTCGCACGGCAGCACTCCTGATGACCGGTCAAGTCCGCGCTTACGGCCCGCCGGAGGTCTGATTCGGGGGGCAGGCGGGCGGGCCTCGCCGAGAAGGACGGTTGCCACGACCCTACACAGCTCGCCCTCACCAATCCCGTCAACGACCCACGTAGTCCAGTGGGAATGGAAAGGCGTCACGGAGTTCCCGTCGAACCAGTCCCACTCATCTGGTGTAAAGCGGAGTGGTACAACGAGAGTCCAACGCGTTGGCTCCTCCTTGGCCGCTCGCTTCAGTGAGTGCTCCACCTGGCGGCGCTCTTCACCTGGAAGACGTGGCGTCCGCCTCCCGGTAGTAGAAGGAGGGCGTCCTCCCCGCGGTTACCGCCGGAACCGTCAACATTGCCTGAGGCCGGGATAGACCATAGCGAGCAGCATCGTCACGCCCTCTTCGAACGCCTGCTCCGTCCCCCGGCGAGCTCTTCCCAACGCGGCCGCACACCCATGGATAAGTGTGCTGCGATCACGAGGATGGGCACTGCTCGATTGCAGGATTCACCGATGCAATCGTTGCCGCTTGCGGAAGGATTTCGTTGCCGGCACTGCGCGTCCCGGCCGCTGTCAGAGCCATCGGGCAGAATCCGCAGGGTCACGGCAACGCTGCAGGCGCGGCTGCAAGATGAGGGTGGGGCAATGACGGACGAGGACATCTTGTACCGAGGGCCGCTCGGGGAAATGGCTCAGGCCAAGGCCGGCTCGGCGGGGTTGGATCCGGCGGACCTGTACGTGGCGGCGATCAGCTGGTGGTCTACGGCCGTCGCCCCCGCGGTCTCGATCAGCTCATGGCCGGACGCCCCGCTGACGGTCTGGACGTCTCTCGTGCGTTCTGATGTGCCCGAAGGCGACCCGCTCCATCATCTCCTTCACCGCCTCCTCAACGGGCCAGGCCCGTTGGCAGTTCATCGCGACGTTACGGACGGGAAGCTGTTCGGCGCGGCCGCGCACGCCACCCGCCGAGCGGACAACGCCGGCGCAGGCACGCCCACGTTCCTCCTGACCGGTTCGCCGTTCACTTCAAGTCTCGGCGGCTCCAGGATCAGCGGGTCCCTCGAAGGGCACATACGAAGGGCATGGGACGGGCGGCACACGCTGCCCACGCGGGGCGCCGGACGCTACCGGGCAGCCAGGAGACCCGTTCCGCCGCACGTCGGATCCCTGTGGGACCCGTCCGCCAGCGAATGGCGGGGCTTCCTCTCCACGGACGCCGCCACGTACTCCCGCGTCCTCCACTTCGCCCGGCGGGCAGCGCCTGCCCCACGCGCCGACTCGACGTCGGGCAGCTGGCGGCACGAGCTGGCGACGGCGTACGGCTGGGCCTTCAACACCCGGCCGATCCTGACCTACACCACTCGCGCAGGGCTGCAGCGGAACGCAATCCGTGAGGCCGAGCACAGGTGGGACGCCGCCCTGCCCGAGCGGTACGCAGACTTCTTCGCCCGGATCGGCGACCACGTCTCCCGCATCGCCGGCACGCTCGCAGCGACCGAACGCACCGCCATCCACAGCACCCACGTCGAGGCCGCCTGGGCACTCGCCCGTCGCGCTGTCCTGGACACCTCGCACCTCGTCGCCATGGACCAAAGCGCGGTGGAACCGGTCGTCAAGCACCTGGACGACCGGCTGTTCGGCATGTCAGCAACTGAGGGAGAGGCCCCGCCGATTCGCTCGAACGCGCCCGAGCCCGAGCAGTGGCGGCCACCCGGCACAGGCACGCACAGGAAGCCGCCGCAGACCGGCAGCAGTGCCGCGCGCAAGCTCAAGCAGTGGTATCAGGACCGTTGCCAGATGTGCGCCACAGCCCTGGTCCTGCCCTCACCCCGCGATCGCTACAGCGAAGCAGCCCATATCCGGGCCAGAGAAGACAACGGGCCCGACATCGTCGAGAACCTGCTCTGCCTCTGCCCGAACTGCCACGTCCTCTACGACGCGGGAGCACGCGTCCTGACCGACGACCACACGATCGTCGACACCGTGACGGGCCGGCTCGGAGACAGGATCGAACTCCACCGGTGGCACTTCATCGACCCCCGGTACCTTCGCCACCACCGCCGACGCTGGACTGGCAACGACCCGACGCCGCTCGCGAGCGTGCCGTCGGCACAACCGAAGCTCTGAGGCCCCCGATCGACGTCCCATCCCCAGGACACTGGCTTCGCCCATTCCTCCTCGGGTGCCGAGGCCGGGACCGCGAATCGATCTCCTCCTGATGGACGCGACGTTGGCACTGCTCCAGCATCGGCGCGTGAGTAACTGCGGCGACGTCATTTGATGCGTAGCGACGCCCACGGCGAGTGCGTCGCCCAGAGCACCACGTGCCAGACAACGCCCCGGAACAAGAGTGCGACCTCACTCCCCCACGACCAAGATCCGGACCATTCCCGGACCGGTGCCCAGCCCAAGAGCACCAGGGTAGTCGTTTCCGCTGGTCAACAGGGGTGCTGCCCATGTACCACCAGCAGACGAAGAATCTGCTGGTGAGCTATTCAGCAAAGAAGCTGGGGTTCTTCTAGACGCACGTGAAGGGCGTCTGACCTGGGCTTATACCCGCCAGACGCTCTTCACGGCACCCACTCACGCGGTGAGGAGATATCTACCTTTACTCCCGATGTCTCCCACCGGTATCTCACCTCTGTCCAGCTGTTCCGGGGCATTTCCGGGCCAGATTCCCGCTAAGCCTTCATCAGCAGCCTCCGAGCGCCCGTCCCACTCCCGCATGGACTCCTCGATCAAACGGTTGGCGTGGTCCTGCGCTCCGGCCAGGAACTTGGCGTAGTACCGGAACAGAACCTGGATGCTCTGCCCGGCCCGGCGGGCGCACTCGGCGGGGTCGACACCGGAGGCCAGCCAGAAGGAAATCCCGGCGTGGCGCAGATCGTAGGGCCGCTTGGCCGGCATGAGGGCGTGCTCGCCAAGGGTGAGAGCGTCCTCCCGTGCTCGCGCCCACGTGGTGCCATAGGCCGAGGGGTCAACGTAGCGGCCTGCTTCGTTGCGGAACAGACGTCCGTCAGGTGCGACGCCGAAGCGGTCGATGTGCGCACGCAGCATGCTGACGAACGACGGCGGGACGGGGACGGGGCGGGTGACTCGGGCCGCGCGCCGCTTCAGTGAGTGAACCTCGTGAACGTTGCCGTCGTTGGTCCATTCCTTGCCCGACACCACGACGCCTCCCTTGAGGTTCAGCAGTCCCCAGCCGGTCCCCGGCAGGCGGCATTGCGAGAGCTGAAGGTGGATCACCTACGCCGGACGCATGCCGGCGTAGTACATACACCCGAAGAAGGCCTGGAGGTGTGGTCCCCGCCCTCGCTGCGCACCGACCGAGGCCGGCAGGCGGGCAACCTGAGCCGGGTTGGGGACACAGTCGGGGTCGACCTCATCGGCGGAGTCCGGGGCCGTCCACCGCAGGCCACCGAGCGGATTCTGCGTGAAATACGCTCGCTCGACAGCCAGGCCGAACACTTCGTTGACCGTCGCCTTCTTCCGTTTGACGGTCTTCGCCGCAGCTGGACTACCGTCCGCTTTGCGACACAGAACATCCAGACCCCGCCGCAACACATCCGGCTTCTCCAGCTCACTTACGCAAGCGAGTGCCTCTGCAGCCAGGCCAAGGCCGCCACCCACTCCTCGGGCGGATCGGCGGCCCAGGCGTTCTTGTTGAACGCCCACGAGTACAGCGCCCGCCTCAGCACACGCGGATCCGAATAAGCAACTCCGGGCCCCACCAGGGCAGGGGTGATGGTCGCCAGAGCGTCGGCCAGATCACGCCGTGTATTACCCGGCGCACGCTCCCAGCACCCCTCTGGTCAAAGAGCTCGCCGTCGCGCGCAGCCGTCATGAGCTTGGCGCGCCTGCTCTCAGCAAGCCCCTTGGTGAGGAAGGACTCCGACTTCTCTCGTCCGTTGACCGTCCAACGGACCTCGAACCCCTTTCGGCGCTCAGGCCGTTCGCGGATGTCCCAGAATCGGACTTTGTAAGTCATCGCCATTCAGGCGTGTTCCTTTCACACGCCTGCCACCAGGCGTCCAGATCAGCTCGACGACAACGCAGTTCACCGTTCGGAAGCTTGATCATTCGGGGAGCCTGATCGCGGGCGCGCAGGCGGTAGAAGGCGGACGGCCTCATACGGATCTCCGCGAGCACCTCAGCGAGTTTGAGCGCGGGAGGACGAGTCATGGGCTGGTACCTACAAGGTTGGAGAGGGTTCAACACCGGTCGTGAAGGACGTGCCACCCCCCGCCGCCGTGGGCCATCCACCGACATGACCGACCGTGGTCACCCTTGGCCACGCAGGCGGCAGAGGGCAGGGGGTACCGCGGATCGACACGAGGGGACTTCTTGCAGGGCGCGCGGACACCCGGAGGTAAGGCTGCAGCAGCGCCGGGACCTTCGCGTTCACAGGCCTTGGCGGTATGCCGTGCCCGGCAGCGGGCACTGCCCTATATGGGGCGATAGGCAGTCGCCTGGTCCCTTACCTCCTGACTGGATTCGCGTGGCACTGTCCACTGCGTCCGCTACGGCTCCACCGCCAAGCACAGCCGGATGCGAACAACATCAATGATCTGGAGGATCCCCGGTCTCGCTAACCGGGGATCGTCGGCTATATAGCGCCCCGCCGCGAGGAACCCCCTGCGCCCGGTTCGCCCACCGGGGCAGTATCAGGAGACCGGCCGGTCCAAGCGGAGGGTGGGCGTCGCACCGTCCGTGTCCAGCACGAGGAGACCGTCGTCGATAAGGCGGCTCATGCTGTGGGCCTCCGCGCGCTCGCGTACGTCGACGGCACGGGCGATGTGCCTGTTGCCAGCGCCGGGGTGGGCAGATGGACTCCTTATGTCGTGACCTCGGGCCGAGGAGGAGCAGCGAAGGTGCATGGGCTATCGCGACGGCCAGCCATCCTCTGGTCGGTCGCCGCGTTCCGCACCCCTCCCTGACCTGGTGTTTTCGTGGAAGTTGTACGTTGACATGGTTCCGGAGGAGGTTCCAGTCCCCTGGGGCTCTTTCGCGTCTGCCGTGGGCGAATACGCGCCAAGCACTCGGCGTAGGGCGCTCTCCCGCCGGGCTTTTTCAGCTTTGCGGCTCCTCCTCACCGGGCGCGGATGGGGCAAGATCCGAACCGCCGCCGAGCAGGTACGGCAGTGGGCGTCCGAGCCGGGACAGATGATCGCCGTGGTGGCCAAGAACGCCACCCTCGTGCGTGACATTTGCTTCGAGTCTCCGAAGTCCGGGCTGCGCGCGGTCATCCCCGACGCGGAGGTACGCCGCTACACCTCCTCCCTCGGCGAGACCGCGCTCAGGCTGCGCAACGGCACGATCATCCGTGGCTTCAGTGCCGAGACCCCGGACAACCTGCGCGGCTGGGCCTTTGACAAGGCATGGCTCGATGAGTACGCGGCCTGGCCGCGCCAGAGCGCGCAGGAAGTTCTCGACATGCTGTGGGTCTGCCTGCGCGAGGCCGACCAGCCGTAGATGATCGTCTCCACCACCCCCAAGCCGCTCCCTCACATCAAGCGGCTGGTCGTACGCGGACGCGAGCAGGAGAAGCGGTGGAGCAAGGCTGAGAGCGCCGGTGACGAGGCGGCGGAGCTGCCCGAAGGTCGTCATGGTGCGTGGGCACATGGCCGACAATGCCGCGAACCTCTCCGGCATCGCCCGCGCCGAACTCGATACCGAGTACGCCGGCACCCGCCTCGGCCGCCAGGAGCTGTCCGGCGAACTCCTCGAAGATGTCGAGGTTGCCCTGTGGCAGGGCTGGATGCTCGAAGTCGAAGGGTTCTGCGTCCACCGCGAGCACATCCCCGACCTCAACCGGATCGTCGTCGCCGTCGACCCGGCCACCAAGAGTCACGAGAACGCCGACCTGACCGCCTTCACCGTCGCCGGACGCGGCATCCCCCAGGCCACGGCGTACGGAGACAACCGGCCCCGCGGCTACGTGCTGCACGCCGAGCAGAAGCGCCGTACGCCGACCGCGGCGATGCGCCGCGCCGCTGAGCTCTACCATCAGTACGAAGCGGACTGCGTGGTCATCGAGGCCAACAACGGTGGTGAATACCTCCCGGCACTGCTGGAGCAGGTCGACCCGAGCGTGCCGTGGCGCATCGTGCACGCCACCCGAGGTAAGCGCGCCCGCGCCGCTCCGGTGGCGCACCTGTACGAGCAGGCGCGCATCAACCATGTCGGCCCCGCCCGTGGCTTCGCGGAGCTGGAGGAACAGATGACGACGTTCGTCGGCCTGGGCGAGGCCGAGGAATCGCCGGACCTGCTCGACTCCGTGGTGTGGGCGCTGTGGGACCTGTTCCTGGAGCACCAGACCCACGCTGGTCCGGGCGACGACCAGCGCCTCAGCGGACGGCGTTGAGCCTGCTCAAGGCCGTGTGTCAGTGCTCTGTGGGTCGACGGTAAACATCGAGTACCAACGCTGGACGCACTCGCGAGGCGCGGGCTATGTGTCTGCGCACTGGCATTGTTCACGAGTTCCAAGAAGTGACGTGACCCCAGTTCCTTTTCTCAACCGCGCGGCACCGTCGTGCGCCTGCCCGTCATGAGACGCATCCGACGTCCAGAATCTCCACTGTGTCACCGCGGACGGTGTACAGGAGCCAGCAGCAATCACTGAACGCAGCCCCCAGGCCCGGAGCTTGTGGCTTCGGGGCCTCGGCTACTGCGGCGATGAGCACGATGATCTCCCGCTGTGCATCGCCCGGGACGTCGAACAGCACGTCGGCAGCCTGCCGGATCATTTCCACTCGCATTGCGCACCCCCGAGTCGGCAAGAGCAGCACGGCGCGGCGGAGCCCCTGCGTTCCGCTTGGGTCTGTGTATCACTAGAGCCAGGATCCCCTTATATGTCCTAAAATGCACCCCTCTGGCTCGCGTCTGCGACCATCGTCCTGCGCCTGGGGCAGGCAGGGCTGGCGCGCAGTGTGAGGGGGTTCCTCGCCGGTGGAGGCCGCAGCCACCCCTCGCGGCTCGGCCCACTCGCCGTGCGCCTCGGGGAGGGAGAATGAAAGTGTCCTGCGCGTGCCGAAGGCGGTGGGATCGGTGACGCTACCTGTGATCGTGGGCGTCGACGGATCAGAGGCCGGCCTCTGGGCAACCGAGTGGGCCACGGAGGAGGCGGCCCTGCACGGCCTGCCTCTGCGCATCGTCCACGCATCCCTGTGGGAACGCTACGAAGGCCCCGCCTTCACGGATTCCTCGGAAGTCCCCGCCGAGCATGCACTCGCCGAAGACATCGTCGGCCGTGCCGCTGAACGGGCCCGGCGCCGCAACCCGGGCGTCGAAATCTCGGTGGACATCCTGCCCGAGGACGCCGAGTCGGCGCTGTTGCGGGAAGCGCACCGCGCCACTGTCGTTGTGACTGGGTCTCGGGGCAGAGGACCGATCACGGGCACGTTGCTTGGCTCGGTCAGCCGCTCCCTTGCGACCCGTGCCCTGTGCCCGGTGGTCGTCGTGCGCGGTAGTCCGCTGAACCGGCAAGGAGACGATGGCCGCGTCGTGGTCGGCGTCGGCGATGTTGGAGCAAGCAGCGCGGCTATCCGCTTCGCGTTCCGCGAGGCCCGGTCGCGGCGCTGGGCGCTGGAAGCGGTACGAGCCTGGCGTCGTCCCGCCCACAAACCTCTGACGCATCCCCTGCTGGCCGGGGATCCCGCTCACCACCACGAGGAGCAGGCGTTGGCCCTGCTCGACGATGCGCTGCGTGGTCAAGCGGGCGAACACCCCGACGTGCCGCTGCATCGCCTCGCTGCCGAAGGCCCCGCCCACCACGTACTGCTCACCCACGCGGCCACGGCGGACCTTCTTGTCATCGGCGCCCCCCGACGGCGCGGGCCTCTCCTCGGCCGTGTCGCAGACGCCGCGCTCCACCACGCCGACTGCCCGGTCGCGGTAATACCGCAATGCGAAGCCGCATCCTGAACCGCTACAGCAGGAGGCAGCAGGCGTCACCATCAGGTGCCGCGCCAGAGTAGACGTGGCTCACCCTCACCCGTTACCCCCACGGGCGCGCCCGGAACGGCCACGGTAGCCGCAGGCGGCGCCAGCCCCTCACGGCCGCCGCTCTTCTCGCGCGGCCGCCGCCGTGAGCATGCTCCGCCTCGCCTGCGCGACCCGCTGAAACCCCCAGAGGAGGTCCGCAAGGCGCAGTCCGCGCTTCGCTCGTACCGGCGTGCGCACGGGTACCTAGCCCTCAGGACGCCGCGTGAAGCGAGTGCGACAGTCGAGCTGGCGCCGGTCGGGCAGAGGTTCCCGAGCGGGCCGAGGACCGCGCCGAACAGCTGACGGCGATCGACGAAGACCTGCCTTTGAGGGCGGTGTGGTTCGTGAGCGCGCCCAGCCGCGCGGGCTGGATGCGGCCCTTGGGGGGAGAGGGGCTATCCCCGTGTGCCGACGTGGAGCAGGGTGGTGCGGACAGCTCTCAGGGGACCCACCGGTACTTGTCTCCGCCGACCCATCTCACCTGCGCGGGATCGTCCAGGTCGATGGGGGTCAGCCCCGCCTGGTGCGCCAGCCTGATCACATCGAGTACGTCATGGGCAGTCCCGGCTACCTGTCCCTTGATCTCCACCAGTCGGAACGGCGGGTTTTGCGCCACGACCGGCAGGACGACGACGGAAGGGGGATGGAACACCTCTTGAGCTTCGTTGGTCATGCTTCCAGCATGGGGCAGGGGGCGGCGCGCACATGTCGAGCGGATCAGGGAAGGGGTCGGCCCCCTCGCCGGCGGCCACTGGAGCGCGGCGACCGCGCCGGCACCGCCGTCGTTTATGGCGGGCCAGGCTCCGGTGACGGTGGCCTTTGAGCGGCAGGGGACCGGAGGAGCCGGCGCCTATGTTGGCTGCCGGACCAGCCCGCGCCCAGGCGCGGTGCCGCACTCGTCGGTCGACTGCGACTTCCCGCCGTTCGCCTCGGGTGAGGGCTTTGATGGCGACACGTAGGGGGCCTGGTGCTTTGTGGAGCAGCAGTGGGTGTTACGGGTGGGGGTTGGTGGCGAGCCAGTCTTGGAGTTCTCGGTGGCGGAACTGGTACGCCAGGCCGGAGATTCGCAGCAGACCTGCCCCGTAAGCCCAGTGGAGGAA
This sequence comes from Streptomyces sp. NPDC052236, assembly GCF_044548015.1. Lineage (NCBI taxonomy): Bacteria > Bacillati > Actinomycetota > Actinomycetes > Kitasatosporales > Streptomycetaceae > Streptomyces > Streptomyces sp. NPDC052236. The sequence continues at coordinate 33,123 of NZ_JBIUBL010000009.1, read as the reverse complement.
GGCACCAAGCCGCCGGGGCAGTCGGCCGCGGAAGCAGCAGAGGAAGACCACGTAGCGGCGGACGGCTCCGGCGAGGAGATACAGCCCAAACGCGAGCCCGACTGCGAGCCCGAACGCGTGTCCGCTCACGAACCCGAGCGCGAGCCCGAACGCGAGCCCGCCCATGAGAGTGCCCGCTAGCCGGCGGAGGTGAGCAGGGCTCCGGAGCCGGTGGAGCTGGGCTGTTTGAGGGGTGGGGACGGCGGCGCGGCTGGCCGCCCAGACGGCCATAAGCCAGGGCAGCGCCATGAGTGCGGCGAGGGAAACGAGATGATCGCTGCTTGAGGAGCCGAGGGGGAGCTGGGCCAGGAGCAGGGCGCTGAAGAGGGCGGCAAAGGTGAAGAGGGCGAGACGGCCGGTGAGGAGGGCGTCGATGGTGCGGACGCGGCGGGGGCCGGCCATCGGCCAGAGCTGGTGCAGGACGATGTCGGTGCCGCTTCCGGTGGATGCGGGTGTGGTGGCGAGGTGGTGGGCAAGGGCGGCGAGCCAGCGGTGGGTCTGGTCGAGCGGATCCAGAAGCGCGCATTCGACGCTGCCGCCCGCCTCGCTGACAACCGGCGACAACGACGTGGTGCGCGCGTACCTCGGCCTGCCAAAAGCCGACTCCGAAGTCCCGCCCGTCCCGATCCTTCCGGCGGCCGGATGACGAGCGAACCTTGGAGAGGGGTGGGGCGACGGGCCTCCAACCCCGCCGTGGCGGAGGGCTCGGTCTGTCTAGGGTGGAGGCCATGTCGACTACAACGTCCAGCGCCGCCCCTCGTTGACTCCGCCGAGCTGATCGCCGACCCGTACGCCGTGTACGCGCGGCTGCGTGAGGCCGGGCCGGTCCACCGCATTGCCGGGACGGATGGGCTTCCGGCCTGGCTGGTGACCCGCTACGACGACGTACGCCAGGCACTCGCCGATCCCCGGCTCTCCCTGGACAAGCGCACCGCGGCACCGGGCGGGTACCGCGGGCTCGCGCTGCCGCCGGCCCTGGACGCGAACCTGCTCAACATGGACCCGCCGGACCACACCCGCATCCGGCGTCTGGTGTCCAAGGCGTTCACCCCACGCCGCATCGCGCAGCTGCGCGAGCCGATCCGGAAAACCGCCGACCAGTCGCTGGATGCCATCGCGCCGCATGGCCGCGCCGACCTGATCGCCTCGTACGCTGCGCCGCTGCCGATCACCGTCATCTGTGACCTGCTCGGCGTGGCCCCGGCCGACCGGCACGACTTCCGGGCCTGGACCGACGCCCTGGTCGCCCCGACCCGGCGCAGCTGTCCCGGGCGAAGGAAGCCGTCGGCGGCATGCTGGCGTTCTTCACCCAGCTCATCGCCGACAAGCGCGCCGCACCGGCCGACGACCTGCTCTCCGCCCTGATCGCCGTACGCGACAAGGAAGACCGGCTGAGCGAGGACGAGCTCATGTCCCTGGCCTTCCTCATCCTGTTCGCCGGATACGAGAACACCGTCCACCTCATCGGCAACGCCACCCTGGCCCTCCTCAGCCACCCCGACCAACTGGCCACGCTGCGCGCCAACCCCGACCGGCTGGGCGGCGCCGTCGAGGAGCTGGCCCGCTACGACGGCCCCACGCCGCTGGCCATCCGACGCTTCCCCCGGGAGGACATCACATCGGCGGCGTCACGATCCCGGCAGGCGAGACCGTTCTGCTGTCCCTCGCCGCCGCCCACCGCGACCCGCACCACTTCGCCGACCCCGACCGCCTCGACATCGGCCACGACGCGACCGGTCACCTTGCCCTCGGCCACGGCATCCACTACTGCCTCGGCGCACCCCTGGCCCGGATGGAGGCCGAGGTCGCCCTCGCCGCGCTCCTCGACCGCTTTCCGGGGCTGACCCTCGACGTCCCGCCGAGTGGGCTGAAGTGGCGGCCATCTATGCGCGCGCGTGGTCTGCTCGCCCTACCAGTGAGCTATTGATCGGGTGACAAGGCTGTCTGCATGACCCGTATAGCTCTTCGGAGCTGCGATGTTGCGGACATGCCCCCTCGTTGCCCGGGGGGCGGGCGCTGCGTGTGGAAACCGTGAAGCTTCAAACTGCTGCCCGGCCACGTCGGTACCCGTGATCGGCAACTCACGGGGTGACGCGTTCTTGGCGGAGGACTGCCCCGTCCCATTCCCTGGATGCATTCGTGGTGACCGGCTGTACAAATCGCATGAGTTCTGAGTGGAGCGGCCCAGGTGCAAGGCCTCACTTTTCCGCCCAGGAGCCCGAGTTGGGGTCTCCGTGCTCGTATGCTTATCCACGCTTCGCCTGCTCCTCCCCACAACTCCGTCGAACTCTGCGCGGGTTGCGGCGGACGTCCTGATCGTCAGCGGGATTGGAGGAATTGGAGGAAGCAGTGGTGGTATCGAGCGAGCAGAAGCCGCGTAGGCGTTGGACCGGCCCCGAGAGGTGGCAGGTCGGACTAGGAGTCGCGGCTCTGCTGGTGGCGATCATCGCCATGGTGGGGCAGTTCGTCCAGTAGGACGCCCACACACGAGACGGTCACGGCCGGGGCTGCACATGCAGCGAGCCCGGTCGGTTGATGGGCGACCGGGCTCGTGAGCTGCATGGAGGGCCTGACCTGGGTGGTGCCGGGTCAGGTCCTTCGTGCCTATCAGGCTAGCGCGAGCCACCCTGAAACGACACGTACAACTTTACCAGCTTTGAACCGGATATCGTTTAACGGGGCGTCGAAACCGCAGGTCAGACGGCTGACTTGACCGCGGTCCGACTCTTAAGGCATGCCCCCCGCCTCGGGCAATCCTCTCGGAGTGGGTCAGCCGCAGGGGAAGCGTGAAGCGGGGTAGTGCCCGCCACAGTTGGCGCAGTACCACGTGGTGGAGTCGATCCCGAGGGCTGCGAAGAGACGCCAGATCATTCGCCGTTCACCTACTCGTCGCGGACTGGATGCAGGGCGCACAGAACCCCGTTCGGGTCGTACACCGCTTTCGCCTGAGCAAGCCTGCGAGCTGCATCGATGTCGGAATCGGGGGCAACCCCTTTCGGTGAGGGAGCGGCTGGCAAATCGGACATCCGCCGTGCCGCACGCCACAACGCCACGACTCCCACGGTCCACACCGACAGCACCCCGGCGGCGGGCGGGACGGCGAACACCACAGCGACCACGGCGCCCGCGAGGACGACCAGGACGCACCCGCCGGCCGTACGGCTCGGCTTCTCCTCGCCGCTCATCCGATCGCCGCGTACACGTTGTCGCCGAGCCAGTTCGCGGACAGCGCGAGGGGCACCGCGGCGAACCCGACGATGCCTGCGGAGGTGACGAGGCGGATGCCGTACCAGGCACCGCGCTAGGCGGTCACTGCCCTGCCCTGAGCCCCGACGGCGGCACCCTCGCGGTCGGCGGCGACGCGGGCACCCTCCAGCTCTGGGACACCCAGACCCGGCAACCACTCGGCGGTCCCCTGCCGACCCCCGGCGAGGCGATCGACTCCCTCGCCTTCAGCACTGACAACCGCACCCTGTACGCGAGCGGCGCCCACGTCGCCCTCCAGCGGTACGACGTCGACCCCGCCCAGGCGGTACGACGCGTGTGCGCCCGCGCGGGAGGGGAGCTGACGCGGGCGCAGTGGAGGACGTACGTCCCGGATGCGGCCTATAGGAAAGTGTGTCACTAGGTGGGGTGTTTACGGCTACCGGACTGTTCACCGGTCTCTTGACGAGGTCGGTTACTGTGCATGGCTGAGTGACCCGACTGGGGTCAGAGCAGACGGAGGACAGGGCTGTGTCGGACGAGGGGCGGCTGGTCGCCGGGCGCTACCGGCTCGTCGAGCACATCGGCCGCGGCGGTATGGGCACAGTGTGGCGGGCCGAGGACGAGGTGCTCGCCCGCCAGGTCGCACTCAAGCGACTCCACACGCAACCGCACCTGTCCGACGACGAGGTCGCCACGCTGTACGAGCGCACCCGCCGCGAGGCGCGCAGCGCCGCCCGGGTGGTCCATCCCAACGTGGTCGTCGTGCACGACGTCGTGGAGGACGACGGGCGGCCCTGCATCGTCATGGAGTACGTCCCCGCGCCAACCCTCGGTGACGTCCTCAAGGGCGGACACACTCTGCCGCCCGAGGAGGCCGCCCGCATCGGCCTCGGCATTATCGCCGCCGTCCGGGCCGCGCACGCCGCCGGCGTCCTGCACCGCGACATCAAGCCCGGCAACGTCCTGCTCGGCGCCGGCGGCCGGGTGGTCCTCACCGACTTCGGCATCGCGCAGACCGCCGGCACCTCGACGCTCACGCAGACCGGGGAGATGGTCGGCTCCATCGACTTCATGGCTCCGGAGCGGATCCGCGGCCAGCAGCCCGGCCCCTCCTCCGACCTGTGGTCGCTGGGCGCGACGCTGTACCAGGCGGTCGAGGGGCGCCCGCCGTACCGCCGTGACACCGCCATGGAGACCGCGTACGCCATCGCCGTGGACCCGCTGGAGCCGATGCGGCAGGCCGGTCCACTGGAACCGCTCATCGAGACCCTGCTGTCGAAGAACCCCGAGGACCGGCCCACGGCGGAGCAGACGGAACGGGCGCTGCGGGCCACCTGGTCCGGCGGCTCGGCGGCCACGCTGTCGGCCGGGGTTGCCCACGACGGCCCCGAGGGCACCCCGGACACGGCATCGACGTCCCCGACCCCGCCCGTGCCACCGGAAAAGGGCGGCCGGGGCCGGAAACGAGGCCGTCGCGTCCTTGTGGCTGTCGCGATCGTCCTGGCCGCAGCCACCACGGCCGGCACGCTCTACATGTCGTCGCAGCGCGGCGACGGTGATGCGACCGACGCCCGGAGGACCAGCGCTACGCCCACCCAGACGGCCGCGCCCTCGCCCGTCCCCGACGGCTACCGCCTGGTCCGTGACCAGCCGCTCGGCGTCTCCTTCCCCGTACCGGACGACTGGAAGCAGAAGACGGGTCCGGCCGACGAGGTCACCTACACCGACCCGACCGGCCTGGCCGGCATCACCATCGGCATGGTGGACCCCGCCGGCTCGCATCCTGTTGAGCACTTCAAGGACATTGAGGCGAACACCAAGGCGAACTACCCCACGTACCGCAGGCTGCGCATGCAGAAGACCACGTTCAAGGGCAAGCCGGCCGCGGTGTGGGAGTTCACCTTCCACGGCCGTGCCCGCGTCTTCCGCGCCATCGACCTCGGATACGGCGTGGCGGGTGGCCGGGAGATCGAGACCACCCTGCCCGCGGTCCTCGCCGCCCCGCAGGCGGCAGATGAGTGGGCCGCCGGGCGGCTCACGAAACCGCTGAGCCTGTCCGTCGGATTCACCGCCGCCACCCCGGCCCTGTCCCGTCCCGGGCATCCCGCCCTGCCCCCTCCACCGGCCAGGCCGTCAATACCGCGAGTAATGGTCAAGACCTGTGGATCGGTGAAGTTATCACCTGATACTCCGGCGCCATCGGATCTCGCCTTCGTTCCATGCGTCGCTGGATGTGAGCCCGGCGGCGGTGGCGATGGCGGCGGATGCCTGATGTTCGGTACTGAGAATTGCTCGCTGCTGGACGGGTGCGGTTGTTGGGGTTGCTGTGCTTCTCTGCGGTACCGCAGCCTGATGCCTCAACCCGGTTGCTGTAACTGATCTGGACCGCTACGCGCCAGGAGCCCGGTACTGGACTTGCTCCGCTGTGTGCAGGGCCTCCATTGTTTCATCGACGGTCAGGAGAACAGTCGTCTCAAACGAGCTAAGCGCGCCGCCTCCGCTAATCGCCAGCGCAACCGCGGCCATGGACACGTTGTTTGGGGCCTCCCACAGGTTGTAGCCGTCGTGCGTGCCGAAGGCGTACCAGAAGCCATGGAGCTTCCCGCCGACGGACTCGATGTACGACTGAGCGGCCTGTGCGCGGTCCTCCGGGTGGCCGATCAGCCTCGCCCAAGTCTCCGGCGTGTAGCTGAACCTCGATAGATAGAGCGGCATCATGTCTCCCTTTCGTTCCATCAAGGGATGCCCCGCGGGGAGGGAAACGCGCCGGCGGCGGCCCGCGTATCCCCCAAACGGCCGGGGACGATGAGCGGCAGGGCGACAGTCGGCGGATGAGAGACCCACCCGGGCGGTGTGGAGAGGCTTTGGGCGGGAGCTGCCCGATGGAGCACGACGAAGGCCCCCGACAGGTGAACGGTCCGAGTTTTGCGTCTGCCCTGGTGGGCGGCAGCCGGATCGGGAGAGCCTGCGGTCATGCGCTGGCAGCGCGAGCGCAGGACTTGCAGGGTGTACGGAGTGCCGCCGATGAAGGTGTGCAGAGCCGGATCGGACAGCACCGCGGCCATCTCCTCGGCGTGCTCGACGTGAAGCGGCAGCAGGTCCAGCCGCCTGGTGCCGATGACCTGGGCGGCGATGGTGTTCACGCCGCGACCGCCGCGGGGAGTTCGACGAGGTGTCCGCGTTCGAAGCGGGCTCCGGCGCGGACCAGGGCGACGAGGTGTGGCGCGTTGACCGCCCGCCGGCGGGCCTGGGCGGACTCGACGAGCTTGAAGACCATGGCGAGGGCGGCGGCCGCGCTGCCGGCACCCCGGGTGACCTTGGTCCGCAGGCGGACGGTCGCGAAGGTCGACTCGATCGGGTTCGTGGTCCACAGGTGGATCCAGTGCTCGGCGGGGAAGCCGTAGAGCTTCCCAATCGTGAAGTCAAGGCGCATCGAGGGAAGGCTGACCAGCTCCTGCAGGCTGGTCTGAAGGCGTGCTTCCCATGGGATTGCTATGGGTTTCCCCAGTTGGCAGGGAGGGGGGAAAGCCTGCTGCCGGTGGCCACTGGTCGGGGGCTCCTCTTCAGTGCAACCTCACCATCCGAGCTGTTTCTCGCCCAGGACCTCGCTGCCAATGTGCGCGGCCAGCTTCTGGGCTCGCGGCAGGTCGCCCCAATTGGTCACGTGGACGAAGACAGTGTGATGCTCAATCCATCGGCCCAACTGGGCCTGATCGCCGTGGAACACGACCTGGACCCCGTCGTAGGCGGCCACCCCGCATTGTTCCGCTTCCGGTTCATCCGGCCACAAGCCGTACCAGTCGATGGCGGCCACGCCCTGGCCAAGAGCCGCTACGAAGCGTTCCTCCACGCTCCCCCTCGGAACATCCACCATGACGTGCAGTGGCAGGTGCGGCTCCAGTGAGGCGTCGTCCGCCGTCGTAACGTCGAGGCCGAACCAGACGTCCTCACGCGCCTTACCGGTACACCTGTCCGCGCAGTCGAAGGTCGCCTCAGGCAAGACCGCAGCCATCTGCTGCACGTCCGCGATCGTCCGCAGCTCGGCAAAGACCCTAACCTCGTCGTCGCACTCTGTCAGCAGCGCGCACAGGCGCTTGGCCTGCGTGTATGCCGCCGACGCGTCGGTGGTCTGGAAAACGGGGTATGCCCTGGAGTTGCCCATGGACGGAACCGTCGCACGCCCTCGCAAGCCTCCGCCACCCCATTTCATGTGATCGCTGCGGTGAGTCTCCCGTCAGGGCTCTCTTAATCAGTTTCGCCGGTGTGGCAGCAGCGTGCTTCACGGTGCCCGGAGGGCCGGCGGAGGCATGACCTCATAGCAGCGCCGGTCCCGGATGAGGGCCCAGAGCACATTGACTCGTCTCCGCGCCAGGGCAAGAACCGCCTGGGTATGGCGTTTGCCTTCTGCTCGCCAGCTGGACGTCCGCATCGCGGAGAGGTCGGCGGGCGGCTCCGCGCCCGCGGGATCGCCCGTGCTCCGGCGTATCTGGATCCACAGCAGCCGCGCCGCCGCGCCGGTCTCCCGGGCCGGCCGTCGACGCGGGTCAGCCGGGCACTGCGCCCGCCCGGCGGCGGGGGCAGGACGCGCGTGGGAGACACCGTTCGCGCGCGGGTGCGGAACGGGGCCGGGCGCAGCTGGGCCAGGGTGATTCCGCTCACCGGCCGGAGGCGCTCCCCGCGCAGTTCGTAGCGGTCGATGCGTCCCGCCCTGCGCGTGAGGAGGTGGGGCACGCCGTCCTCGATCGTCGTCCAGCTGGATTCGAGGGGGCCATCGTCACCTTCGGGCGGTGGTTCGACGGTGACGCTGGCCTCCGGCTCGCCGTGGGCCAGCCGGAGGAACCCGGCCCGGCCGCCCTGTACACAGGTGACGACGACGCCCACGGCGTCGTGTTCGGCCGTCGGCGTGCCGAGTCTGCCGAGTGCGCCGGGCAGCGCCACCCGGAGGTCGTCCTCACCTCTGCGCAGGCGCAGCGAAGTGCGGTGGCGGCTCACGACGGCCGTCTCGGTGCCCACCGTCAGGCAGTGCCACCAAAGGGGTGGGTCGTCGTCCTCGTGGGTGATCCTTGGCCCGACGGCCGGGTGTTGCCCCTCGGCGTCGTGCGGTGTGCACAGCTCGATCGCCGTGCCGCCCGTGACGGTCCTGCTCGACGCGGTGGATTCCCGCCCCCGGTGGCCCAGCATGTGGTGGCCGGTACCGGCGCCCATGAGCCGCTGTCGGTCCGCAGCACGGCGTGGGACCAGTCGAGCCCGTCACCGGATCCCGGTGACTGCTCCGCCGAACCGCCGTCGGCCGCGGTGGCGTGCTCGACCAGCAGTCCGCGTCCGCTCGGGGAGGGTTCGCGGCCGCCCACGAGCAGCGGCGGGGTCAGCGTACGCAGTGCTCCCGTGGCCGGGGCGAGGACGGACACCGAGGCGCCGGCCAGGCACAGGAGTTCGGTCAGGCCGGGGACGAACGCGACATGTCCCGGCCCGGTGGCCTCGAACACCACCGGCCTCCACACCTGGTCACGGTCGCCCTCGGTCTCCGGCTCCGGGCCGCTCGCCGCGGGGTCGGGAAGCGTCAGAAGGGTCAGCCGTCCGTCCTGGCACCAGGAGAGGGCCGGCCGGCCCGGTCGGCGGGAGGTCAGGGAGAGCGCGGCCCGTACCCGCTGGTGGACAGTCAGGCGACGGGCCGTGTAGTCGGCGCTCCACGGGTGCAGGCGGTCGTCCCGCTGGACGAGGCCCGCGACGAGGGGCAGTTCGGGGTGCCAGGCGATCCCCGCCGACAGGACGGTGCGCAGCGGCAGCCGCCACGGGCGAAATGCGGGCGGGCCGCCGAGCACCACGCCCGCGTGCCGGGCGCGGGCCGGTGCGACACCGGTCAGGGCGGGGTCGACCGGCAGGTCCCGCCAGTAGACGGTCCGCGGGTTGTGGTCGGCCACGGAGGGCGGTTCGGCGGCGCCGAGCACGGCCCAGGCGGACAGGTCGGGCCGGAAGTGCACGGTTCGGGTTCGGGTGCGCCGGGCCCGGCGGACACGGCGGCCCCGGGGGGTTCAGGTGGCATGCGGTACGTCCGCTCCGGCGATGACGACGGTGTCGATCAGGGCCTTGACCGCCCCCGATCCCGGAGACGGGCGCGCAGACGGGGCCGCCTGCCGCGTCGACCGGCATCGCGCACGGCACGGGCATGTCCGTCATCCCGGGCGGGAGTTCGCTGCCGCTGCTGACCACGGTCATGCTCACGCGGTCCTGGCGCACCGGCTCCATCGCACCGATCAGCTGCTTGAGCGCCCGGCATGCGGGGCAGTTGTCCGACACGTAGAGCTGTATGCCGGCCACCGCTTCCCCGCAGCGTTCCACGGTCTCCTCCGCCCTCGCCCGCCGCCGGTAGGCCAGGAGCACGGCGACCGCCGTCGTGGCGGCGGCCAGCGCCGCGGTCGCCCCGCGCAGGCGCGGCCGGGCGGGCGGGCAGGTCAGCGGTGAGCAGAGCTGCCGCCACCGCACCGCCCAGGGCGTTGGCGCCGATGTGCGCCCGGCCCACGGTTGCCGGCCGGGCGGCGCCGAAGCATGCGCAGCGCTGTCCGTCCAAGGACTGCGCCACAGCGGTCAGCGTGCCGTAGGTGATCACGGCGGCGGCGGGGGCCGCGCGGACTGGACGGTACCCGCCGACACGGCGAACTGCCGCCTGGACGCGACCTTCTCCCGGAACCTGCAGTGGCACGGGCTGCGGTCGCACCGCGTCGAGGCGAGCTGGACGTTCCGCTCCGGACACACCGATGCGACCACGCCGCTGCCGCTGACGGTGGTGCGCTTCCAGCCACCGACCGACCCTCACGGTGTCGCTCACGCCGACACCCGGTTCAGGGTGCCCTTCGTCATCCAGCAACAGGGATTCCCTTCGCATTGGGACCTGCGTGCCGTCACGGGTGTGGCGCCCTACGACGACGGCGCCACCTGGACCCGCGTCCCGGCAACCACCTCGGGCGGCAGGGGCACGGCGTGGCTGACCCACCCGCCCGCGTCCACCGCCAGATGGGTCACGCTGCGCGCCGGCGGTGAGGACACCGCCGGCAACACCTTCAACCAGACCGTGATCCAGGCCTACCGGCTCGGCTGACCGCCTACCGGGGCCGGGTGAGAGGTGTCGCTCCATCTCCCACCCGGCCCCGGCCCTACGGTCAGTCCGCCCGCGGTGCGACGCGCTCGAAGCCGACGCGGTGTAGTTCGCCGGAGCGGTCGGTGATCACGTACAGCTCGCCGAACCGGTCTTCGGCGAACGAGCTGACCTGGGTCGGGAACTGGCCGATCGTGGCGCTGCGGTAGGTGCCGTCGTGGTTCTCGCGCACTGCCCATGCGGTCCCGGAGCACCAGTCGGTCGCTACGTAGGTGCCGAAGGCGAGGCGGGCGTGCCGGGAGCCGCGGTAGACGTGTCCGCCGATGACCGAGCAGCCGTCAACGCCGGTCTGGTAGTGGAATATCGGGTCAGTGTAGTTGGCGTCCGGTTCGCAGCGTTCGGCGTTGAACACCTCGGGTCCCTCCATACAGGACCAACCGAAGTTGAGCCCGCCGCCCGCGGCCCTGGCGTGGTTGATCTCCTCGAACGAGTTCTGACCGACGTCGGCCAGCCAGAGTGAGCCATCGAGCTTGTCGAACGAGAACCGCCACGGGTTGCGCAGACCGTAGGCCCAGATCTCCGGCCGGGCCCCGGGCGTTTTGACGAACGGGTTGTTCTTTGGGACGCAGTAGGGGAGCTCGCCGCAGGAGCGGCTCACGTCCAGGCGCAGGATCTTGCCGAGCAGCGTACCGAGGTTCTGCCCGGTGGCAAACGGGTCCCCGCCGCTTCCGCCGTCGCCAAGGCTCCAGTACAGGTAGCCGTCACGGCCGAACGCGAGCTGGCCGCCGTTGTGGTTGGTGAACTGGGAGTGGTCCTGGGTGAGCAGCACCTGCTCCCGCGCCGGGTCGCCGAGGGGGACCCGAGACAGCGTTAATGCTCCGTCCGGCTGGCGGGTGTAGGCCACGTACACCTGCGAGGTCTTCTGGAAGTCGGGCGCTGGGACGATGCCGAGCAGGCCGCGTTCGGAGGCGACGCTGTTCACCCGGTCGCTGATGTCCAGCACCGGGTCGGCGGCGAGCCCGTCCTTCGGGTGGAAGGCCCGGACCGTGCCCCGTTTCTCGGCGATGAGCATGCGCCCGCTGTGGTCGTTGGCCGCGGCCATCGCTAACGGTTGCTCCAGACCGGACGCCACCGGGGTGGTGACTACCGTCAACTGGTCCAGAGGCACACCGTGACCAGAAACGTCCGGCGCTGCGGCCGCGGCCGGCGCGACCGTGGCAGACAGCAGAGCAGCCATCGTCAACACGAGGCCTACCCGTCTGATTCCTGACATTCAAGCTCCTCTATTGGCGGACTCCATCGCGCGGTTACACGCACACCGGTGGTGAACGGTTCAGACGCCGGTGATCGAGGGTCAGAACGAGCTGGTGCCTCGACCTCCGCGGGCGGCTGTTGACGAGTTGGCACATGGGGTCGTCGAGTGGGCTGGCTAGCCGTCTGATCAGCGTCGGAAGATCCCAGCGTCCGGCCCATGCGTCCGCGTGCAGCATGGGGCCGGACGCGCAACAACGTGCCCCTCCGCGGCACCTATGTCTCCGTCCCCAGCCATAGGACAGTGGCGGTCCGCCCACCGGGCTCCACCTCCCCAGGTAGAGCCGAGTCGGACTTCGGGGCCAAGATCCGGGCCATTCCCGACGCCGAGTTGTCCCGGGCCGGCGAAGCCGTGCGTTCTCAGGCACGGTGGCTCGCTGACCCGGGACAACTTCTCCCTGTGGCTGTCAGTCCAGCGGTTCGATCCAGAGGTTCCTGAAGCGGACCTTGTTGCCGTGGTCCTGGAGCCGGATGGCGCCGGCCGCGGCCGATTCGGCGTCGCCGGCGCCCGTCGGGCCGTCCACTGCCACGTTGTCGTGGACTTTCCTGCCGTTCCACACCACGGTGATCCTGGCGTCATCGGTCTTCTGGCCCGCGGCGTCGAAACGGGCCGCACGGAAGACGATGTCGTACGTCTGCCAGGTTTCGGGTGCCGTGGCGGCGTTCAGGTCGGCGGCCTTCTTGGTGTAGATGGACGCCGCCTCGTTCGGGGCGAGCTTCTCCACTCCGTAGGAGTCCAGGATCTGGATCTCATACCGCTCCTGGAGGTAGATGCCGCTGTTGCCGCGGTCTTGCCCGGTGACGTCGTCCGGCAGCTTCGGCACCCGGAATTCGGCGTGCAGCCTGAAGTCGCCGAAGGCCTGTTTGGTGCGGATGTCGCCGCAGCACACCTCGATGGAGTCCTCGGAAGTATGCGGCCATTCGACGCTGCGGCCGTCGGTGTGCTGCCAGGCGGTGGAGACACTGCCGCCGGAGAACAGGTCGATACGGCTCCCGGTTCTGCGCACCTCGATCATGTCGAGGTTGACGTGGCCGGTGTCCTCTGGCCGATAGGTATAGGTGATGGTGTTGCGGCCTTTGCGCAGGGCGAGCCGCTCGGTCTTGGTGGACCAGCGGTTCCAGGCGCCGGTGAAGGGGAGGCTGGTCTGCTGCGCCTGTCCGCCGTTGACACTGACGCCAATTGTCTTGGTGCCGGTGAAGGGATGAGGGCCGTTGGCGTAGCGCAGTCCTACGTCGTAGCTGCCCTTGGCGGGTGCGTCGACCTCGAAGGTGGCGGTGGCGCCCTGGGCGCTGAAGCCGTCGACGAAGCCACCGCCTGTGTAGCCCGCGTGCTCGGTGTCGATGTCCGCTCCCCCGGACAGCCTTGCCGATTCGGCGTCGTACGAGGTGACGGGCTGCTCGGGGCCGGGGCGTGCGTTCAGCGTGTACCAGGCCTCGGTGGACCAGAGTTGCTCACCGGCGGCCGAGGCGAAGGGGCGTGGCGAGCGCACGTGCACCACCCGGTCGGTCTTCAGGCCGGGGATGGTGAGCCGGACCGTGCGACGGTCGTCGGACAGTCGGGCGCCCGCGACGGGGAGAACCTCCTCGTCGACCTTGGAGCCCCCGTACGCCGGGGTGGGGACGTAGCGCCACTGCTCGACGGAGTAGGCGCCGCTCGTCAGCTTGGCGGCGGTCTCTTCCGACAGGGGCTTGGTGTAGGTGAGTTCGAAGCCATCGCGGGTGGCGCGCATGGTCTTGATGTCGAAGACGCTCTTGCCGTTCGGCGTGAGTTTCTGAAGGCCGAAGCGGAGTTTGCCTTCCTGGCCCCAGTTTCCGTCGGCGCCAAGGCCTCCCGCGTAGATCGCACCGTCCGGTCCGGTGCTGATTCGGGTGATGCCGGATTCCAGGCCCTGTGTGTGCCGGAACACCGCGCCCTGGTATTCGCCGTCCACCTTCTCCAGGTCGGCGCGCTGGAGTCCGCCGTAGGTGACGTCGCCGAAGAGCATCTGCCCGGTGAAGGGCCCCTTTTTCAACAGCATCGGTGTGCTGGGCGAGTTGGCTATCTCGTTCTGCGGCAACCAGAGCACCGGCCGGGTGACCGTGCGGTCGTCGAACGGGCCGTCCGGGTTGGTGTAGTGGTTGAAGAACCGGTCCTGCTTGACGTGGAGCAGCTTGGAGGCGGGCAGCCAGCCGCCCTGATTGTCAGTGACGAAGAGCTCGCCCTTCGGGCCCCGTCCGATCCCGTTCGGTGTGCGCAGGCCGCCGGCCAGGTAACTGACCTTTCCGGTCTTCTTGTTCACTTTGATGGTGGTGCCGCGGTTCGCAGCAGGCTGCGGATCGGTCGTCGCACCGCCGTAGTTGATGGCGACGGACAGGTTCAGATAGAAGTTGCCGTCCTCGTAGAGCAGTCCGAAGGCGAACTCGTGGAAGTTCCCTCCGTACGGCCAGTCGGCGACCTTGCGGATCTCGCCCGCGGTGTTGCTGTCCTTGGTGTCGGAGAGCTCGGTCAGTTGGTGCTTCTCCGATACGTACAGCTTTCCGTCGACGTACTTGATCCCCATCGGCTCCTTCAGGCCGTCGGCGATCTTCTTGTAGGTGACCTTCTCCGGACCGGTTTCACCCGTGACGTCGTCGAGGACGTACACCTCTCCCTCTGTCTCGGTGCTGCCGCCCCACGTGGTCACGGCGAGCCTGCCGCCCGGCAGCCAGTCCATCGCGGAGACCTGCGGCTCGAAGCCCTTGGGGCGTAGATCGGTGAGGGTGTAGCCGGGGTTGACCGAGGTCAACGGGAGACCGTCGCCGGGGGTGTCATAGCTGCCCTCGCACTCTTTGCGGCCGGGGGCGGTGACACGGACGACGCCGGCGTCGGTACTGAGCACGGAGTTCGGGACGAGGGCGAAGTCGTCGGCGCCCGGCGGCTTCCACTGGAGGGTGACCTGCTGGCCGCCGCCGCGGTCGAAGTGGTCGATGCGCAGGGCGTGGTAGCCGGGGGCGAGGGTGATCTCGCCGTCCTTGGGCTCGGCGCCGTGCAGTCCGTCGTGGTCGATGACCTTTTTGTCGCCGATGAACAGGCGGGAGCCGTCGTCGCTGATCAGGCGGAAAGTGTATGTGCCGTCGGTGGGGACGTTGATGTTGCCGATGATCTGCGACATGAAGTTGTCGGTGAAACCGAAGCCCTCGGTGGAGGACCAGTCGACATTGGGGATCAGTTTGTCGACGTTGGGGGTCTGCGCCGGCTTGAGGTCGCAGAGCTTGCTCAGCGGGGCCTGCACGTCGAAGACGCGGAGGGTGACGCCGGGTTCTTGGGGCGGCAGGTCCGCGAAGGGCTTCTCGTCTGCGTCGGCGATGGGGGCCGCGAGGCCGCCGGCGAGAAGGGTCGCGAGGAGCAGCCCGGTGATTCTGCCTGGTCTACGGCGATGGCTTCGGAGGCGCGGGGCATTGCGTGGCGTCACTCTTCCTCCTGCTGGGCGCTGCGAGGCGGCGCGGCCGGGGCGGACCTCGGTCGCGGAGTGGAGTTCGTTCACGTACGGGTGCTGCGGTGGCATTCCGCCGTGATGCACGCAGATTGCCGTGCGAAACGACGCTCAGCGTACGAAGTGCACCTCGAACCGTCCATACTTTGTCCTGAACAAGTGAAAACTTACGAGGGGTTGAGAACGACGGCTCGGACAGCGCCCAGCGCAGGCTGAGGCTGCGGTATCCGGACAGCCACGAGATCGTGCGCTCGATCACCGTCTGCGGCGGCCCAACCGTTCGCCGGAGTTGATGCCTTTGCGTGCGATGCCCACGCCGATGCGTTGGCCTCGTCACCATTTTTGGCAGGAGGAGGATGTCGTGGGTCTTGTCGGCGTCGGCGTGGAGGCGTTGGGGCTTGAAGTAGCGACCGTTGTGGGGGCGCGTCTCGTTTGGTGACCGGCCACCATGGGCTTGAGGCCTTCGCTGTCATGGTCGTGTATGGAGTGCGCCAGGAGAAACCGTGAGTCGGGTCGAAAAACCGCGGCAACAGCTGGACCAGCGTGGACTTTCCGCTGCCCGCGCCGCGAGCAAGGGCCTGCCGATCGGCAGCACGGAACTCGGCGATGCCCTGCACCAAGTGCGCTCGCATGCCTTGGTTCTTGACGGCTCCGCAGTTGCCGAGACTGCCTACTGGATTCGGGACCGGTATGGGATGCACCGCTACAACACCGCTCACGACGCCCCGCTCGGCGAACCCGAGACACCGGTGCCGCCCCGGCTCGCCGTCCGGATGGACCATCAGCTCGCCGATCGCCCACTGCTGGGCGCGGAAGAGGCGCGGAACCCACGTCGGAGATCTTGATCATGACACTTTGATTGGTTCGGGACCGGCCGAGGTCGAGGAAGTGGATACCCCGGCGCATGATCTCGACCCAGCCGCTGCGCCGCGCGTACTCCGCCTCCTCCGCGCTGCCGTTGGCAGGAACGTGGTGAGGAATCCGTGCCAGGGACGCCCCGTACGTCGTCCATCAGATCGCGCTGCTCCAGGGTGCCCAGCCGCCGCTGGGTCCAGTACCCCAGAACGGCGCCGCCGCGGACACCAGAGTCACAACTCGACCCGTGCTTCGCTCCGGGCGTTGGCCCGGAACACCCGGTGCTTCTGTGCATGGGAGCCGACCCGAACCACATGATGCGCCTGACCCTCACCGAGACACCGCCCGGGAACAACTTCCACATCCCGGGCGGCCCTGTCCCGACACCCTTGATCATCGAGCTCGCCAACGGCAAAACGTGCACGTTCGCCGGGGGTGCCACCGACTCGCTCGCCGGCCGGCGCCTCAACTGTCTCTGCGACGGTGGCGGGAGTATGTATCGACCGTGGTACTGGTCGGCTCGACAGGGATGTTCGGCCCCGCGACTTCAAGCTGGCGGAGGCTCACTGTGCGTTGGGGGCTGCCCGGAGGGCAACCGGGCGTGTTTGGAATCAGGTGCGGCGGGCGGCCCAGACGGTGCGCTCGGTGCGCATCGTCAGGTCGTCGCGGCGCAGGATGCTGTGCGGGCTGCCGGTGTCGAGGAGCTGGTCGAGCGCGGTGAGGTCCTCGGGGGAGAGCGTTTCGGCGACGGCGCTGCGGATGCGCTGCAGGCCACCGAGGGCGTAGCGGCCGATCGCTTCGCTGCGGGAGCCCTCGATGTTCACGGCGATGGCGTGTTCGCCCTCGACCGTGAATCCGGCGGCGGTCAGCATCGGGCCCCAGTCGGCGCCGCGGTGGGGCATGTGCTCGGCGTTGAAGCGGTCGGTCGCGGCGTGGCAGCGCTCTTCCAGGCCGGGCCGGTCCTTGGGGGCGCTTTCGGGCAGGAATCGGGGGAAGCCTGCCAGTTCGACGACGGCGAACAGGCCGCCGGGGGTGAGCAGGTCGTGGACGGCGCGCAGTACGCGATCGGGATGGGCCATGTGGTGCATCGAGGCCGACGCCCACACCAGGTCCGGTGAGCCGAGGTCGGGCCAGGCGACGTCATCGAGGTCGGCCTGCACCGTGCTCACGCGCTCCTCCACGCCGCGGGCGCACGCCTTTGTGCGCAGGCGCTGAAGGTGTTTGGCGGACGCGTCGACGGCGGTGACGTGCGAATCGGGGAAGCGGTCGAGGAGGGCGAAGGTGCCCGCGCCCGTGCCGCAGCCCAGGTCCACGACGTGGAGTGGGCCGGTATGCAGCGGCAGCCATGCGGTGATGGAGGCGGTGTGCTCGGCGAGGACCTCGGCGTCCAGGTCGAGAATCTCCGCCTGGCCGTCGGTTCCGTGCTCCTGGTGGCGCCCGTGCGGAGCGCCGTGATGGGGGGTGTGCGGGTGCGCTTGGTTCATGCCTTCACACTAGAAAGGTTATGCGCCTGCGGCACAGTAGCTTCCCATTTACGCAAGACGATGGTCGGGTCTGCTGCCCGACACGCAAGATGTCACCGCCGCGGGGGGCGTCGTGCGGCCCGCGCCGTCATTCGGGAGTGCCCTGTGCGTCGCCGCCGCCCTCGCGCTGGTGGCCGCGGCGGGCGTCGCGGTCGAAGATGCCCAGGATCTCGCAGGGCCCGCCCTCGGCGCCGATCGCGTGCGGCATCATCGTGGGGAACTCGGCGGCCTGGTTGGTCTCGAGGCGGAAGCGGCGGTGGCCGAGCATGAGGATCGCAGTGCCGGACAGGACGACGAGCCATTCGCGCCCCGGGTGGGCACGCATGCGCGCCGGGTTCTCGGGCGGTGGTTCGGTCATGCTCTGGCGCACCACGCTCATGCCGGGGTCACCCTTTACGGGCCAGCGCATCCCGCCGTGGGTGCCGTCGATCATCGGGCTGGTGACTACGTCGTCAGCGGCGGTCTCCACGAGCTGATCCAGCGTGGTGTCCAGGGCGCGGGCGAGAGTGAGCAGCTGATCCAGTGCGAGGCGGCGCTGACCGTTCTCGATGCGGCTCAGTGAGGACTGGCTGAGGTGGGCGCGGGAGGCCAGTTCCTCCAGGGACCAGCCCTGCGCCACCCGCAGAGCGCGAATGCGTTTGCGTACGAGGCTGTCCAGCTCTCCATCTTCTTGCGTCATGAGCAACACAGTATGCCCATGATGCAAAGCGGGGTTAGCGTCGTGCGCAGATGGTCCGCAGCGTCTGGGGCCGCGCTCAAGGAAAGGCTTAGGAGGACATGGCTGTGACGACTTGTCCGTATGGCGAGGCGGAGCCGGAGGTGGCGGCTCGGCTTCGCCGGCTCGCCGAGCGCCAGGACGGTCCCCCCGTACGCAGGACTGGACCAATGCCGCGCGGTCCCCCATGATGACGGTGCCATGACAATGCACCTCCGGATGGTGACCATGCGCGGATCCTTCATCAGGGCCACACTGGCCGCCCTACTCCTCGTGGTGACCCCGGCGCCCATTGCCGAGGCAGCAGCCGGACGAGAGCCCGCCCCCCGGGCCGGCGCCCGACCCGAAATCGCCGCGACCGCGGCGGACTGGACGCCGCCGCTCAGCACGCGGGGTCGCTGGATCGTCGACGCGGACGGCGACCGCTTCAAGCTGCGGTCCGGCAACTGGCATGGAGCCAGCGGCACCTGGAACGGCTCGGGAAGCGCGGACGAGGACGCCGACCACCACGCGGGGGAGAACTCCGGCAGGATGCCGCTCGGCCTGGACCGTGCCCCCATGGCCGAGATCATCGCCGGCTTCCAGGAGATCGGGGTCAACAGCATCCGACTGCCCTTCTCCAACGAGATGATCCACGACAGCCGTCCCGTCACCGACGATTCCGTTGCCGCCAATCCCTCCCTGCGCGGCAAGACGCCACTACAGGTGTACGACGCCGTGGTACGGCAACTCACCACCGCCGGGCTCGCGGTGATCCTCAACAACCACACCAACACCACACGCTGGTGCTGCGGAGTCGACGGCAACGAACGCTGGAACGCGAGCCAGTCCACCGCGACCTGGGAGAACGACTGGCTCTTCATGGCCCGCCGCTACCGGGACAACCAGCGCGTCGTCGGCGCCGACCTCTACAACGAGGTGCGCCGCAATATCTGGGACGACCCCAACTGGGGCCTCGGCGACAACCACGACTGGTTCGCCGCCTCGCAGCGCGTCGGTGACCGCATCCTGAGGGAGATCGACTCCGACCTCCTGATCATTGTCGAGGGCATCAACTGGACCGGCATCCCCGTCGACGGTCTCCCGCACGAACGCCCCACCCTGGAGCCCGTACGTCGCCTCTCGCACACGCTCGTGGACTCCGGCAAGCTCGTGTACTCCGCTCACTTCTACGACTACACAGGACCGAACCACAGCGGCGCCACCGGTACGGGCGAAACCAGCGATCCGCGCTACCGCGACCTGAGCCCCGCCGAACTGATCGAGGTGCTGGACCGCCAGGCCTTCTTCGTGACCGCTGAGAGAGACAGGCACTTCACCGCTCCGCTGTGGATCAGCGAGTTCGGTGTCGGTGGCCGGGAAGAGACCGGGCAGAAGCAGCGAGCCTGGTTCGGGAACTTCGTCGACCACCTGATCCGTACCGACGCCGACTTCGCGTACTGGCCGCTGGTCGGCTGGCACGAGGACCGCACGGGCAACGGCTGGGCCCTGCTGCACTGGGACGCCGAAGGCCACCGCATGGGCCTCTACGACGGCGACGACTGGCGGGCCGCCGCCTGGACCCGGCTCATCAAGGCCCAGGGTCGCACCGGCCCGGTGGAGCCCGTAGCGGACTGGTCGATGCTCAGCCCCGATCACGGCGACTTCATCCAGTCGCGGCGGATACGGGCCCTGCCCGACTGGGACTCCGGCGCCCGCAAGGCCGTGTGCCCCGACGGACAGCGGCTGCTCGGCCTCAGCCACACCGGCAACCGGGGCCTGTGCTCGGACGTGTCCGCCGGGCCCTTGTGGGACCCGGCCGGCGGACGTGAGGTGGTCGTCGACGAGCGGCATGTCACGCCGGGCCACGACTGGGCGTCCGGATACACCAAACTCCAGTGCGCCGACGGCCACTTCCTGACCGGCTACAGCGTCCGCGGCTCCGCCGTCTCTGCCGCCCTGTGCGCGGCCGCTCCGGTCGGCAGGCTCGGCACGAGCGGCCGTACCGTCTGGTTCGACCGGGGCGACAACAGGGGCTCGGCCGCCAAGGGCGGCGACTTCGCGCAGGGCCACCACAAGGGCCAGTGCGCGGACGACGAGTACGCGGCCGGGATCGCGTACACAGGTCGGGTGTGCTCGGCACGGACTCCGGACGCGCTGTACTGCCGAAAACTGAGCTGACCGGCTGCGCCACCAGAGTCACCAAGCCGTCGCGCGCCAATGCGGACGAGGTGAGGTCGCCGATGACGCCGCGGGTCTGCGCGAGATGCGTGCTGAGGGCGTCGGCGGCCATCACCTGTCGGCGGGCCGCGTCCGGGCGCCGGTCTCAGTCGCGTTCGGAGGCCTGGAGCAGCATGCGGCTGCCGGCGAGTTCCTGGACCGGGGTGTCGTGTCGGTGGTCAGCTCGCCGATCGGGATCTGCCAGTGGACCGCCTCACGGAACAGTTCCTGCTTGCTGCCGAAGTACTGGATGACGGACGGCTTGTCCACGTCCACGTCCACGTCCACGTCCACGTCCACGTCCACGTCCACGTCCGCCTCGGCCGAGATGGCACGGATGGTGGCACGCTCTAGCCGACCTCGGCGAACTTCGGCGCGCGGCCTCAAGAATGCGGCGGCGCGTGCGCTCGCCCTTGCGCTCAGGACGCGCCTCACCGACGAGGGTCTCGAGTTCCGGACGAACCCTCCGCTCGGTGGCCCGACGCTCCCGCGGGCCCCGCCCGTCCGTCTTCCCCGCCCGGTCCTCTTCCGCGACATCAGCGGCAGCCACGCCGGCCTCCCCTGCCCGCACTCGATCTCGATGCTACAAGCGCGATCGCCAACGGACGCCAACCGGCTCAGGCTCCGGCGCCTCGCGGGTGGACAGCTCGTCCGGTCCGAACTCGAAGAGCACTGCGCCGAGTTGGCTGACCAGTGGGATGTCGAGGCCGTCGGTGCCGGTCAGGGTGGCGGGCTCGACGGCCGGGAAGCAGCGGCCGACCGGCGGCCTCCGCGCACCAGGATGTACTGGCGGTGGCCTTGACCACCCGCGGACCGCTCCTCGCTCACGATTCAGTCCGGCGCTGTCCGACCTATTGACTTCATTTCGAGTGTGTTATTACCGTCTCGCAGAATTTCGAACACGGTACAACGGCACCCTGAAGCAGACCCGGACGACCTGGCGTGAGGCGATGGGCTTCGCCCCCTGGGCGTTCAACCTGCCCGATGCTCAGTACTCGTCGGCGTGGAAGCACCTGACGGACCCCAAGCGGTTCGGAGCGCAGTTCGGCCCCACGACACTGGAGCGGGTGCACGACTTCGAGGCCGAACAGGCCGCGGTCACCCACGCCAACACCCAAAACTCGTCGACGGCCTCCAACGGCAAGTACGTCGGGCAGATCGACTTCGCCGACAGCGAGGTCACCTTCACCGTGGACGCGCCCGGCAACGGTACGTACCCGGTGACCGTCCACTACGCCAACGGGACCACCAGCCCGTCGACCCACAGCGTCATCGTGAACGGCGACACCGCCAACCCGGTCGCCGTCACCTACGCCCCCACCGGCACGTGGGGGGAGTTCGCGGAGTCGAAGTCCGTCACCGTGCAGGTCCCGATGAAGACCGGGGCCAACACGCTGAAGTTCACCAAGGAAACGGGTTTCGCCGAGCTCGACCGGATCACGGCGAACCCCTACTTCAACTACCAGGCCATCCCGGCGACGCAGAAGCGCGACGACGCCAACTGCTGCCACTGGAACGGCCCGAGCTGGCCGTACGCGACCAGCCAGATCCTCACCGGTATGGCAAACCTGCTCCAGGACTACCCGGCGCAGAACCACGTCACCAAGCAGAACTACCAGACCATGCTCAGCCAGTTCGCCAAGCTGCAGCACAAGGACGGCAAGCCCTACATCGCCGAGGCAGCCAACGGTGACACAGGCGACTGGATCTACGACGGCTTCAACTTCAGCGAGCACTACAACCACTCCAGCTTCAACGACCTGGTTCTCTCCGGCCTGCTCGGTATCAAGCCCCAGGCCGGCAATACGCTGGTGCTGAAGCCGCTGATCCCGTCCACCTGGGACTACTTCGCGGTGGAGAACGTGCCCTACCACGGGCACAACCTCTCGATCCGGTGGGACCGGGACGGCTCGCACTACGGCAAGGGCAGCGGCCTGCAGATCTTCCAGGACGGTGTGCGCATCCACCAGTCCGCGACGGTCGGCAACACCACTGTGAACGTGTCCGCCCCGGTGACCCCAGCGGCGAAGCAGCGGCTGATGAACGTGGCGGCCAACCCGCTGACCGCCGAACAGGACTGGCTCCGCCGCACCATCACCCAGCCTTACCCGAAGGCCTTCGCCTCCTACACCAACACCGTCTCCAACGGTCCGCACTGCCACAGCGGCCAGAGCTGTAAGCCCACCACCTTCGACGCCCCGCTGCGGGCCACCGACGGCTGGATCCGCTACGACAAGATCCCCGACGACCGGTGGACCAACTCCGGCTCACCGAACGCCACCGAACACCTCGGCGTCGACTTCGGCGCGCCCCGGAAAATCAACGAAGTCAAGATCTACACCTACGACGACGGCGCGAACATCCGGGTCCCGGCGAGCTACAACGTCCAGTACCTCAAGGACGGCGCATGGGTGTCTGTTCCCGGCCAGGTCAAAAGCCCGGCCACACCCATCGCCAACAACGCGAACGAAGTGACCTTCCCGACCGTCACGACCTCGCAGTTCCGGGTCGTCTTCACCCCCCAGGCGGGCAAGTTCGTCGGCGTCACCGAGCTGGAATCCTGGTACCCGGAGACACCGGCCGTGAAAATCGTCAACAGGAACAGCAACCTGGAGCTCGGCATCGTCGGCTCCTCGATCGCCCCCGGAGGCGCTGTCCAGCAACAGGCGGCCAACACCACGGCCAACCACCGGTGGAAGGTCGTTCCCGCCGAGAACGGCTACTACAAGATCTTCAACAACAACAGCGGGCAGGTGCTCGGCATCCAGGGGGCTTCCACCACGGCCGGTGCCACCGCGCTTCAGTGGGGGGACACCCTCACGTCCGACCACCTCTGGTCCCTGGTGGACGCCGGCGGCGGCTACAGCAAGATCGTCAACAAGAACAGCGGCCTGGTCCTGGGCATCCAGGGGGCCTCCACCGCGGCCGGTGCCCCAGCCCTGCAGTGGGACGACAACGGCACCGCCGACCATCTGTGGCGACTCGTCACCGATGACGGCGCCACACCGTTCAACTCATAGCCGGCGCACCACCGCCTACCGGGCTTCGGGACTCCCGAAGCCCGGTAGGGACCGTGCAGGGGCCGGTGTCTGCGAGGTGCCGGAGATCCCCTTCGCAGCGCAGTGGGCTGGGGGGAGCGCGACACCTCGGCGGCCTTGGGGTCGCCGCCGATCACTCCGCCGAACCAGTAGCCGGAGCAGCTCATCGCCTTCCGCCCTGCCTGGTAGGTGGGCCAGTCCCAGCCGTCCGGGTTGGGGTTGGCGACGTTGGGGCCGATGTCGGCCCGCGCGTACTCCAGGTGCCACTTCAGCGCCTTGAGCACTTCGGGCGAGGAGAAGTCGACCCGAGGCCAGGTCCTCGGCGAACAGACTGCCTCCGGCCGACGCGATCATCCCCATGCACTGGGAGAAGACGCCCAGTCCCGTGGCGTTCAACCCGTACACCTTCACCTTGCCGAGCCTGCGCTTGACCATTCGCTTGCCCAGATCCAGCCACTCGTCGTAAGAGAGCGGCACGGTCTCGCTGGGGTGCTCCAGCTTCGCGGCGTCATCGTCGTCTTCGACCGAGGCGGCACAGCCGGGCTGGGCTGTCGCGGTGAGCGCGGCACCGGCGGAGGCGGAATAGTCCCCGCACCCGTCTTGACATGCCCGTAACGCGAGGTAAATTTTATCGATACAAACCCGCGCTGGACGAGCTGCTTGGAAGGGCATGACGCCGAGCTTGACGTGCACGGCTTCGCCGACTCCGGGTCTCATCGGCCTATGCCCCGAAGCCGGTGCCAGTGCCGCACGGCACCGCACCGCTCACACACCACCACACCACCACACCAACCCTGGAGTACATCCGTGGCCACCACCGCCACCGCGATCATCAGCCTCGACATCGAGGGTCCGAAGATCAGCCGCCACCTCTACGGACACTTCGCCGAGCATCTCGGCCGCTGCATCTACGGCGGCTTCTGGGTCGGGGAGGACTCTCCGATACCCAACGAGGGCGGCATCCGCCTCGACGTCGTGCAGGCCCTGCGTGCCCTGAACATCCCCAACCTGCGCTGGCCCGGCGGTTGTTTCGCCGACGAGTACCACTGGAAGGACGGCATCGGCCCCAGGGACCAGCGCCCCAGGATGGTCAACACCCACTGGGGCAACGTTGAGGAGAACAACCACTTCGGCACCCACGAGTTCATGGCCCTGTGCGAGCTGCTCGGCGCCGAACCGTACCTCAACGGCAACGTGGGCAGCGGCACGGTCCAGGAGATGAGCGAGTGGGTCGAATATCTCACCCGCGAGGGCGACAGCCCCATGGTGCGGCTGCGCAAGGCCAACGGCCGCGATGAGCCCTGGCGCGTGAAGTTCTGGGGTATCGGCAACGAGACATGGGGCTGCGGCGGCAATATGCGCGCCGAGTACTCCGCCGACCTGGCCCGGCAGTACGCCACATACTGCCGGGACCACGGCGACAACAAGCTCTACCGCATCGCCTCGGGCGCGGCCGACGCGGACTACGCGTGGACCCAGACGCTGATGCAGCAGATCAACTGCTTCGGCTGCGAGGCCACCCCGCGCACCTTCTTCCAGGGGATCTCCGTCCACCACTACACGATGGCCGGCGCCTGGGAGACAAAGGGCAGCGCCACCGTCTTCGACACGGACGACTACTACCGCACGATGGTCTCCGCCCAGAAGATCGACCGTATCCTCACCGGCCACTCCACGGTCATGGACTGCTACGACCCCGGCCGGAAGGTCGGCCTGGTCCTGGACGAGTGGGGCACTTGGTGGGACGTCGAGCCAGGCACCAACCCCGGCTTCCTGTACCAGCAGAACACCATGCGCGACGCACTCGTGGCCAGCACGCACTTCGACATCTTCCACAAGCACGCCGAGCGCCTGTACATGGCCAACATCGCCCAGACCGTCAACGTCCTCCAGGCGATGGTCCTCACCGACGGCGACGCGCTGGTCCTCACCCCGACCTACCACGTGTTCGAGATGAACAAGGGCCACCAGGACGCCGCCTCGCTCTCCGTCCACCTGCACACCGACAACGCCCGCCGCCCGGTGGGGGACGCCGAACTGGACACTCTGTCCGTCTCGGCCAGCGTCAAGGACGGCACCGTTCTCATCTCTCTGTCCAACCTCGACGCCGAGGACCCCGCCGAGGTGACGCTCGACCTGCGCGGCCACTCCATCGGTGAGCCGACCGCCCGCATCCTGACGGCCGACGGGCTCCAGGCCCACAACACCCCACAGACATCGGAAGCGGTCTGCCCGCGCCCCTTCGACGCCCTGAAGGCCACCGACCGGGGCCTGGCCCTGACGCTGCCGGCCCACTCGTTCCTCACCGTCCAGGCCCCGCTGGCCTGACCACCGCCACCACCCCTGACGAGCACCAACCGAGGAGTTGTGACCGATGGGAACCGCTGAAAGTGAATCCGCGAGATCCGCCGAGACGGTCGTCGAGGTGGACGCGGCGGCGCCGGGCACTGCCATCTCGCCCGATCTGTTCGGCGTGTTCATCGAGGACCTCAACCACACGGCGGACGGCGGTCTTTACGCCGAGCTGGTGCAGAACCGGTCCTTCGAGTACAGCCCCGCCCACCGGCCCGAATGGCACGCTCTGACCGCCTGGGAGCTACTGGAGACTCTTCGCCCGCCTGGCTGATCCACGACATGGAGGACGATCCGGCGGCCCCGGAGGTCTTCGCCGTCTCGGCCGTCCGCGACAGCTCAGCCGATGACGTGATCGTCAAGATCGCCAACTCGACGTCCGAGCCCGTCACCGTCTGTCTCCGGCTGACCGGCGCGGATGTCGGCACCGGTTTCGAGCGGACCGTCCGCGCCGCGCCTCCCCACACCACCAGCCGGTTCGGGCCCGCCCGGCCTCCCCCGTCGAGGACCGGCTGCCCGGGCCGGTCTGAGATCTCCGCCTACGCCCTGGCCATCGCCCGCAGCGGCCGGCCCATCGAGCTGAGCCTCTCCCCCGGCACCGACGTTTCCCTCGCCCACCGCGACCACCTGCGGGAGACCGCGACCATGTGGCGCGTCTGCGACGACCTGTGGGATCGGTGGGAGGACGTCGAGGCCCAGTTCGCCCGCATGGGCCCGGTGGGCCCCGTGGCAGAGCGCAGCGTCGATGGGCGGCTCCGCCGCGGGCGGCTGGGCGGACGCCACATGCTGCCCCTGGGCCGCACCGGTATCGGGGCCGAGAACGGCGACGACCGTCTCAGCGCCCTTACCCGCCCGGAGCAGATCAGCCTGCTGACACTGTGGCTGATGTCCCGCTCCCCGCTGATGATGGGCGGCGACCTGCCGACCAGCCTGCCGGAGACGATCGAGCTGCTCACCAACGACGAAGCGCTCGATGCCCTGTGGCACAGCAGGGACAACCGCGAGGTCCTCCGCGAGAAGGACCTCGTCCTGTGGACCGCCGCGACACCGACGGGCGTGCGCGCCACGCCGCCGTGTTCTCCCTGTCCGGCGCCTCGCCTACCTCACCGTGGAGCTCGGCTCCATCGGTGCCCGGCCCGACGACCGCATCCGAGAGCTGTGGACCCACACCGACATCCCTCACGACGGCCATTGTGTGCGCGCCGGCCTCCCCGCCCACGGCGCGGCCCTCTACCGCCTCACCCCACCCGACACCACCGACTGACCGGGGCGGGGCCCTGCCCCGCGTACCCGAGGCAGGGCTGAGGTGTAATGGTGTCGAGTGGGTCTTGAGACCGCAGAGCGGGGGCGAACGTGGCAACGATCCAGGATGTCGCGAAGGCGGCCGGAGTCTCGGCGATGACCGTCTCGAACGTCATCAACGATCATCCCAACGTGCGCAGGGCGACGCGGGAGAAGGTCCTCGACGCGATGGCCCGGCTCGACTACCGCGTCAACGTGGCGGCCCGCAATCTGCGCAAGGGCCGAACCGGCACCGTCGGTCTCGCCGTCCCCGAGGTGAGCAGCCCCTACTACGGCCAGTTGGCCGCCGCCATCATCACCTCGGCCGAGCGGTACAGCCTCCGGGTGAGCATTGAGCAGACCGGCGCCTCGCGGGAGAACGAGCTGGACGTGCTGTCCCTGTCGCGGAACCGGCTCTATGACGGGCTCATCCTCAGCACTGTGGGTATGGGGTCGGCCGACGTCGAGCGGCTCAAGGTGGATTACCCGGTGGTCATCCTGGGCGAGCGGATCTTCGACGGTCCGGTGGACCATGTCGCCATGCCGAACGTCGACGGGTCATGGGCGGCCACCCGCCACCTGATCGAGCGCGGCTGCCGACGCATCGCGATCGTGCGCGGGCCGGTGGGGGAAGAAGTCGATGTGTCCAGCCTCCGCTTCACCGGCTACGAGCAGGCGCTGCGGAGCGCCGGCCTGCCCGTGGACCCCGACCTCGTGCAGAGCATGGAGACGCTCACCATGCGCGCGGGTGCGCGACACGCCCGGGGGATGGTGGAGAGCGGGCTCGACTTCGACGGCGTGTTCTGCGTGACGGACACCGTGGCCATGGGTGTGCTCCGCGGTCTGGCCGACGCCGGGGTACCGGTGCCGGGTCACGTCAAGGTGATCGGTTTTGACAATGTCGAGGAGAGCGAGTTCCTCATCCCCTCGCTGTCCACCGTCGACCCGGACCACGACATGATGGCGCAGCGGGCGGTCGACCTGCTGGCCAGGCGGATCGAGCAGCCCGAGCCGGGGGTGGACCGCGAAGAGTTCGTCAGCCACTTCTCCGTGGTGATCCGGGAGTCGACGGGCGGCTGAACCGGAGGCTCTGATGCAGATGCTGATCAGGCGGTGGGGCGCAGCTGCCATTGCCGGCAGTTGTTGTTCAGCCAGGTCCACTGGCGTACGTCGGTGCCGTTGGCGGTCCCGCGGTTCACCACGTCCGCGACCTTGCCGCTGCCGGCGTTCACGAGCCGCACATAGTCACCGGTGGCGGTGTACACCAGGCGGTACTTTTGGCAGTTGTTGTTCAGCCGGGGCCACTGCTGGATGTCGGCACCGTCGGCGGTGGAGCAGCTGGCGGTGTCCATGACCTTGCCGGTGGCGACGTTCACCAGGCGGCTGGTGTCGTTGCCGAGGCCCTCGATCCGCCATTTCTGATTGGCCCCGCCGTTGCAGCTCCACTGGGCGATGTTGGTGCCGTCGGCCGTGTTGCCGCCCACAACGTCCAGGCACTTGCCGCTGTTGCGGTTGACCAAGGTGTAGGCGGTCGGTGTGGCAGCGGTCTCACCGGACGGACCCGGCATCGAGGTGCCCAGCGCCACCGGTGTGCCGAAGTTCGGGGTGCCGTCGGCGTTCCAGGTGACCAGCCCTTCGGTGAAACCTGTCCGGGGCGACCTTGCGGCCTTCCTCGATGGCCGCGATCGCTTCGGCGGGGCGCCCGGCGTCCAGCAGGAGTTCCGGCACGACCGCGTGCGGGCTGAGGGAGTTAAAGACCGAGCCACGGGCCCGATCGGCCTTCGCCCGGTCCGCCGAGCGACGGCACGAGGCACGTCGCACGCTGGAGCTCCTGCTCGGCAGCGGCAGCGGTACCGGTACCGGTACCGGTACCGGGAACACCGGCGGAGGAGCCGCTCAGCCCTCCACCGCCGTTCCCGCAGCCGTCGGCGTCCCCGTCTCCGCGCTCTCCCCCGTGATCGCTGGACACCGCAGCACCCCGCCCGCCCGCGCCAGGGCCCGCAACAGGTCGTGCGGATGGCGGTGCGGCAGCCGGGCTCCCGTACGACTGGTGAACAGCAGGCCGCCGCCCGCCGCGTCCCGGGGCGCGACGCGGGTCGGGAGGTAGGCGTCGACGGCCCGCCGTACCAACGGATGCAGCGGGACGAGGCGTTCCCCCGCGCGGGTGTCAGGCAGGCGTACCGCGTATCGCCCCCGGTCGGTGGTGAGGTCGTCGAGACGGAGGTCGAGGAGCTGGGCGGAGCGCAGGGCCAGGCCGATGAGGAGGTAGCCGCAGGCGCGGTCCCGGAGCGGGTGGCGGGAGTCGGCACGGCTCCAGCGGTCGAGGGCGGCCAGCAGCGCCGCGATCTGCTGCGGGTCCAGGCCGGAGGCGGTGAGCTGGGCCGGGTTGGTGAGCTGGGGCCGCTGTTCGGCGGGGTTGTACGGGAGCGCGCCGCGGGTGAGGGCGTACGCGTAGAGGGACCGTACGGCGGAGATCCGGTGGGCGGTGGCCCGGCGCGGGCCGTCGGGGCGATGCGCCCACAGGGCGATGTGCTGGGCGGCGACCTTGTCCCAGGCCAGGCCCTGTTCGCGGCAGGACGCCAGCCACCGGCCGCCGTCCCGGCGGTAGTTCTCGTGCGTCCGCGCCGGGTACGTGCGTGCCGCGAGCCACTCGTCCAGCAACCGCTCCGGGTCCCAGCCCTCAACCACACACGCCTCCTCGGTCCTGTGGCACCGGCCCCGTGCCACGGGTCGAGATGCTGGAGGTGCCGAGGTGTCACGCGCAAGTCGACCAGCGCGTAAGCACGCAGGGAGCGCGCACCGCGTCCGCGCACCCCCCTTCCATAGCCGGCCCGACCCACCGCGCACGGGCGCCACCGAACGGTTTTCCGACCAGACCAATACCGCAGGTCGTTACGTTGACGCAGACTGGTGCGCGTCCTCAGTCAGCTGGTCAAAGGTGGCTGTGACATCGCCGGAATGGTAGTAAGCGCGGCCGGCGTCGGTGTAACGGCGCCATCGGTACATATGGGCATAGCGGTATACAGTACCTTTCGGAATC
The DNA here is from genome assembly GCF_044548015.1 of Streptomyces sp. NPDC052236. Classification (NCBI taxonomy): domain Bacteria; kingdom Bacillati; phylum Actinomycetota; class Actinomycetes; order Kitasatosporales; family Streptomycetaceae; genus Streptomyces; species Streptomyces sp. NPDC052236. The sequence goes on along the minus strand of NZ_JBIUBL010000009.1, from coordinate 3,018 downwards.
CGCCAGACACTGGCAATGTCATTGGCTGTCAGACCGGCCATCACGGTGTCGCGATTCAAGCGCTTTCTCCTCGACTTCGTATCTGGCGAGCGAGCTTTGTCCACCAAGTGACCGGCCACGAGTGGCCGGGAGAAAAGGTGCAAATGATTTCGGAGGGAAGAAGATCGCCATGAGGGCGTATGAGAGCTACCAAGTCACCGTCGCAGTCACCGTTGGGACAGCAGCCGATGTGTACTCGTCGCACGCTGTTTGGATAAGCAATGTTGCGTGCGGTTACTGTGAGGTCTTTGATTTCGTCTGCCATATCGCCTGCGGCAGGGTGGCGGGTCAGCCACTCAACATGTCGACACAGGAATTGAGCGAGTGCTGCGAAGTCTCGGGCCGGGGGCTCCAGTCGGCGTTTGTCCACGACGAAGCCTGCCCAGGACGCCAAGGTCGTACGAATGGCAGATCGTATCTCGACAGCGGCAGGGTTCATCAAGTCGGTAGTGGCGCTTCTCCTGGGCACCTTCCGTATCTCCCGCACTACGTTTGGGCCTGCACCTCTGTCGCAGTCGGAGTACAGCGCGGGCAGACTCAACAGATCATTTACGAGACGGTCCCGACACGTCATACACAAGAATCCCCCAGCTCTTCCTGGCCCTTCCCCTGCGCTTCCGTTCCGTGCAGTTCGACATGATGCGGTTCGACATAACTCGCGGCTTGCCAACATTCCCCCATCAGTGTGCATGTGCTCGGTTGGTCCGCGGAACGCCGGCGGGACCGTAATCGGACCCCGCAGCGGCCGCTCGCCCGCCGTGCGCAGAAGGCTGGCCTACAATGATCGAGACCGACGGACTCGTCAAAGAGGTTACGTCGTCTGTTACTGAACCCTTCTCATCTTGAGCGCCACTTGAGCGCCAGGTGATCTCGACGGTTTGCACGGCGGTGGCTGTTGGGGCTAATGCGGTTGCTGCCGCAGCGGGCTTTGCGGAACATCCGCCGCCGTTTCAGCCGGGCGAAGCCCCGCTCACCCGCCGCTCAGGTCACGGCCGCAGGTCACGGCCGCAGTAGGGGGTGCGGAAGCCGGCGTTCGCGCCCGCGGTGAAGGGCATGCTGCTCCGTGCCATGCAGTCGCTTGACGCGACCCCGTCCCGGGCGGCCGGGCGTCCGACGCCAATGAGGGTGGCGGATGCGGGGCCGGTCCAGTCGCCGTGACCGAGCAGGTACGGGCGCGGCTCGTCCGCAGCCCGGGTGCCGGTGGTGGGGAGGTGGCCGCGCCACCCCCGCCCCCCAGCCCGAGCGGTGCGAGGTGCAAGAGCGCGGGCCGGAAGCCGGTGCTCACCGGATGACCGCGTCCGCCTCGGCGCGTGTGCCGTCTGCCGTCTGCCGTCTGCCGTCTGCCGTCTGCCCATTCGGCGCCGTCGGAGGTAAGGCGGGTGAACATCGGCTGGGCTTTGAGCGGTCCGGCATCGCGGGCCTCGCGTACAGGCGGTACGGCGACGTTGTCGCCCAAGGGGGCCACGCCGCCGGTGTCGGTCGTGCCTTCGTCGAGCACGCGGCGGCGCGCGGTGGCCGCGTCGAAGAGGGCGCGGCCGTCGCTGTCGTCGGCGAGAAAGCGGGGCGGGCGCCGGGTGACCCAGGTCAACTCGGGTCGTACGCCAGGTCGGCGGCGGTCTGCGCGCCGGAGTTTTCGCCGCCCACCACAATGACGCGCTGCGCCGCAAAGTCGTGCTGCGCGCGGTATTCGACGGTGTGCGGCTGACGGCCGCGAAACGCGCCCCGGCCGGGTACGGCGGGCCGGAAGGGCCGCCACCAGGTGCCGGTCGCGCTGATCCGTACGGGCCGGTGGATCGGCAGCTCGTACCGCTGCTCGTACGCGGAGAGGTAGTCGACCACGTGGGCCCCGTCCGGGTAGGTTTCGCCGCTCTGTACGGGCATGGGCCGCCCCGGCAGCGAGGAGTACGCGGCCGGGGAGGACAGGCGCAGTGAGTCCCAGGCGTACTGCCAGGCGCCGCCCGCGCCGGCCTGGGCGTCGAGGATGACGAAGTCCAGGCCGGGGCGGGCGCAGGTGGCGACCTGGGTGCTGCGGGCAGCCGGGCTCACGCGCCGTCGCGCCCGCGGCCGAAGATGAGCACTACCAGGGCCAGGCCCAGGGCGGCGCCGATCAGCTGCATGCCGATGAAGCCGGGGACGGATCCGGGGGCGATGCCCGCGAAGGTGTCGGAGAAGGCGCGGCCGATGGTGACCGCCGGGTTGGCGAAGGAGGTGGAGGAGGTGAACCAGTAGGCGGCGCCGATGTAGGAGGCGACCGCGACCGGTGCGAAGTGCAGCCGGTCGGTGCGGGCGAGCCCGAAGATCAGCAGGATCAGCCCGGCGGTGGCGACGACCTCGCCGAGCAGCAGGTGTCCGGCCGAGCGGTCGTGGGTGGACCATTTCACCACCGGCTCGGCGAACATGGCGTTCGCCAGCACGGCGCCGCCGATCGCCCCGGCGATCTGGGCGGGGACGTACCAGAGCACTTCGCGGGCGGTGACACCCGAGCCGCCGCGCCGGGCGGTCCACCACTCGGCGAGCGTGACCACCGGGTTGAAGTGCGCGCCGGAGACCGGGCCGAGCAGCACGATGAGCACACCGAGACCGAAGACCGTGGCGAGGGAGTTGGCCAGCAGCTGCACGCCCACGTCCTGGCTCAGCTCGGTGGCCTGGATGCCGGATCCGACCACGACGGCCACCAGCGCGGCCGTGCCGACCAGTTCGGCGGCGGCCCGGCGGATCAGCGGGACGCGCGGCGGCGGCGCGCCGGGCGCGGGCTGCGAACCCGCGGCGGCTACGGCGGACTCCGTCGCGGTCTCGGATGTGGCGTCGGTGGTGCTCAACACGGGCTCCTCAGGCGGGACAAAGGGGGTTAGGGCGTGTTTTGAAGTAGCGCCGTCCGCCCGTAGGGCGGGCCCTGCGGCGTCTGGTGCGTGCAGTCGCAAGGCGGTGGGGGCACTCCCCCTCGCTCCGCTGGGGGGACCCCCACCAGGCGGAGCTCTG